>NZ_MBQA01000067.1:0-381997 GCF_001709235.1 Pseudoalteromonas sp. BMB
GATATAGGTACCTTAGCGAGACGGAAGCGGTGTTTTCCCTAAAACTCTCTGGCTAGACAAGGAAAAAACTAAGTTGTACTTTAGCAACAATGAGTTGGAACATTACTTATCCAAACCTCAGGTTAGTTAATAAAAAATTGCGAGCCATATAGTTGGCTCAGAAGTGTCTGTATAACTTACTTTATGCTTTTGATGTGCGGGAATATTAAGACTATCACCCGCCTTTAAGGTTACTATTTTACCATCATCAAAAGTCAACTCACCACAGCCCTTTAATACCAGTACCCATTCGTTTTCGTCTTGGTCGTAATATCCAGAGCTTGGAGAGGTATGACCGTTTGATACTATCCGTTCAATACGAATATTTGGATGAGACAGCACCGTTTCAAAAATTTCTTCGGTTACATCAGCTGGAATATCTTTTAGAAAGTTCATAAGTTTGAAACTTGGGCCTAGCAATTAGTCAAGGATAGAGAAATAATTTGCCGCAACAGCACATCCGTTTATCTGGTAACGGCAAATTGGGAGAATGGTACAACTTGATCTGTAGAAATGTTCAATACGTCGTTCTCAATCTTTCAAAACAATCCATCAGGCGATTGGTGAAAAATCCCCTAACTTAAGCGACTCCACTCGGACTTCTTACCCAGTTGTACAGTCACCATTAAAGTTACACAATTTAACAATGTTTGTAAAACAAATTTTAACATTAAATAAACAAGAATGAATTTACTAAAATCCTTTAAGTTCCACACGCCAAGGAGGATCCAGTCGATTTTCACCAGCCCAGTATAATTTGATCTTGTTCCCTGCAGGGTCAAACAGTATGGCTTCTCGCCACAGATAGCGCTGCTCTGTAGGCAGTTGCTCAAATACGATACCCCGGGCCTCAAGCTCTGTGACCCACTCATCTAACTGTTCATGCTCGAAGTAAATAACCGCACCATTATTAATGGGAGGCGCTTCTAACGACAAGGAGAAGGTTGCATTACCTTCAGGGCATTCAAATCGAGCATAGTGAGGTGTATCAACAATTTGAGTAAAGCCTAGCGTTCGATAGAATTGACAAGCTGCATCCATATCATCAACGGGCAGGGTAACTTGGTTAAGATTCATAATCATCATCCTTATAACAATACTGAATCATTGTGCCTTGTAGGCAAAAAAATACCAGCCTAGGTTAGGCTGGTATTACAATCATCACATCTTAATACGAGTTATAAATCAAATGTTCTCGACACAGAAAGTACGATACGTTCATCAGCCGTATCCCAATCTAAGCTCGTATTTTCAGCCGCCACTTCAATATCAAACCCTTTAAATGCCGTTTGATAAGCAAGGCGATAGTGATTGTAAGATTTATCGTTACCATCCCACGTATATTTATCGCCATCCAATGAATTGGAGATATCAAAGCTTGCTCGTAGTGCATGACCTTCTGCAATTTCAAAAGTATGTGCTACCATCGCAATAGTGTGACCCGCTTCGGTTCCGAAATAGTCCCAGCTGTACCAAAAATTAAACTCAGTTTGGCCAAACTCACTCGCGTAACCAAACTTAGTATAGATCTCTGGGTAGTTACCATCGCTTGAGTTGTCACCACCATGATAAGAATAGTAAGCAATACCATAGTCAAGGCTCCAGCTTTGGTTCAGCTCGATAAAGCGACCAACGTAAAAGTCCCACTCTAGATCCGTGTCATCACCAAAATCGACGTTAGACGCCCAGCTCCCAGCATACACGCCATTAGCAAAGGCTTTATCGATGCTACCTTGTAGAGCTGGGTCATTTTGCGTTTGACTCACACCGTTAAAGGTATAGTCAGATGCACCAGTAAGCGTTGCAGACCAGTCTGCCACCGCATAGTTAGACGCGAGTACAAGTGGGAATGCACAAAGTGTTTTCTTTAAAGTTGTCATGTAGTTGTATCCCTAGTTTACTGATTCAATTTTGCTAAAGTCGATAAGGTTGTCTTTTGGCGAGCTATCAATCTTGCTCACGGTTTTGTATTTGCTATATGCAATGTAACCAAAACATGAGAAGAACAAGCCTATGACTAACGCACCAACCCATTGGATCTGTAAAAAGTTTAGTTTAAATAACAGCGTAAGCAGTGATAACGCCACGATATTAAATAAAATATAGTTTCTTTTTCCCAAACGGCTAACCGTGAGGTTTAGGTTGTCTGTATATAGGCGGATCAAAGAGTCGAGTGAATTAATTACAAACACCACGCCAACAAAGACCATTGCAAAGTTTTTAATACCCGCAGTTGGGATCCCAGCCTCATGGTAGTGATAAAGCACACTAAACCACGCTGCGATTGGAATAGACGGGAAAACCAGCATCGCCGCTAGCACTTGATAGGTTTTCAAACCACCGACAAAACGCGATGTGAATTGCCCTATCATGATGCTCCACGCAAACCACCAAAACAGATAAAACTCGTGATAGTCATTCAGTGGCAGCACAAACTGATCTAAATTAGTAAAATAGCCACCGATCAGCGCCAAGTTGTTGGTATAACTCGACATTGCACTGTCACCAAAGACAAACGCTGACGCCCACATAAAGGCAATTAAACCGATAAAGACCCAAGTCGTCGTAATGCTTAAAAAGCGGACGTACTTCAGGCTGGTGCTTGAATAAACCGCAAAAGCAATCGCCGCAAACACTATCAAATAGAAACTAGGAATAACCGATTCACCGTCACCTAAGCTTGGTAAATACCAAGGTAGATTAGACAACAATAAGAATGCGGTAAACGCACAAGTACCGATAATAACTAGGTTATTAATGAATTTAACCCAAGGAATTTCAAAGAATTTCACTTTGGGCTCTATTACGCAGAAATAAAAGCACGTAAGAAAGTAGAACCCCCAGATTAAAAATCCCCAAAAGCCAAACTCTATGGCCAGCGGATTAGTAAATGCATACTCTGGGCTTGCTTTTATGTCTGCGTAACCCGCAAACTCCGTAAGCGGAAACATGATCAGGCCAACATCTAGGCCAGAAGTAAATAAGATTGCAATAAAAGTGAACGTTTTAACCGGTGTAACACCAACGCACTGTAAATTCCCCCACTTCAATAAAATAAAGGCAATTGCCAATAGGGTGAAAATGATGCCTGCACTAAGCCATACTGTCATTGTCACCCTCCCAAAATTGATAGAAGTAACTCATTTTTTCTCCGTTGTTTTTATTTACATTATTCCCGCATTAATGCAGTGCAAACGATTTGCACTGCATGCCACTGCAGGTCTCATATGGGGCACGAACTTTCCCATACGAGTGGCGAAACTAGATCTCCGAACTACGTTGAACCTGTTGCCAGTTTTGTGTCATAGCAACGTTTGCTCCCTCAGCGGCAAGTGGTGAATTGCCTAAAATCATATCCGCTGCTTTTTCCGCGACCATAATAGTCGGCGCATTGAGGTTGCCGTTTGGAATGGTCGGGAAAATAGATGAATCCACAACGCGTAGCCCCTTTACACCGTGCACACGGGTTTGCGAGTCTACAACCGCCATTTCATCCTCACCCATTTTGCATGAACAAGAAGGGTGATAAGCACTTTCTACCGCTTGACGCACAAAGGCATCAATTTCTTCATCGGTTTGCACTTGCTCACCAGGTTGGATCTCGCTCTCCCGAAAATCATCAAACGCACTCTGCTCGATGATTTCACGAGTCAACCTGACACAAGCTCTAAACCCTTCGATGTCTTCTTGTTCAGCTAGGTAATTAAACTGTATTTTAGGCGCCACCGTTGGATCTGCTGACTTAATCGTTACTTCACCACGGCTCTTTGGTTTATTGTGGCCGACATGAACTTGGAACCCATGACCATCAAAGGCACTTTTACCATCGTAGCGAATGGCCGCAGGTAAAAAGTGGTACTGAAGATCTGGCCACTCAACGCCTGCTTCCGAACGAATAAAGGCACAAGATTCAAAGTGATTGGTCGCGCCAAGACCTGATTTATCAAGCAACCATCTTGCACCGATCAAACCTTTAGAAATTAACCCCAGCTTGCCGTTTAAGGTGATAGGCTGCTTACACTTGTATTGGAAATAAAACTCCAAGTGATCTTGAAGGTTTTTGCCAACCCCAGGTAAATGGTGTTTTACTTCAACACCCGCTGCGGTTAAAGCCTCTGTATCACCAATGCCAGATAACTGTAATAAATGTGGTGAACCAATTGAACCTGCACTTAGGATCACTTCCTTCGCTGCATTCGCTTTTTTCAGGTTTCCTTTCACACTGTATTCAACGCCTGTAGCGGTTTTGCCATCTAACAGTACTTTTTGTACCAAAGCACCCGTGACTATGGTGAGGTTACTGCGATGTTTAATGGGGTCTAAATAGGCTCGGCTAGACGAGCAACGTTTACCACCTTTTACGGTCATATGCATCGGCCCAAAGCCTTCTTGCTGCTCACCGTTATAGTCTTTAGTAAACGCATAACCCGCTTGCTCACCAGCGCTAATAAACGCACGATAGAGCGGGTTTGCCATTTCATTACCATTATTGGTGCCAAGCGGACCTTGCTCACCACGGTACTCGTCGCCACCTAAATACCAAGATTCAGCGCGCTTGAAGTAAGGCAAACAAGACTGATAATCCCAACCTTGTGCACCACTGTCTTGCCACTCGTCAAAGTCTTTAGCATGACCTCGAACGTACACCATGCCATTGATTGACGATGAACCACCAAGTACCTTGCCGCGAGGACAATGCATAACGCGATTGTCTAAGTGCGGCTCGGGCTCAGTATGGAACTGCCAAGCATATTTATCGGTATTCATTGGAATAGATAGCGCGGTTGGCATCTGAATAAAAATACTCTTATCACTACCGCCAGTTTCGAGTATTAGTACTTTGTGCGCTGGATTTTCCGATAGGCGGTTTGCAAGCACACAGCCTGCAGAACCTGCACCTACAATAATATAATCAAAATCAGTCATCATACTCCTCGATTAAAATGGACTTTCAATATCGCTCATACCAACATACACGGACTTAGTCTGAGTATATTGATCTAGCGTCTCGATGCCATTTTCGCGACCAATGCCCGACTGCTTATAGCCTCCAACGGGCATTTCGGCGGGTGAGTTGCCATAACTATTGATCCAACAAATACCAGCTTCTAGCTGGTGGATGACACGGTGAGCACGTTGAATATCTTTACTAAATACACCTGCAGCCAAACCTAAGTGGGTGTTGTTTGCACGTTGAATGACTTCCTCCTCGTCATCAAATACCAATACCGACATCACCGGACCAAAGATCTCTTCTTTCACTATGGTCATATCATCATGACAGTTGATAAATACGGTCGGTGCGACAAAATAGCCGTTTGGCGCAGTTTCAGGACTAAGTGCCTCACCACCGGTCAGTACGGTTGCGCCTTCAGCTTTGCCTTTTGCAATGTAATCCATCACCAGTGTGTGATGCTGCTTTGAGATTAGGGCGCCAAGATTCACGTTTGGATCGAGCGGATCGCCCGCGATGATATTTTGTTCGGTACGCTGCTTTAACTCAGCCAAAAAGGCGTCGTAAACCTTACGCTGTACAAATACGCGTGTGCAGTTGGTACACACTTCACCTTGGGTGTAGAAGTTGCCCAACATCGCGGCACTTATCGCTTGAGAGATATCAGCATCTTCAAAAACGATAAGCGGTGATTTGCCGCCTAGCTCCATCGTCACTTCTTTTAAATTGCTTGCCGCACTTTGCATTACTTTTTTGCCAGTACCCACTTCACCGGTGAACGATACTTTTTCAATATCAGGGCTGGTAGTAAGCCATTGGCCCACCTCAGCGGCACCTTGCACCACATTGAATACGCCCGCTGGGACACCGGCTTCAATAAAGATTTCGGCCAGCTTAATCGCGCCTAGAGGTGTTTCTTCCGATGGCTTGAAAATGAGGGCGTTACCAGCAGCAAGTGCAGGGCCTGATTTCCAACACGCAATTTGCAGTGGATAATTCCACGCGCCAATGCCTGCACAAATCCCCAAGGGCTCTTTACGGGTATAGAAAAAGTCCCCTCCCACTGGCTGCTGAGTGCCAACTTGAGCGGGAGCCAACCCTGCAAAATATTCAATCACATCAGCGCCAGTTTGAATGTCTACACATTCAGCCTCTTGCCAAGGTTTACCTGTATCTAACACTTCAATCTTAGCAAGCTCATCATTGCGCTCGCGCAACAGAGATACCGCTTTATGTAAAACACGACTACGCTCAATTGGCGCCATCGCTGACCATAATGCAAAGCCCGCTTTAGCACTTTCAATCGCAGCTTGCTGAACATGACTGTCAGCAACCTCTACCTCATAGATCACTTCATCCGTTGCTGGATTTTTTACTGCAAACTTTTCGCCTGAGTGGTTTGCCAAGAACTGGCCATGAATAAAATTTTGATATACAGGGACTGTCACATTATCCTCCAAACTGCTTAATAAGTGATTGAATGTAGCGTTTTGCGAGCGTTTCACTGTGATGAAACGCATGATGGTCAGCTTTGCTTAGCACAGCTCTTAACCAGAGTCCGTCAATCATACCGGCGGCAAGCTCAGCCGCTTCTTTTGCCTGTGCTCGCGGCATAAAAGCAGCAAACGAAGTCGCTAGGTTACTCTGCAGACGGCGACTGTTAACACGCTGTAGTCGGTGTAGCTCGTCATCGTGCATGGACTGCGCCCAGAAACTCAACCAAGTGCGCGTCGTATTTGACTGCTGCTGCACCATGGCAAAGTTAGCTTCTACGATATACATGAGTCGCTGCTCGGCACTACAACCACCGTAGGTTTTGTCCAACAAACTGTATTTCAAGTTGTTTAATAGATAGCGCACGGTTGCTTCAATCAAGCCTTGTTTACCACCAAAATAGTGACTGATGATCCCTGATGAGAGACCGGCTCTTTTACTGATACTATTAATCGTGGTTGCTTGTAATCCTAACTCGGCAACTGACTCTAAAGTGGCGTCAATTAGCTGCTGACGACGAACAGGTTCCATTCCGACTTTTGGCATAGCTTTTTATTAATTGACCGTTCAATTAAAATAAATCTTAGGGTGATAAAGATGAGACTTCAAGGTTGACTTTTTGTAAAAAGCCAAATTTTTGACGTTTGTACCTAGGTTAATCCCATGATAGCTAAGGGGTTTTAAAGGATTACAAAAAATCTTAAAAAATTTTAAAAAATCTGATATTTTGCAGGTATTTGCGATAATTTACCGTTTTGATGTGACAATTTGATTAAGTTTGGTTTGGCTGGAAAACAACCAAAACCGAATCAAATGATGGAACTGAGTAAGACTAAACATCCTTGCTAGTTAAGATTTGAAAGCGGTAACGATTGGTAACTAGGAAATCTATTTGAGACAGTTGAAACCCCAAAAGACGCGTTTGACTGATAACTCGCCACTAACAATTCAATCTTAGGCTTAAGCGCTAAGATCGCCTCATCAATTTTACTTTTCAGCCTCGCACTAAAAACATTTTTACGCAGCAAAAAATGTACTTGGTTATCATGTACCACATAAGGCCAAGCCTGTGCAGCGTCAAGTCCTCGCTCTTTGATAAAATAGTTCCCCGTGATCATATCATCCACAATAAAATCAACACGCGCTTTCATTAACATTTCAACCCGCCGCTGCGCACTGGCAATACTCACAAATTGATCTTTATAGCGGGGATCTTGTTTAAGCTTACCAAGCTCCTCTCCATAGTAAGATCCGATGCTCAACCCTATGGTTTTCGATTGCTTTAGTAATGAAGCGAGATCAGCAAGCGCTGTGGGAGGTGATAACGAGAATAATCGCATACGTTCAAAACGGTAGGGCAGAGAGAAATCTCCGTATGCTTCTCTATCTTTAGTGTAGCTAACCATTACCGCAACATCTATCACTCCTTTTGACATTTCTTCAAAAGTGCGAGCGCTGGAAGGGAGGCGAATATAGGAGGTACACACGGCAACATGCTGGAACACCATTTCGGCAATGTCTACGTCTAGGCCCCAAGGTCCAAGCTCATCAAAGACAGTTAATGGCGGCCAATCGGCAACAACGCCGATATTCACCGTTTTACTGCATTCGCTTGCACTGGCAGGGGGAATTACCAAGCCCCACACCAAAATAATCGTGCCAATCAAGTTATTCACTGATATGTACTGCTTAACCATGACACCTCGTGAGCAAGTCTATGACAATCGGCCTTATAACATGACGACTCTGTTCATTGCATAGGCACTATCTTTATTAGTAACAATATATTTACCTAAAGCCTAGATTACAATGCCTAATTATTAAACTATTTAAATCAAAAAACGTATCGGTGCTCACAGAAACAAAAAAGCGTGACGTAAACCCCCTTTACATCACGCTTGTTTTGGCACTTTACGGCTGATATTCGAATACTTCTTCAATAGAGACATTAAATACATGCGCTATCTTAAATGCTACTTCGAGCGAAGGTGAGTATTTTGCAGCCTCGATCGCCATAATCGTTTGTCTCGTAACCCCCACTCGCTCAGCAAGCTCTTTTTGTGTCATTTCACCACTCATAAAACGTAGCATTCTGATTTTGTTTTTTATTGGTAAATCAGCCATACACAGCTCCCAAACGAGCTTTGACGAGCTGAGTTCCATAACCGACCAATTCAGCCAGCAAAAATGCAATCACTAAAATATGAAGTGGTGTAAATGGTAGTTCAAAAGGAAGCGCTTGCGACCAATTTTGCGCTTCAGCAGAATACTGGAAAATAGAGATACACACACCAACCTGAAGCACCCAGTAGGCAGGTTTGCATCCAGATAGCGCAACCAATTTTTCACGCTCATCTAACGGCTTATCCATATCTTTATCGCTAACAAAGCTCAGTAGCAGCTGACCTGCAATAGATGTCACGATAGAAATAACAATCACCTTGAGCAACAATCCTGATACCCAACTCGGATCTTGACGTAACTGCTCTGTAGCCGCTGTTATTTCGCCTAAATAAAAATACAAGATATAACCTGTTACCAAAAACTCTATCGCAATCGTTAAGTCACGGAAACTCAACGAGTCTAAAAACGCTTTAATCTTATTGTTGCTTTCCATGTTACCCTCACTTTACTCAAGGTTAAGTATTTTTTACATTAAAAGCGTAAACTTTGCTCAACCACAAGTCAAATATTTTTTACTTTAAGTCAAGTTTAAATAACCAACCTGAACTCGGGATAAGAAGTAAGTTAATCCACCTAAATTCACTAAGCTCAAAAGTGTAATATCACTCTAGCCAGAAGTTATTTCTTAATACAAGGCAAATTTGTGCGTCAATAGCTGGCCTATTGCAAGCAAATTTAACTCAGTAGTAAGGGATAACAGCTGCTAGAGAACAAGTTGTTATCCCGGGTCAGGTTAACTAGAAACGTTTTCGAAACTCGCTTGGTGTTAAGCCCATACACTTATTAAACACCTTACGGCAGGCTGTCGTATCCTCGTATCCGACCTGGTGCGCAATCCAATCAAATGGCTTACTCGTGCTTTCTAATAAATCACACATTTTCTGCACCCGAAACCGCTGCAGATATTGATTTGGATTGAGTCCGAGCACCTTAGCAAAACGTCGCTGTAAGGTTCTTTGCGTAAGTAGAGCGATATCAGCCAGTTCTGTAATTGAAATATTGTGACCATAATGGGTGTTAATGTACTGCTGAGCGCGCAGCACAGCATCGTCACCATGTTGAAAGTTTGGCTGAAATTGATGATAGTAGCTCTGCTCCCGCTGAGCCGTATCTACGACTAGCGTTTTGCCTAACTTGCGCATGACTATGTGACCGCTATATTTTTTGACTAGCTCTAATCCAAGATCAAGCCATGACATCATGCCGCCAGCCGACATAATATCATTGTGATCGATTAAAATTTTTCGCGTATCAATAGGCTGGTTAGGGAAGTGCCGTTTAAATGCCTCAGTTAACCCCCAATGCGTGGTAAGTAAGCGCTGATGACTTAGCCCCGAGGCCGCAAGTATAAAAGCCCCCGCACAGGCAGAGGCAATAACTGCGCCTCGTTGGTGCTGCTCGGTTAACCAAGCAAGTAATTGAGGCTCAGGTTTAAGGTAGTAATCAGAATTAACACTCGGCGGCAATAACACAATATTGTAATCCCCCTTTACAGCACCACTAAAGGTGACAACATTTGTTATAAAGCGGGTATCCTGTGACTCTTCGATACAAATTCTATCTGCTAGAAAAAACAACTCTTCTAGACCATACACAGCCGACTTCATCGCATAAGGATAGTGACAAATCGCCACTTTGATTGGTTTCATCTACGTTGTCGAATTTGAACTCAAAAATGTCATTTTAGACACTCCAGTCAAAGTTACAACTCCAGCACAATACCTCTGCAAATTAACTAACGAGGTAAAAGAAATGAACAACAGTGCACTATTGGTTATCGATATTCAAAATGACTACTTTTCTGGAGGACTTTTCCCGCTATGGAATAGCGAAAATACACTAGCAAACATCAATACAGCTATCAAAAAAGCAGCAGAGCAAAATATGGAAGTCATTTATGTCCAGCACATAGCTAATCCAGAGCAAGGAAAAGCACCATTTTTCAATGCCGAAACAAGCGGTGTAGAGCTTCATAATGGCCTACGCCAAGCGCAAGAAAATGGCCACCATATCGTAAAGTCCTATGCCGACAGCTTTGAGCAAACCTCCTTAAACGATTTGCTCCAATCTAAAGGTATCGACACTTTATATATCTGCGGCATGATGACACAAAACTGTGTAACCCATACCGCGCTATCGAAATCGGCGGAGCAGTACAATGTCTACATTCTCAGTGATTGCTGCACTACCATAGATGAAATGATCCACAAAATTGCACTCAACGGTGTTTCAACACGAGTACCGTTAATCACTGCATCGCAAATGTAGCCTATAACTGCGAGATATAAATAGAAGCTCGTCGTGATAAATCACGACCTACAAACCCAACGGAGGTCGAGGTTTACCTCGACAAAAATCTCAACAAATATCTCGACAAGCACCTAAACAATCTACGATGAAGAAGCTCGTCGTGATAAATCACAACCTACAAACCCAACGTAGGTCGAGGTTTACCTCGACACCTATCTCAACACATATTTCGACAAGCACCTAAACAACCCAAAACAAAAAAGCTCGTCGTGATAAATCACGACCTACAAATCCAACGTGGGTCGAGGTTTACCTCGACACAAGCAGAAAAACCAAAAAGGCTGGATTGACCAGCCTTGATTTGAGTGACATCGAAATGAAAAGGTGCTAATTAGCCTGCTGCTTATAGGCTTGTCGATAGGCGTGAAGTAGCGGCTCGGTGTAACCATTGGGTTGTACTCGGCCTTCAAATACCAAAGATAACGCCGCTTTATAGGCGAGGTTTTCACTAAGCGGTTTATGGTCATTGAGCATTGGTTGGTAGAGGCTGTCACCTTCGTTTTGACCATCTACAACAGCGGCCATGCGTCTAAAGGTTTTTTCTACTTGTTCTTCGCTACAAATGCCATGATATAACCAATTGGCGATATGCTGGCTTGAAATCCTAAGCGTTGCTCTGTCTTCCATTAATCCAACGTGATTGATATCAGGCACTTTTGAGCAGCCTACGCCTTGGTCTATCCAGCGCACCACGTAGCCCAAAATGCCCTGCGCATTATTGTCTAATTCGGCTTGAATATCCTCCGCAGACAAATCGTTTTCTAACATCAACGGGGGCGTGAGTAAGTTATCGAGCGATGCTTGCTGACGTGTTTTTATCTCAAGTTGGCGTGCAAACACATCCACATAGTGATAGTGCATTGCATGGAGCGTTGCTGCGGTAGGAGAGGGCACCCACGCAGTATTAGCACCAGACTCCGGATGGCCTTGCTTTTGCTCCATCATCAGCGCCATTTTATCTGGCATTGGCCACATTCCTTTGCCTATTTGTGCCTTTTTCCTAAAACCGGTTTTAAGGCCAATATCCACGTTTTGATCTTCATAGGCCGCTATCCAAGACTGTCCTTTAATTGCCACTTTGGGCAATACAGGGCCCGCCAGCATTGAGGTATGAATTTCATCGCCTGTTCTATCCAAAAAGCCAGTATTGATAAATACTACACGCTGCTTAGCGGCAGCAATACACGCTTTTAAGTTTACCGAAGTACGGCGTTCTTCATCCATAATCCCCATTTTAATGGTATTTTTGGGTAGCGAGAGCAGCGCTTCAACTCGGCTAAATAGGGTATCAGTGAAAGCGACTTCTTCAGGCCCGTGCATCTTTGGCTTCACGATATTGATACTTGCTGCCGTCGAGTTTTTAAACGGACTATTACCTTGTAAATCATGCAGCGCAGCCGTGCTTGTCATGATGGCATCTAAAATCCCTTCGAACTGCTCGTTTCCTTCTGCATCCAGTATCGCTGGCGTTGTCATTAGGTGGCCAACATTGCGCACGAACATCATAGAGCGACCTTTTAGTGTCATACGCTGGCCTTGTGTATCTACGTAACTTCGGTCGGCATTTAGCGTCCGAGTCAGCGATTGACCTGACTTTTCGAAGGTCTCACTCAAGCTCCCTTTCATCAAGCCTAACCAATTTTGGTATACCAATACTTTGTCTTGTGCATCCACCGCCGCAACTGAGTCTTCACAATCCATGATTGTCGTAAGTGCAGCCTCAAGGACGACATCTTTGATCCCGGCTTTGTCTGCCTGTCCTATCGGATGGTGTGGATCAATTTGGATCTCAATATGCAGATCATGATGACGCAGCAATACCGCGCTTGGATTTTGTGCCTCCCCCTGATAACCCACTAGCTGATCAGGCTTTTGCAGTGCAACTTGGGTGCTGTCGTTGAGTGTAATCACCAAATTGCCGTCTAGAATCGCGTAGTTCGTACTTTCTATGTGAGAACCTTCAGCCAACGGCAGTGCTTTATCGAGAAATTGCCTAGCATAAGCCATTACTTTAAACCCACGGTTCGGATTATAGGCTTGAGTACGCTCAGCACCATCCTCTTCGCCAAGAACATCCGTTCCATAGAGCGCATCATACAAAGAGCCCCAGCGCGCATTCGCCGCATTGAGCGCAAACCTTGCGTTACTGACAGGCACCACTAACTGAGGACCGGCTGCGCTCGCAATTTCAGGCTCTACATGTTCGGTTTCGATGGCAAAATCTTCAGGCTCAGGCTGCAAATAACCGATAGATTCAAGAAATGTCCGATATTCTGCAGATTGCCAATCAGGATGAGAGAGGTGGTAATCGTCAATTTGCTGTTGCAGGGTATCGCGTTTGTTGAGTAACGCTTGGTTTTGCTTCCCAAGTTCCGAAAAAATATCCACTACGCCTTGCCAAAATTGATTGACCGCGATCCCCGTGCCGGGAAGTAAAGATTGCTCAACAAACTGCGCCAGTGGAGTCGCAATTTGGAAGCCTGAATGAGTGACATACTTGCTCATGGAGAGTCCTTGATTAACATTTTTTGAACGGGATAGGTCAAACATAAAACAATTTTTGGAAAAACGAACCCCTTTTCCCATTCACAAAAAATATACTCGCAATAATAACTATAAATTTAAAAAATCTAATTTATCGGCCTAGTGTTTAATTAAGCCCGCAGCCAACCACTCTCACACCGGTTGGTTTCGTGTAACAAACAACCAGAATTTAATTTGATTTATAGTACCCGTTCAAAGGAAGCTAATTATGTCTCAGTATCAAACTCAGTTAGATCATTTCTCTAGTCTATGCCAAAGCCAAGGAAAAACTTGGCAGTCTATCAGTCCTGAGTATGCCAGCCGTATGCACCTACAAAACCGTTTTAAAACCGGTTTGGACATTGCAAAATACACGGCAAAAGTGATGCGTGAAGACATGGCAGCGTACGACGCAGATAGCAGCCAATACACGCAATCGCTTGGTTGTTGGCACGGTTTTACCGCGCAACAAATGATGATGGCAGTAAAGCGTCACAATAAAACCACAAAACGCTCTTACGTATACCTAAGTGGCTGGATGGTTGCTGCACTGCGCTCAGAGTTTGGTCCACTACCTGACCAAAGTATGCATGAAAAAACTGCGGTTCCTGCTTTGATTGAAGAGATCTACACCTTCCTCAAGCAAGCCGACGCAAGAGAGCTAGATCATCTTTACAAAGATCTTGATGCAGCAAGAGCAAAAGGCCAAGACACAACTGAAATCCTTAACAAAATCGACAACTTCGAAACTCATGTAGTGCCTATCATTGCTGATATTGATGCCGGTTTTGGTAATGAAGAAGCAACCTACCTATTAGCTAAACAAATGATTGAAGCGGGTGCTTGTGCAATTCAAATCGAAAACCAAGTATCGGACGCAAAGCAGTGTGGCCACCAAGCAGGTAAAGTAACGGTTCCCCATGAGGACTTTTTAGCTAAGATTAACGCTGTACGATATGCTTTCCTTGAGCTTGGTGTTGAAGATGGCGTTATCGTCGCACGCACTGACTCATTGGGTGCAAGTTTGACGCAAAAAGTGCCAGTATCAAAAGCGCAGGGCGACCTTGCGAGCCAATACACCAGCTATTTAGACACCACGCCAGTTACCTCGGCCGCTGACTTACAAGAAGGTGAGATGGCAATTAAATTGGGTGGCGAACTGCAAAAGCCAGTTCGCTTAGACAACGGTCTATACCAGTTCAGAGCAGGCACGGAAAAAGATCGTGTGGTACTAGACTGTGTAACCAGTCTTCAATCAGGCGCAGATCTATTGTGGATTGAAACCGAAAAGCCAAATATCGAGCAAATTGCCGAGCTAGTTAACCGAGTTCGCGAACAGGTGCCTAACGCTAAGCTTGTGTACAACAACTCGCCATCGTTCAACTGGACATTAAAATTCCGTGAACAGGTATACCAACAATGGCAAGAGCAAGGTAAAGACTTATCGGCATACCCAAATCCAAGCGCGGATGCAAAAGTATTGATGGCGCCAGAGTTAGACGCAACCGAGTTGGCAACCGAAGCCGATCTACTGGTGCAAAACTTCCAGCGTGACTCGGCAAGAGAAGCGGGAATTTTCCATCACCTTATTACACTGCCAACTTACCATACAGCAGCGCTCAGCACTGATATTCTGGCTGAAGGCTATTTTGGTGACGCGGGTATGCTTACCTATGTACGCGATGTGCAACGACAAGAAATCCGTCGCGAGCAAGCATCAGTTAAACACCAAGACTTGGCGGGCTCTAATATCGGTGACACGCACAAAGAGTATTTCTCTGGTGAGAACGCACTCAAAGCTGGCGGTGAAGCCAACACCATGAACCAGTTCTAAACACTGGATTTAGATAACGACTTATATAGTTCCTTAATCAGCAAGGGCCGTCAGGCCCTTTTATCTATGTGGATCAGATTTTTACTAGCTACTGGTAACTGAGATCACGTATTTACCAACGTCAGTTATTCAGATCATATTTTTACTAACATATACCTATTTGAGATCAGAATTTTATTAACTCAACATCTAACGATCCCGATCTTTACAGTAAAGATCTAAGATCCAGACAAAAAAGAGCGCATTTGTGACTTTTTTCACTTTCACAAACCAAAATTTTACTAACTAAACCAGCGACAGGTCACATTTTTACTAACTTACTTAGTAAAATTTTGTTCTGAGTTTATTTTGACTAAAAATCAAAATATGACTAACCTCAGATTTATAAGCTCTTCATTATGCTGTAAACCCCCTTTACACTTTCCATATTTACCCCACTTTTCCATGTAAAACTATAAAACTGATTATAGTACGTTGAAGTTGATTCATGACCCCTATTAAGAACTTAATAAAAGCAGTAGCACTGCTTACAGCGATACATTGCCAGGCCGGGAATACAGTTATCAAGGAAATAGAAGATTTAGAAAAGGCAGGCAAATACACCGAAGCCTTAGTTAAAATTGAAACGGCCAGCGTCAGTGAAGAAGAAGAAACGCGATATCAAGCGATTTATTTGCAGGCCATGATTTATCGAAAGCAAGACTTATATGAGAAATCAATATCTACCCTTAGCTATATCGAAAAGCAGTTTTTCCTTACCGAAGCGCGCAAGTATGATTTATACAGAGAGATAGGCATTAACTATCGTAACTTAAGCCAGCTTGAACAGGCCGAGTCTTTTTACTTAAAAGCGCTCGCTTCAGCCGAAGCGATGAACAAGTCAAGTTTAGTGGCGCAAACCTATAATAATCTAGGTGTTGTTGCCGACCACAGAAATTTGCTTGCGCAATCTATGCAATATCATTTAAAAGCCTATGAATTACTAAAAGGAACTGATCAGTACGAAAAGCAAGGGGCTAACTTTTATAATCTCGGTGATATTTCTGTGCGTATGGGGGATGAGGAAAATGCAGAGTATTTCTTTCAACAAGCTCTCGTTGCGGATAAAGCTTCAAAAGAATTACGCAACGTCGCAGGCACGGCCCTTCGCTTGGGAGAGCTGAAGTTTAAGAACGGTAAAACGGACGAAGCATTAGCGCAAACAAAAGAGGCCATTGAATTTCTAAAAGAACTCAATGCAAGGGTTTCACTCGCTAGGGCATATCGTAACTCCGCATTGATCCATATAGCCAAGGCAGACTTAGACAATGCCCTGTCGGATGCACTTGCAGGCATTGAATATGCCACTCAAACCAGTTCAACGCTGCAACAATTTTACGCCTACCTGACGGAGTTAGAAGTTAGGCTAAAACGCAAAGAATTAAACAAAGCAAAAACACTACTCACCAAGCTGGACGCCCTAACCGAAGTTGAAACGGCAGAGCTACTGCTCGAAAAATATCATCGCCTTAAAGCAATAACGCTTGCTGCACATCATGAATACGCCCAAGCCTATCAGTTTATGAAGTCGACTTCAGAGCTACAGACTCAACTTCATGAAACATTACTAGAAAAACAAGTAAGTACCTATAAAGCCAGTATTGACGCGCTTATTCAATCTCAACAACTGGAGCAAGCACGTTCTGCACAAGCCATAACCGAGGTTAACTTACAAAATGCCAAGCTATCCACACAAATGTGGGTGATCACTGCAATCTCGACCTTTTTAGCTGGATTATTTCTAGTCGGATTTTTTGTCGTCAAACATAGAAATGCGGCGCTAAAAGCAAAAATGTATCAATTGAATATTGAACATAAAGATAAAATGCTGGCCGATATTTCCCACGAGTTACGTACACCACTTAGTGTATTAAAACTCCATATCGAAGCGATGGAACACAATCTTATTGATGACAGCACACTTGCATATGCCAAGATCAACAACAAGATAAATCAGCTAAATGAATTGATCTCGAACGTATATCAATTGTCTCAAGCTGATCATGACGCGCTTGTGATACATCCCCAACAGCATGGCGCAAAAACGGTTATCCAAAGCTATGTGTACGATATTGAAAGATTAGTAACTAGTAATCAGCTGCAATTTATCGCCGACATTCACGTCGATGATATGAGTATTTACATTGATAAACCAAAGCTGGATAGGGTTATCGATAATCTTGCTAAGAATGCATGTTTATATACAGATAAACCCGGCAAGGTAAGGTTTAAAGCCGTGGTCAATAAACAAGGACAATTCCTACAAGTAGATGATAGCTCACCAGGCGTATCGGAGGCCGAGCAAAACAAACTGTTTGAACGCTTGTACCGTGTCGAGGCATCGAGAAGTCGTGCAACAGGAGGCTCAGGTCTTGGTTTATCGATTTGTAAGAGCTTAATTGAAGCGATGAATGGAAAAATCACAGTGAAGTCCGGGAAGTATGGCGGTTTGTGTATTCAGATAAACTTACCTCATGCGATAGATGTACCAGCATAAAGTACCCGCATAAAATGTAAGTTGATATTAAGTAAGTAATGTACGAAAGGCCAAGCAGATGCTTGGCCTTTCGTCTTTCTAAGCAAGCTTAGAATCGGTAGCTGATGTTGCCATACACAAAACGACCATCGGTGTTATATGCCGAGAACGCAGAGTAAGGAAAGATCTGGTTAAACGTTGTATAACCAATATTACTAACAGTATCTTGTGGATATTGATCAAATAGATTGTTAGCGCCTACAGCAAACTTCCAGTTGTCACCTAGGTTATAAGCCACTTCTAAATCAGTGATCCATTTAGCATCTAATACTTCATCGCCCTCTACTGCGCTCGAAGAATCTACCGTTTCACCATAGCGTGTGGCACGTAATGTCGTCTGCCAATCGCCAAATTGCCAAATTGCAGCTAGGTTCCATTTGTCTTTTGGTGTCCCATCTTCAAATCGTGCAATTTCACGACGAGCAAAGTACTCATAGCTGTCACCAAGGGCTTCAAGCTCAGCAGGGTTTGCTTTTACATGCGTCACTTCAGTGTCATTGATGTTTACCGCGGCACTTAAACGCAGATTACCGTAGTCGGCAAGATCAAAACTGTACGTTGCCACGATATCCACACCTTGAGTACGCGAGTCAATAGCATTAGTGAAGTACCTTACACTTTGCGTATTGAGCTCACCCGCTTGCTGCAAAATATTAATGACCTCAGGACCACCCAAGTTCTCAGAAAGGACGATGCGATCGTCGATGTCAATGCGATAGGCATCCACAGTAAATGAGAACGCGTCTAGTGTGTAGACAAAGCCCGCCGTCAAATTGACCGACTCTTCCGGTTCAAGCTCTCGAGCACCCAGCGCTTTTGCAGCTGGCGTATCAACAGGGAAGTGGCCAACTTCACTCGGTACGCCATTTTCAAATACCGTAGCAATTGATTTATAGGACGTTTGAGCCAATGAAGGCGCTCTAAAACCTGTGCTTACTGCACCACGTAGTGAAAAGTTATCCGACACTACATAGCGCGATGCCAATTTACTGGTGAAAGTGCTGCCAAAATCACTATAATCTTCAAAGCGACCCGCCAAGACGACATTCCAGTCCTGCGTTAAGTAGGTATCAAACTCTGCGAATAAAGCGATGTTATGACGAGATTCATCGACAGCACTTGCTGGTGAGAAACCAGCGAGCACCTGCGCACCACCAGCTGCAACGGGATTGCCTTCTGCATCAAGCACGGTGAGGTAAGACGCTTCTTCACCGACTTCAATTTCATAGGTTTCGCGGCGATATTCTGCACCAATCGTGAAAAATACGTCATCCGGTAAGCCCAAATCCAATGCCGTTTTAGCATCAGCATTCACAAGCCACTGTGAATAAACTAAAGCGCCGTTATTAAACTCAGTCGGGCTTGTTACCCCCATCGAAGTATTCAAACTATTTACGACACCCAAAGCGAAGTCATTCACACCATAGTTTGTACTGATATCGTAATCCCACTCACCTTGAGTGCCTTTTACACCAACCGCAAAAGAGTAATCATCTACATCGCTGACGATTTGAGGCAAGAAACCATCTGGGTAAACCGCAGTTAAGTTGCGGCTGTCATTTGCGCGACGATAGAAACCACCGGAGTTACCTTCACGTGTCGAGTAGCTACCAAATGAATAAAGCTCGGTTTCCGCATCTAGGTTGTAACCCGCATTGTAAAATAGTGCAAAGTCTTCCACTTCGGCTTTACCAAAACGGTGGTTGTAGCGATCAAATGAAAACTCTCTTGAGTCAAGTTGACCATTTTCATCACGAGCATATTGCTCTCTTGGATCGAAGCCTGAACGATTAGTTGGTTTTTTATCTCTATATTCGGCAGATAGGTTAATAAAACCATCATTGCCTAAAGCAAAACCAATGTTGGCACCAATTGTTGTAGTACCACCATCATTACGCTTGCGGTCATCTCCTAATACAAAGTCTAAATCGCCCGCAGCGTTTGCACGGGTTTGTAATAAGTCAGGGACACCCGCCATCTGTGTATCGTGCTCACCATAGGTCACACTAATACTGCCGCCTTCTTCCGCATCTTTAAGCACAATATTAATAACGCCAGCAATGGCATCTGAGCCGTATTGAGCAGCAGCGCCATCACGCAGTACTTCTATACGCTTAATCGCGGCAGCTGGAATGGTATTTAAATCAACCGCCGTTGAACCACGACCAACGGTACCATTTAAATTCAATAATGCGCCGGCATGACGACGTTTACCATTTACCAGCACTAAGGTGTGATCCGGTGCTAAACCTCTAAGCACTGCCGGACGGGCGTGATCCGTGCCATCCGCCAGCGTTGAATTTGGGAAGTTAAAACTAGGCACTAGAGTTGTTAGTACTTGGCTTAGCTCCAGCTGACCGGTACTTTGCATATCTTCTAAAGAAATCACATCTACCGGCACCGTGCTCTCGGCGACACTACGAAGACTTCTTCGCGTACCAGTGATTTCGATGACTTCAACACTTTCTTTGGCTTCAGTGTTGTTACTTTCTGCTTGCGCATGAATTGAAATAGTTGAAAGAAGCGCGGCACCGACAGCCAACGAGATTGGCTTGCGAACAGCGTTTTCCAGCTTGTTATTAATAAATTGCATAGTTTGTCCCGTGAATATGTTGAACGCAGAGTCTGTAAAAGACCGATTACTACTTAATTTAGTCAATATGAAGATAAATCAAGACTGAATAAGGTACCCAAGTAAATAACACAAAATGCGGTACGATACCCATTCGACTTATGACCAAAATGTTGGTACTTACTAATTCAATACCAGCCTAAAATTAGGTCACTATCATAAGAAAAGACGCGGATTTTAGAATTATTCTTTTATCAATAATAAAGAATTTTTTGATCTACCTTATACCTCATAAGGGCACTGGTCTGATGTTTGCCCACTCCATCTTTACTCCACATTGAAGCGCTTAAATACCAGTATGCAGAAACGGAGAGTACCAATGACACAACGGACGCTAAAACATGCTGAGTGGTTAAAAATTGTTGAATCTAGAGCGAGCCAGCAGCAACTTCAAATAAAGCCAAAAAATAAACTATCACCTGCTGTGATTTGGACTTTTGTACTAGCCACTATTATTTCACTGGTAAGTGCATGGGCATTTGTTACCGAAACGCCTGAGGCACCCACTCAGCAGCTTAGTAAAGAATCCCAAATGCGTATCAACCGCTACTTTACCAAACAGTATATGGTTGGTAGCTGGCAATTCTCACATTTAAAAACCAGTAAAGATGACATCAATGTGTTTATCCGTATCCCGACTAAACTTGCATTAACGGGACAGGCACTTAAGGGTTATATCGAGCAGTCACTATGCCCACCGGCCAGTAGCAATGTTTGGCGTGATGTCAGCCAATTTGCGCTTTATATGCACTTGTATTCGGATACGCCACGCCACAGTGACTATGCCAAGTGCAAGGCACCTTAATCATTTCAAGTTAAATTCTTTTATCTTTCGTTCAAAGGCCCAATGGGCCTTTTTTGTTTTTGGATTTCAAGGGTTATTTCGAGCTATCGTGGTTGCCAAGCTGACTTACCGGCTCGAGCTCAAGTTTAGCTTTTTCTTCGAGTTCTTCGGGTAGCTCCTTGACTACGGCAACGCCTAGTTCTTTAAATTCAGAAGCTTGCTTAATTAAGTTGCCTTTACCCATATATAACTGAGAAAACGCTCGCTCGTAGCTCTCTTTTGCTTTATCAAGCTGTTTACCCACCCCTTCCATACTATGTAGGAAGCTATTGAGCTTGTTATAAAACTTCTCAGCTCGAAGCGCCAGCTCTCTGGTGTGCTTGCTTTGCTCTTCAAAACGCCATAACTGTTTAACGATATTAAGACTGGTTAAAAGCGTTGTTGGCGTTGCCACTAATACATTATTTTGTAAAGCGTCCTGATAAAGCGTTGGCTTATGCTTAACCGCCTCAACAAATGCAGATTCCACAGGGATAAACATGATGACCACCTCTGGGGAGTTAAGACCTGGTAAGCGCTCATAAGATTTACTACCTAACTCTTTGATCCGTGCAGTGATGGCTTCGGTGTGTGCCACAATGGCTTGATTCGCTTCACTATCGGTTGTGGCATTAATATATCTTGTATAGGCATTCAATGAGGTTTTAGCGTCAATTACCAGATGACGGGATTGCGGTAAGTAAACCACGACGTCAGGGCGAAGCTTGCCTTCGTCGGTATTAAAGTTGACTTCTCGCTGATAGTCGTAACCCGGACGTAGCCCAGCGCTATCAAGCACATTTTCAAGCATGAGTTCACCCCAATTACCTTGTGCTTTCTTTTGCCCCTGTAACGCAGTGGTCAAACGATCTGCTTGCTCAGTCATGGCTTTATTGTTGGCTTGTAAGTGCAGCAGTTCAGTTTTCAATGACGCCCGTTGCTTAAGCTCTTCACTATGAATGGCTTCCATTTTATCTCTAAAGCCCTTTAACTCACCTTGTACTGGCTGCAACAACTGCTGGATTTTTTCTTTACTTTGGTGACTAAAGCGCTCGCTTTTCTCATCAAATATTTGATTCGCGAGATTGTGAAACTCTTCTTTAAGCTGGACTTTCGCTTGTTCAAGCTGCGCAAGCTGTTGCTCAAAGCTTAGTTGCTTTTGCTCCAGCAAGGTTTGTAGATTGGCCATTTCAACTTCTAACTCATGAGCATGCACTTGAATTTCTTCCTTGGCATCGAGCTCTCGCTGCCACAGCTGCTGATATTCAGCAGCTTGCCGTTGACGCTCAGCTAATCTTGCTTGCAATTGCTGCTGTTGGCCATGACTTTGTAGTTGCTGCGCTCTTAATTGCTCAGCGAGTTGCTCGGCTTGGCTTAGTTGCGACCTAAGTGCTTGCTCGAAGGCGAGTTGAGTATTGAGTTGATTTTTGAAAGTGCTGCGTATGACCCAAACAACGGGGAGCAGGGTAGCCGCACCGCCTGCAAATAGCGCAAGACTAAACCATGCAGGCGTATTGGAGAGCATTGACCAAAGCATATTGAGATCTCATCGGTTCTTCTACTTTGATAATACCTTAGATATAAATTTCAATCACTTAGTCATTCAGTGATCTGTTGACCATTGTAGCGATACCCGGCGCCATATACCGACTCTACAATTTTCGGAGATAAATCTAATCCTTTGATTTTCTTTCTGATATTTTTAATGTGGCTGTCGATTACGCGATCCGAAATATCAAAGTTATCCGGTTGAATATAATCAAGAATTTGCTGTCTTGAAAAGACGCGGTTTGGTGCGTCATATAAAAGCGCAAAGACGTCAAACTCAACTTTGGTTAAGCCTAATGTACTGCCATTCAGTTTAACCGTTAATTCTTCGCGATTTACTTCGATAGGCTTTTGATACGCATTGGTATTTACACAACGACGTAAGATCGCTTTCATGCGCATCACTAATTCAGCGGCGCTAAAAGGTTTACATACATAATCATCTGCGCCGACTTCTAAGCCCTTTAAACGGTCTGCTTCTGCCACTTTGGCAGTCAGCATCACAATAGGTACTTCAGAAAACGCTCGAATTTGACGCATACACTCTACGCCATCTTGGTTCGGCAACATGATATCCATCAAGATTGCATCAGGTTGGTTTAACTTTACCCAAGGTACAACTTCTGCACCGTCTGCAATATGAAACATTTCAAAACCGGATGCTCTAAAAAACAACAGCACCTGCTCTGCAATATCTTGGTCGTCTTCGACGAGCAAAATTCTTGATGGGGTAAACATAGGATTTATTTACTCTTTGCTTTTAACTTTTTCAATTGTTGTCTAACTTGACGCTTTAACTTGTCTGAAAGCGTGTCATCGAACAGTAACATGGTTAGTATACTAGACAAATCTTCTGAACTCGCCACTTCATTAAGTAGATCATAGTCTGATTCTGATTGTGTCTCAATAAAGTTTAAGTGTGAAATTGTCGCATCGTAGCAAAGCATAACGTTATCCTAATTAGTCTATGGCGTTTCTCCGTTGTAGCTATTAAAGCGCGAGATTATGGAATAAAAATGGAGTGAAAGATGTTTTAGGGCCTGTTGACCTTTGCTGTTTGATTTTTGTTCTTCTGAGTGTGTTTTGGTAGCGACGCTCGACTTGCCGCCTAGTAATCTAGGCAAAAGTTGAGCAACAATGAACAAAGCGCACTCAGGTGAACCCAAAGGGCAGCGCTTGATTGTCATTTTCTCTGTGTTGCCCCACAAGGATGTGGGGTAAGGTGACTTTGCAGGAGCACAAAGTCTTTATCGCCAGACTTACATAGAATGACTATGCTACGCAGGCTCTGCCTTGTATAAATGCCAGTCAAACTGCTGCAAAAACAAACTTGAAAGATAAACAGGCCCTAGAGCCAGAAAAAAGAAAAGCCAACTTAATTAAGCTGGCTTATTACAATCAGTAACAAAGGGGGAAAATCAACATATGCCTACTGTTTCAACAATGTCACAACAAGCACTATAATAGACCTTCACCTTTGTTGGTTAGTTCCAAATTATTTTTAATTTTTTATCAGCGCTAGCATTTGCGACTCATCAAACTGACCAAGATTGACACCAGACTCAGCAAATAGGGCGTCAACAAGGGCTTGCTTATCGCGCTGCATCTTAAACACTTTCTCTTCGATAGAATTCGCCATAATCAACTTGTACACGAACACCGGCTTATCTTGACCGATACGATAGGCGCGATCTGTTGCTTGATTTTCTACCGCAGGATTCCACCAAGGGTCGAAATGGATAACCGTATCAGCTTGAGTCAAATTCAAACCAGTTCCCCCAGCTTTTAGGCTTATCAAAAAGACATTGCATTTACCTTGGGTAAACGCCTCAATAGCTTTATCCCGTTGCCTTGTCTGCCCTGTCAGCATGGTGTATTTCAATTGTTGCTGCTGGCACTGCTCAGCAATGAGATCTAACACGCTGGTGAACTGGCTGAAGATAATTATCTTACGGCCCTCACTGAGTAGCACAGGCAGGTGTTGTGCGAGCCACTCAAATTTAGCGCCATGTTGATCGGTCAGTGATTTATCAACCAATTGTGGGTGACAGCAGATCTGACGTAACTTTAACAAGGCATCGAGGAACGCCAGCTTGCTTCTTTCAACGCCTTGCTCCTGAAATAGATTGAGCAATTTGCTTTCTACTTGGTGCTGAACACCCTGATATAGCTTATGTTGTTCATCAGAGAACTCTAATTCTTTGATGAGTTCTGTCTTATTGGGTAGCTCTTTCACTACCTCAGCTTTGGTACGACGAAGAATAAAAGGTGCGATCAGCGATCTGAGTTCTCGAGCTCTAGGGCGATCTTGTTCTTTTTCAATTGGGATCTGGAAGTGTTGCTTAAACTGCTGCTTAGTACCCAACACATCAGGCATGACAAAATCGAGCAGCGATTTAAGCTCGAGTAAATTGTTCTCTACCGGTGTGCCGCTTAAACAAAGTTTGAAACGCGCGGATAGGCTCTTTACGCATTTAGATATTTGTGCGCTTTCGTTTTTAATATATTGCGCCTCATCCAACACAATAGAATCAAAATCAAGCCCTTTATAATACGCCACATCGCGCTTAAGTAGCGGATACGTCGTTAGAATAAATCGTGCACCTGACAAGTTAGTGAGTGCTTCCTCTCTATTGGAGCCATGAATAATAGTGAGAGGTAGATGCGGTGCGAAACGTTTAAATTCGTCACGCCAGTTCCCCACTAAACTCGTCGGACAGACAATTAAACTTGGTTGTGTCACCAGCGTATTGTGCTGAGAAATAAAGTAAGCAATTACCTGAAGCGTTTTTCCAAGGCCCATATCATCGGCCAAAATGCCACCTAACTGATGACGATTAAGAAACTTAAGCCAGTTAACACCTTGCACTTGATAATCTCGTAAGGTAAAGCTCTGTCCTTCACTGGCTGGGATCACGTCAAGATTTTCTATCGGTTTATCTAGCTCAGCGAGATACTCAAGTAGCTTTTGATCGTCTGAGTCGGCATGAATATGAGTCAATTCAAACAGTTTTTTGGCATACGACAACGGAAACTTAAATTGTGAGCTCGAAAGGTAATAACTAAAACGAGATTTCAGCTCCAGCAATTCATCAAATATGGATTTGCTAATGGCATAGAACTGCTCGCCGATTTCGACGTAGCGATATTCATGGGCGAGGTTGTTAAGCTCATGAACCGGATGCTTATCCCAGTTGAGCGTAACGGGCTTGTCATCTAACATCACCTTTCCGAGCACATGATGTTGCTTATCTCGTTTAAGGCTTAACAGCACTTTAGGTGTAACAACGAGGCCATTGCTTGGCAGCTCGTCAACAATCCAACGTTTACCCTGTAAAAGCGGCCTGATCTCCCGGTTAAACCAATGGACTTCAACGCCATCCTCAGTTGGTAATAAAAATTCGTCGCCCTCATGGACAAAGCCCAGACCTGTGAGTACCTGCTCCAGCCGTGCTAACTGCTTTTTCGTCGCACCTTTTCCAAGTGGCTCAATTGCAAAGCGAATTTTATTTGGCCTATCTAGTTTTATAAGCTTAGCAACATTAGATTGCTTACTCGCTAACTGCGAAAACCCTGCAGGAGGCGCAATAACATCATCGGTAAAGATATCTTGGAAACGTGCTATTACCTGCTCTAGCTTTTCAGCCGTGATGGTAGGCATAGTATGAAGGTGGGCGATTTCCTGCGCGGTAAGCTCTGACTCAATTCGGCCGACGACCAAGTTTTCAGTATCTAGATACACCGGAGGTTCGGTTTTAATCAAGCGCCAGTGTTCAACATTCGCTAGGCGGCTTTTAAGTTGGTATTCATTGCCTTCTTGATGCCAGTAAAAATCTAGCGTTTGCTTATGCCCAAGCTCCAAAGGTTGGCGCTGGTTACGATAAAAACAGCGATGGGTATGTACAAGTTGTGTGAGTGCATTAAAGCCCCAGGCGCCAAATAGCTCAAAATGACCCGGTGTATTTTGCGAGCGGATCCAGCTAAATAAGCGAAAATCGTTTTCTAATAAACCAGCAGGAGCGACCTGACTGTTAAGCTGCTGCTCGGTTAACACTCGACCTAAGGGGTAAACACCATCGGGCCGATTTGGCGATACCTTAGGACTTACAAGGACTTCGTTTGCTCGAGGCTCTAACACAAAGAGTAAGACGTTTTCCGCGTCTGCTTTATCGACTTGCTGCAACTGCCCGAGTTCATTAAACCAGTCATTAACCAAATAAGCCTCACCAAAGCCACCAGAATGTTCGATTTTAAGTTTGAGCAATACCGCGGCAATGTGCCGACATTTAGGATTATTTGAACAAGAGCAGTTTGCTTCGACCGAAACGGTACCTTGTGATTGGTTTATTTTGATGTGCTGAGTGAAGGTATTGCCGTAATTTCCCAATACCTGCGCGTCGATTTGCGCAAAGTTTTCGCTGTGTTGAAGGTAGCAGACTTGTTCGTCTTTCAAATACTCCTTAGCTTTCGCAAGTAAAGCTGAATTGAAGTACTGACGAAGAAAACGTTCCGACAAAGGAAATTGATTAGCCTGCTCCTGTTTGATTTCTTCAAATAAGGCGAAAAGTTGCTCTTTAGATAACTGCGAAGACATTAAGTGCACGTCAAAATTAAAATAAAAAGCCAGTATATGAAATTAGTGATTTGAGCTAAAGAGAGAAATGCGAGAAATTCGCTAAAAAAGGACTGGTTGGAGGTCAACTGACTAGAAAAAGCGCCGAGTTGCTTGATAATTCAACCAACGCGGCAATTTTTGAACGAACCTTAATTATAACTGCTAAGTAATTTTTGCAGTTGTTCCAAACGCTTATCAGTCAATACTCGATTATCTATTTTCACGGTAACATCACCGCTTTTAAGATTTCTTTGTACTCGAATGTAGTCGTTCTCTAGCATGGATTCAACACGTGAGTCGCTACTTCCGAAAGTAGTCAAGAATTTGGTGATCTGAACAGCACGTTTCTCATCTGACATCTCTTCAGTCATAAAATCTTGCGCTTTAAGTGCAGCAATTTGCTCTGAAAACTGCTCAGGTTGTTCTTGTTTCGCAGTGATGAGCTTTTTAGCCGCTTCACGGCCTAAATGATTCGCCGTTGGATACAACTGCAATACTTCGACCGGAATGCTTTCATAAGCTTTCAATGCGTCTGCGATAGCTGTGTGAGAAACACCTTCCACGGCAGCGATTTCTCGATACGATCCTTTTTGGCCTTGTTCGATCAAGTTATGCTTAGTATCAAAATAGGCTTTGCCCAATTCCCAAAGGCTCGGGGCGATGTATTGATCGGAAGATACCGCTAATGTTTTTGCATCTTCGTCACTAAAGTCTTTCGAGCTCAACACCACGTAATCTGCTTCGGCCAGCAAACAGGCTTTACGGCGTCTTGAGCCTGATAAAACGTGAAGTTTGCCATTGTGTTGCCAGCATAGGGCAGGGTGGAGATTTCGCTTGTCTTTTTTAATGGCAGGTAATATATCTGCGACCGCTTTTTCGCTTAATAAGGATTGCTCGCGGCGATTCTGCCCATAAACTGTGGTTTTACTCTCAATTTCGCTAAACGGCACTACTTCACAAGTCAGTACTATAGTTTTTGTCGGATCGCTTGGCGCAGGCATAGTAACCACATCGCCTACTTTAGCCTGATCTAAAAGATCGTCGAGGCTACTACCTTCAACCGCAGTAGCAAAAGGATCTATTCGTGTGTCATTTTTACGTTTTCTAGCCATTATTAATACCTTTTTATTCTGCTAGCGAGGATTGTGTTGAAGGCCAATTTGAACGGATCAGCATCTCTAATTCATCAACCACGTCTTTGATATTTTCTTGCGCTTTTAGCAATGCTTCACGACTTGCCAAACTGTCTGAAGTCTTTTGGTCAAAAATAGTGTTAAACGATGAAGAGCTCGCTGTAATTGCAGAGCTGTGATTGATTGGGTAGCTCATTACTTGACGGCCAAAAGCACTACGTACGTCTTTAACGATATCACGCTGAGAATGGTTGCCTTTAACATAGTTAGTGACTAAAAATTGCATAAAGTCCCAGCCTTCGTGACCAAGAGCAGCAACGGTATGGTATATCTCACCAAGACGCTTCAGGTATTTATTATTAGCGTCGAAGTCTACGGCCTCCGGGTGTACAGGTATTAACATAGCTGTAGACGCCATCAATGCGTTATAGAACATAAAATTAAGTGAAGGTGCGGTATCTACTAGGATAATATCAAACTCGTCTTGTACGGGCTCTATAACCTTCTCTTTAAGCTTATGATAATGGCGTGTCTTCTCGTAGCTTGAACTTTCTTTTAGCTCTGTTGCTGTTTCGTGTTCAAAGTAAAAGTCATCCATACCAGAAGGTAATACGCGAATATTTGGAATGTGGGTTTCTTGGAATGAATTAGAGACAAGATCTTTCCATGTTTCACCTTCATCTAATTCAATGCAATCTCTCATCAGATCGCCAACTGTGATCGGTTCATGATCATTAGATGGAAAAAAGCTTGATGACGATCCTTGTGGATCAAGATCAATGATCCCGATGCGATAGCGCTTAATGTTAGTTGTAGCTAGTGCTGCTGCGATATTCACCAAACTTGTTGTTTTACCACAACCGCCTTTCAAACTATTAATCACAATGACTTGTAATTTATCGCTAGACTTTCGTTGATCAGCATTTACCCCGAGAACATCTGCCATCGCAAAGATATTTGCTAATGTGTATGCATAATGACCGTTTGCGCCTTTCTTTATATTGATGGTATCAAAGTCACCTTGGTCATGACGTCTTTTGAGTGTTCTATTATTTACACCAAGTAGATCTGCGGCAGCTTTTTGCGTGTAAGTTCTAAGCTCTTTTTCTTCAGTTTTAAGATGAGCTCTATAATGTTGAATACGACCAGCAAGTGATTGTTCTGCTACTTCTGCTGTAGCTTTTAAGAGCCGGTACGTTGATAGCGCATTGTTATTTATAGACATACACATTATCCTTTATTTGATAACGATTATTATAATGTCCATATATTTTGCTGTAAACACAAAAAAACAAAGACATTTGTAATTTTGATTTACATCTAAGTATAAATAAGAAAGTTTAGATATGGTTAAATATATAGGTATTAAAGGCTAAGGCACCGAAATTATAACCTATCTAACTGTTTTACATCATTTTTTTTAATTTCTATAGATCTACTTTTTACTAGGTTAAGATCAGATCTCTTATAACTCCGAGATCGAAATTTTACTAACTACTATTTTAAAAAGATATATATAAACAGCTTATGCACAGAATTGTTCACAGATGCGGTGGTGGAGATCAATTTTTTACTAAGTAAGATCAAATAGTTATGCACAGATGGTATAAGATCAAGTACTTTAAGGTATGTATAGATCTGATCTCTACCTAGCATAGATCAGATCTTTACTAATTAATAGTAGAGTTTTCCACAAGGACGTCTGGTTTGTCGTTGTAATTCCGCTAAATAGGCCTTAAACAAAGGTTTTTCAGCGTTAATTTCACCTCTGTTAGTAAAAGCTTGATCTGAAAATAGCCCCTAGTTAGTAAAAAAATGATCCTAACAAAAAAAGTTACTTCGGATCACTTTTTTACTAACTTTAATCATTAACTTTTTCTGTCGAATATGTTGTTATTAGACGTCATGAAAATTTGGAAGTAAAACAATGAGCCGGAAGGTGAACATCTCTGTTGACAATTTGCCCGATTCACTTCGTGGACAGATCCATGGTGTAGAAAGTGCAATCGATAACGAAAGTTTGGCGTTGTTTACGGATAATAAAGATGTTCGAGTATCTTTAGAAAATGCTGCCCATGGGTTAAGAGCTTATTCTAACACCTTTAATCATTACGATTTATGGGGACGCTTTGTTCGTTCGGGACATAAAAAATTACCGTTAGAAGAAGCGCCTAAAAAAACGATCGTAACGAGGAAAATATCTGAAAAAGTAGATGGTATTCTATACGAAGGTGAGATAAAAATTACGCCTGCTGTTGTTAGTACTAAAAAAGATGGTGATGACGAAGAGTTTTTAGTTTGGCCATCTGACCGAGAAGAAAAGGTTGAGCGTGCGCTGATCCGTCTAGCTTCCAAAGGCAAGATTGTTAAAATAAATTTTAAGTCCGGTATTCAATACGCAGTTATTTTTTCGATGAACGAGCTTGCTCAAGAATTAAAAGCTGTTGGCCAATCAATGCCTTATCCACAAATTAAGGAATCTTTGGAAGCCCTTCAAGGTTCTAAACTTTCGTTCAAATATACGGCTACAGATACCAAAAACCCAAGTATTGATGATTCATTTTACGAATCAAACATGAACTTTCTGTCGTCGCTACACTTTAGTGGCAAAAAAGGACAGGGCGGGAACATAAAATGTGTTGCATGTTTAAATGCATTTGTTCATAACATGATCGATAACTTGGAGTATAAAGGTTATTACTTCAACAGTGCTCAAGAGTTAAAACGTGGTTTATCTCGTTGGATGATGCTACGTTTGTATCATCTATGGCGTTACGCAGCTCCAGGTAAAACTTATCATTTTCGCCTAATTTCAATTATGGAAAAATACGGCTCAATTTATTCTGATGATGAAATTACAGAGAATAAATTGAAGGCACTTCGTCGTGATATGACCACAACAATGAAAGATTTAATCGAGAAAGGGGCGATATCCGAATACAATATTTCAAATGTTAAGGATGAAAAGTCCGGAAAAATCGTTGATTATGTGTACGAAATGCACCCATCTGCTCAATTCTGTGACGAGATATTGGCGCTCAATAAACACCATAAACGTATCGAAATTCAAGGTGGAAAGCGTATCGTTGAAAATGTCGAAGTAATTGATGAAGATACATTAGAAGAAATCGTTAAAAAATAAGATTTCTTATTTTGGCTAGAATGGTATTTCTAGCCAAAATAAAGAACTTTGATATCAAAGCTAATTTCTATCCCAACTGAGGGTACTTCCCGACCGAAATTGCTCACTACCTAATTCTTAAAAACGATGCAGTCTAAAGAGCTAAAAGCCTTCTTAAAAATTTTCTGCGATGAAAAAATACTGACATCAATAAATCTTGAACTACATCAGCGGATCAAATTAATTTTTAATCCTTGGGAGAGGGAACAAGTATATCAATAATTGAAATTTTCCTATTTAGAACAATCGAATAGAAAAAATTTGTTATCCGATAGTAGTTAATTTATTAGTGATTTCTAGATACGAGTCCGTGGTCGATAAGCTATTTCAGAGCTTAAAATTTAATGATAAATCAAAATTTAACCTGAAGAAATTTAGTACTTAATCTGTGAAGATAACGATTTCATCAAAGTCTTATAATACCAATTAGTCTTGATACTTGTTCAATTTGAAGGAGCAAATCTGATGCTAACTGCGTTAAAAATTTCTCATTTAGAACAACTAAATAGCAAGATTTCCGCCTTGCCTACATGGATGTAAGTACCTTTGGGATAGCTGGCGCAGCAATGGTGTTATCGACAAAATTTTCTTCGCCTCAAAAGAGATCACTTAATCAAGTTAATTGCTATAAGTTTTAAAATAGATAGAACACATCGTACTATAATGAGGACTACTCAGTTAGTACTTGCCATGGACTATACTAATTTAACAAGATTATGTTAAATTGCGTACTATCTTTAGATTCCGTATGAATTACCTTCTTATTACTCAAATCTTTCTAAATAAATTCTATCGACTAGAAAGTTGTACTCTCGCTTTCTTGGATGATCATCTTTTTGTGTAAAATGACTTAGCTCTCCAAGTTTAGTGTCTGGATTCGGGTTAAAGAGTATAAATGGAAGTGCGGCACTCACATGATAGCGATTCTGAGCTGTATATCTTACATTCACCTCAGGCGTTACTCGGGTTGGCCTTCTAATTCTGAGCTTAGCATTTTCTGATAGACTAGAAACTCTATATTTTTCTTGTTCTACTAGTTGTTGCCACTTTTCCTGATCTATCATCCTCGGATTTGAATATAGTGAAGAGCGATTCAACATCTCCATAGCAAGTTCTTTACTCAAAACTCTGGTTGCATGTTTTTTCATCCAGGTAAATCGAACGGAATAGGGAGCTTCGGACTCGCTATGTATTTTTCGATAGGCAGCCAAAGTCATTAAGTTAGGAACTGCACTATGAACAGCTTCGAATCTGGCATCATTGTTAGAAATTTCCAGAATAGCATTTTTAAAATTTTCTTTGGCAAGATTCACAGCATTCACCCTAGACTTGATAACGTCTTTAGGGTCATTAACTAACAAAAGACCTGGGAACCTTTGCAACAACTTTCCGCTTTCGCGGTCGTTTAAATAGAGATCGCGATAAGCATCTAAACATTTAGAAAGTGCTTTTTCACCTTCTATTTTTGTAACTGCTATATTTGTTGGAGCGGTTTCTTCATCTTGTTTTTTTATATCAGGCAGTTCATAAAAAGTTGCCTTTTTTATATCGGCTTCAGTCAGTTCATGGCATAGCTGATTAATATGTTCGTTAAGAATATCGAAAGTTGAACGTATATTAAATTTATTCATTGTATGATGTGTTCTTATTATCTCTTTTATATTATATCAAAAAGAATGAAATCTCGCTAAGCGATTTTACTATTAGTCCCTAATGGAACAAACTAACCATATCACTTGCCGTTTGCTAAATTAAGCTAGATATCCGTTTTAGAAGATCAGTGTTGAGACTTAGTTATTTGATCAAGTAGCTTGGGTATTTTGTGATGATGCATACGTTTATCTATCTCATAAGTATGATGTGTTCTCTGAGGTATATTCAAATTATATCAGAAATACTCTGATAGCTCATATTTATTTTCACTTATTAAGATTTTATTCGGAGCGTCTAGGTTTTTTTGAGAAATAAAATATCAGTTAGTGAATTTTAAAATAGGAAAATGATTCTATGTTGTCTTGATGAAATTGCTAATTAGTTTTGTGGAGCTGAGATTGTTTTACCTATCTTTGTATGATGTGTTCTTTATGGGTAGGCAAAATTATATCAAATTTTTTTGGATTTCTCCTATAAAATTGGATGTTGATAAATTTTGGAAGGAGTTCTTAACGGGCAATAGTCATTTAATAGCGGTGGCTAGTAATCACTCAGAATGACAACGCTACTTATCAGCTTTTTGATTAATGTTTAAATTCGGTATTGATTTTATATAAATCATTCAAAATGTATGATGTGTTCCTTGAAGTCCCTCGCGATAATACGCTTTTTTATAAATTAAAGTCAACTTTTGATACTGACAGAGTCTTCTTCTTGTTCAAGATCTTAGTCGTTAAAAGCAATAGTAAGTGTTCACTTATTTTGTTTCGACCGAGCACTTTTCCGTAGGCATGAAGGTTTGATAAATTCTAGTTAGGCCGGAAAGGGAAGATGAGAGATGGTTAGTAAGTGTGTACTCACTTTGCAATAAGCATCATTTGGGATCCTTTAAAGGGATTGGCTAAATTATAGAGTAGAACACTGAGTTTAATTTTGCACTTTCAAAGAGAACAACCGTACCACTCCTTTTCTTGGCTATGAATCTTCGAGTAACATCCGCACTTTTGCAGTCGTACCTGACTAAAACACGAAGACGGTTATAGTACAAGTTTCTTTTGCTTCATGCATATGCTCAGTTCGGAATTGCAACGCTAGTACTAACTTTATAATAACTAAACCAGCTACTTCAGATTGCTTACTATTATTCAAACTTCGCCGGAATAACTAATGTCTATGCCGTACTCGTTTTGTAGCGAAGTTAAAATAACGGAAAAACACGAGTAGATAGAAGACACAGCTCCTGTGCTTTTATTATTTAAATATCATATAGTTTTTACACCATGAATTCATGGTCTGATCGTCAACGAGCAAAGTAGACAGAGATCTTTTCAAGCGTCTGAACAACTTGTTTGCGAACGAGTCAAGCTAGATTAGCTAACTGTTCACGGAAAAATATCTCTGAAATTAACTGGCCAGAAACTAGCGAGAGTTTTGGAAATGAAAATAGCTATTAAGCGAGTAACCTTATGCCTAATTATATTAGGCAAAGTGACTATCTGTAAGAATAAAAGTCGTTGTGTTAAGATATCAAGAAAAGAATGAGGGGCAAGAGTAAACTCAGTAGTACTACGTAATCAATACCACCTTTTTGACAGTAGAGTTTTATTTTTATCTATTGAGTGCTAGATTGGCCGGCGAGGTCTCGCCGTTTCAATAAGATAGCTTAATCAGGAAAATTTATTTTAATAACCCAGATCACTAAAGATAAATCTCCCCAATTTTTCAGCATTGAGTTCTTATTGGAGGAGTTGGCTGTTGGAAGTACCTATACGTGTTAATACTTCCAAAAACTATATAGCACATATGATTAGTGCTCATAGCAATCACTATAGACTCATTTTTTCTTGCTTCCTTCCTACTCATAAAATACGACGAGTCACTACCCAATGAATTTACTAGTCTGAACTTAAACAAACATCAATTTAACATAACAGTAAGCTAAGGTCAGTGTGTCGTCTTTGTATATAAATGCTTTGTCAGAAGATTTGCTGAAGCAGTAGGGTGGGATTCCGCTAGCTCACAAACTCTTCAATTGACTTCCATTCGTCAGCGCAACTAATCAAGACACTCAAAGTGAAAAACAAGACGTCGACAAGATTATATTTGATACTGGTATAGGTTTCAGGGTCTTCAATTCACTCAAAATGCGTGATGATACTCATTATAGCGATTTAAAGATCAGATCTTCCAAGTCTGATAGTCGCCAACTTTAGGTCTGCTTTTTTTGCAAGCTGAAAAGATGTATTAAAAACCACCATATCTCAAGAAGTACAATACTTTGTTAAATTTCTTGAACAGTTTTAGCTAAAGCTTCATATTATTAAACTAACATTAGTATGATGTGTTCTTTAGTGAAAACAAACTAAAGTTTTTCCTTGATGAATAAGGGGGCTTGGGGTACTGTTCAATGGTGGTAACACATATTGGAATGAGGAAAATACAATGGCTAATTGGAGCCCAAATAGCTGGAGAGATAAACCTATCTTGCAGCAACCTGAATACCCAAATTCAGAGAAGTTAAAATCAGTTGAAAAAGAACTAAATTCAGCACCACCGCTCGTTTTTGCAGAAGAGACGCGAAGCTTGTATAAAAGCCTAGCAGATGTTTGCGAAGGTAAAGCTTTTATATTGCAAGGTGGTGATTGCGCAGAATCGTTTTCAGATTTTAGTGCCGCTAATATTCGTGATACGTTCAAGACACTTTTGCAAATGGCTGTCGTATTAACATATGGCGGTAAATGCCCGGTAGTAAAAATTGCTAGAATGGCAGGGCAGTATGCTAAGCCCCGTTCTTCAGATTTTGAGACTATTGATGGTGTTTCTTTACCTTCATACCGTGGTGATATCGTTAATAGTTTTGAGTTTACGGAAGAAGCGCGTATCCCAGATCCTGATAGATTGATGAAAGCATATCATCAGTCAGCAGCAACACTTAACCTACTTCGCGCGTTTGCGCAGGGTGGCCTTGCTGATCTGCATCAGGTAAATCGCTGGAATATGAGTTTCGTAGCTGCAAATCCGTTAAAAGACAAATTTCAACAACTCGCAGAGCGTATTCAAGAAGCACTTGAGTTTATGGAAGTTTGTGGCATCGATTCAACAGTAGCACCAAGCCTGAAGGAAACTCCGCTTTATACCTCACACGAAGCGCTATTGTTAGGTTATGAAGAAGCGTTAACTAGACGAGACCACTTATCGGGGGATTGGTACGATTGTTCTGCTCACTTTGTTTGGATTGGTGAACGTACGCGTCAATTAGATCACGCACATATCGAATTTTTCCGTGGTATTAAAAATCCAATTGGCGTAAAAGTTGGCCCAGGGATGCAAGAAGATGAGTTAATTAAGCTTGTCGATGCGCTTAACCCTGATGATATTCCTGGTCGTCTAACACTTATCACTCGCATGGGTGCAGATGTGTTGCCGGAAAAACTCCCTAAATTAGTTCGCAGAATTCAAGAAGAAGGCCGCAAAGTTATTTGGACTTCGGATCCGATGCACGGAAACACTGAAAAAGCGACGACTGGATATAAGACACGTAGCTTTAACAATATCCTAAGAGAAATCAGTCAGTTCTTCGCAGTGCATAAAGCGGAGGGTAGCTACCCTGGCGGTGTGCACTTAGAAATGACAGGGCAACACGTCACTGAGTGTGTTGGTGGTGCCTATGGTCTATCAGACGAAGACTTATCTCAGCGTTACCGCACCCAGTGTGATCCGCGTCTAAACGCAGACCAAGTTTTAGAGCTAGGATTTTTAGTTGCTGATCTACTAAAAGACGCTCGTAAAACAGTATAAACAACAAACAAAGGGCCGCATTGCGGCCTTTTTAGTATTTATGGCGCTTTAACCCAGTTTCAGAAATAATCTTTGCTGATATTTCCTCAACGGAATAACGTGTACTGTTCAAGTAAGGCGTTCTATTCTTTTTAAATAGCATCTCGACTTCTTTGACTTCAATACGGCATTGTCTGATTGATGCGTACTTGGAGTTTGCCATTCTCTCTTGCCTTATTGCGGCTAGTCTTTCGGGATCTATGGTTAAGCCAAAGAGCTTACCTTTGTATTTATCCAGACATTTGGGTAGTTTTCCACTTTCTAAATCATCCTCTGTCATCGGATAATTCGCGGCTTTTATCCCATATTGCAATGCTAAATATAAGCTTGTCGGCGTTTTACCGCTGCGGCTGACACCAACCAATATGATGTCTGCCTCGTCATAATCTTTAATATTTGCGCCGTCATCATTTGCAAGTGCGTAGTTAACGGCATCTATTCTAAAATCATAAGAAGATTCGTGAATGCTATGCGTGCGGTGCATTTTTGGCACCGGCTGAACTTTTAGCTCTCTTTTTACTATTTCGCTCGCATAAGATAAAAAGTCGTAACAAACCCCTTGCGACGATAAAATAATATCGGACAATTCTGGATTAACGAATGTAAAAAACACCAATGGTTTTTCACCTGAAGTCTCAGCAATCGAGTCTATTAATTTTTTGATTTCATTTGCTTTTTTTACTGTTTCTACAAATGGTATCGTTTGGTGATTAAATTCTACAGGGAACATTGAAAGCGTTGCGTGACCAAACACTTCAGAGGTGATAGCGGTACCATCGGAAATATAAAATGCTGTTCTCATTTTGCTATTATTCATTCAGAAATTGTTGAAAATAAGCCATCGCGGTTTACGAAGACTGCCTTACCGTTGTAGAATGCCCTTGACCAAGTGGAAAGGTCAATTAATCTCTCACATTTAATACAATTTGTTTTGGAGACAGTTCCGTGCAAGACTACGTTCTCTGGTATCAAGAGTTGGGTATGCAAGATGTACCTCGAGTTGGTGGTAAAAACGCTTCTCTAGGTGAAATGATATCTAACCTTGCTAACGCTGGTGTACAAGTACCTGGTGGATTCGCAACAACTGCTGATGCGTTTAATGAATTTCTTGAGCAATCAGGCCTCAATGAAAAAATCCACTCAATCCTAGATACTCTCGATGTTGACGATGTCAACGAATTAGCCAAAGTCGGCACCCAGATTAGACAATGGGTTATCGATACACCATTCCAACCAGAATTAGATAAAGCAATCCGTGAGGCATATAGCCAGTTACACGGTGACGCAAGCCAAGATGTCTCCTTTGCTGTTCGTTCATCAGCAACAGCAGAAGATATGCCAGACGCCTCCTTTGCTGGCCAACAAGAAACTTTCCTAAATGTTCGTGGCATTGATGCCGTAATGGTCGCTATCAAGCATGTTTTTGCTTCGCTATTCAATGACCGTGCAATTTCTTATCGTGTACACCAAGGCTATGATCACAGAGGCGTGGCGCTTTCTGCTGGTATTCAGCGTATGGTGCGTTCAGACAAAGCATCGTCTGGTGTTATGTTCTCAATCGATACTGAATCAGGCTTTGAAGACGTTGTCTTCGTTACTTCTAGCTATGGTTTGGGCGAGATGGTAGTTCAGGGCGCAGTAAACCCAGATGAATTTTATGTTCATAAGCAAACGCTTGCAAAAGAAAAACCTGCTGTTCTTAAGAGAAATATTGGCTCAAAAGCAATCCAAATGATCTACTCAAGTGATGAGTCTCACGGCAAGCAAGTAGAGATTGTTGATGTAGACTCAGCACTATCTAACCAATTCTCGATTACAGACGCAGAGGTAGAAGAATTAGCAAAACAAGCTGTTATTATCGAAAAGCACTACGGTCGTCCAATGGATATCGAATGGGCAAAAGATGGTAATGACGGCAAGCTTTATATCGTACAAGCCCGTCCAGAAACCGTTCGTTCAAATGAAGATGCGAACGTAATGGAGCGCTTCCAGCTAAAATCAAAGTCTGAAGTTATTGTTGAAGGTCGTGCAATCGGTCATAAGATTGGCTCAGGCGTAGTTAAAGTCCTGTCTTCAATTGATCAAATGGACTCGGTAAAGCAAGGCGATGTACTTGTTACTGATATGACGGATCCTGATTGGGAACCTATCATGAAGCGTGCCTCTGCTATCGTAACGAATCGTGGTGGACGTACTTGTCACGCTGCAATCATTGCACGTGAGCTGGGGATCCCAGCTGTGGTTGGATGTGGTAATGCAACCGATTTGATCACCAATGGCGACACGGTAACAGTATCATGTGCCGAAGGCGATACAGGTTATATCTACAAAGGTGAGCTTGAATTCGATGTTATTTCTTCTCGCATCGATTCAATGCCAGCTATTCCGATGAAGATAATGATGAACGTAGGTAACCCAGATCGCGCGTTTGATTTTGCGAAGTTACCACATGCAGGTATCGGTCTTGCGCGTCTTGAATTTATCATCAACCGTATGATTGGTATTCACCCTAAAGCACTACTTCATTTTGATAAGCAAGATGCAGAGCTACAGGCTGAAATTAATGAGCTAATCGCAGGATATGAATCACCAGTAGAGTTTTATATCAGCAAGCTAGTTGAAGGAATTTCTACGCTAGGTGCAGCATTTGCTCCAGAGCGTGTAATCGTTCGTATGTCTGACTTTAAGTCAAACGAGTATGCAAACTTGGTTGGCGGCCAGCAGTATGAGCCGGAAGAAGAAAACCCAATGATTGGTTTCCGCGGCGCATCTCGTTACATTTCTGAAGACTTTAGAGAGTGCTTTGCATTAGAGTGTGAAGCCATTAAACGTGTTCGAAATGAGATGGATCTAACCAACGTTGAAATCATGATCCCATTCGTTCGTACCCTAGAAGAAGCAGCTCAAGTTATTGAAATCCTTGAAGCTCATGGTCTAAAACGTGGCGAGAATGGTCTAAAAGTCATTATGATGTGTGAACTTCCATCAAACTGCCTGCTTGCCGAAGAGTTTTTAGAATATTTTGATGGCTTCTCGATTGGTTCAAATGACCTTACCCAGTTAACACTCGGTCTGGACCGCGATTCTGGTCTTATCGCGCATCTATTTGATGAGCGAAATCCAGCTATCAAGAAACTACTTTCAATGGCAATTCAAACTGCTAAAGCAAAAGGCAAATATGTAGGTATTTGTGGTCAAGGTCCATCGGATCATGAAGATTTTGCAGCTTGGTTAGTTGAAGAGGGGATTGACTCGGTTTCACTTAACCCAGATACAGTACTTGAAACTTGGCTTTATCTAGCTGAAAAGTTTACTAAATAATTTAATGGCCCCAATGCACCACATTGGGGCTATTTCATTTCTGAAATGTCCTATCTAACTTTTCGCAGCCAAGCTTAAACAGACGCTGCACATTTTTTAGGTGCTTCTTTGCGCCTTCATGATTCATCGAGAAACACACCAAGGCCGCAAGTAAAAAGATAACCGATGGACCGGGCACAACAAAGAAGATCAATGCTAGAATACAAAACACAATACCAGCAAGGTCGTAAATAATTTTCATGTTATTTCCTCCTATACAATATGAGTATAAGGTGTGTGGTGAAATAAACTATTTCCAATTGTAACAAACCATAAAATTCTCAAGTTGATCATTAATCCTTCGTGATACAATTAATTCAAAGCAAGTAAAATATACCGTCATGATCGCAAATATTAGTCAGCAGGATTCTGCAAACGAACTTATCAACCTCTATCAAAGTAAACTAACTGATGCAGGTTTTAGTGGGGACATTGATACGAGTTATGCAACTCGTCTTGTTACGTCAACCGACAATAGTATCTATCAGGAAATCCCTCAAGCAGTATTATTTCCTAGAACAAATCGAGACGTACAACTTGCACTTGAAATCGCCCAACAAGACCCATTTTTGTCTCTCACTTTTGGCCCTAGAGGCGGAGGAACTGGTACGAATGGTCAATCACTTACACCCGGTATCGTGATTGATCTATCGAGACACATGAGAGAAATTCTTGAGATCAATGAACAAGAAGGCTGGGTTCGAGTTCAGGCGGGTGTGATCAAAGATCAGCTTAATGACTTTCTAAGACCTTACGGCTATTTCTTTTCTCCAGATCTTTCCACCAGTAACCGAGCAACAATAGGTGGTATGGTAAATACTGATGCGTCGGGCCAAGGTTCACTCGTTTATGGCAAAACAAGCGATCATGTTCTTGGGCTTAAAACCTTTTTAGTGGATGGAACAGAGCTAAATACCTCGAAGTTAGCAATCGATAAAGCCGAGCTACTAGCTGAGCAAAATTCAAAGACTTCGCACATTTATGCGAATGTCATCGAGATCTGTCGAAGCAATCGAGCACTTATACTTGAAAAATTTCCAAGACTAAACCGTTTTTTAACTGGTTATGACCTCGAAAATGTATTCGACGATTCACTAACTACTTTTGATTTGTCACGAATTATTACGGGTTCTGAAGGTTCGCTTGGTGTTGTAACCGAAGCAAAGCTTAATTTAACGCCAATTCAGCCATATAAAACCCTTATCAATATCAAATATGACTCATTTGAATCAGCGCTTAGAAACAGCCCTTTCTTAGTTTCCGCTAATGCTACATCAGTCGAAACCGTAGACAGTAAAGTTCTAGGTCTTGCCAAAGAAGACATCATTTGGCATTCAGTATCGGACTTAATTCAAGATGTACCAGGTGTTGAGATGCAAGGTCTTAACATGGTTGAGTTTAATGGTGAATCCGAAGATGAAATTTCGTCTAAAGTCGATAGTTTATGTCACCGATTAGATCAGCTTATTGCAAATAAAGAAGCGGGTGTAATTGGTTATCAGCTTACCAATGATAAAGCAGATATCCTTAAGATCTATGCAATGCGTAAAAAATCAGTTGGCTTATTGGGTAACGCAAAAGGTAATAAAAAGCCACTTGCTTTTGCTGAAGATACAGCCGTTCCACCTGAAAACCTTGCTGATTTTATCATTGAATTTAGAGAGTTGCTTGATAGTTACCAATTAGATTATGGCATGTTTGGTCATGTTGACGCCGGTGTTTTACACGTGCGCCCTGCGCTTGATATGTGCGACCCCGAACAGGAAAGACTACTACGTGTGATCTCAGATAAAGTAGTAGCGTTAACTGCAAAATACCGAGGACTAATGTGGGGTGAGCATGGAAAAGGTTACCGAAGTGAATATGGGCCCGAGTTTTTCGGTGAGCAACTATTTAATGAACTTCGTAAAATTAAAAGCTTATTTGATAAAAACAATCGCCTAAATCCTGGAAAAATTTGTACACCACTGGATTCAAGTGATCAATTAGTGTCAGTCGATGCACAGAAAAGAGCTTGGTTTGACCGTACAATCCCAACTGAAGTAAAAGTAAACTACGAAGCGCCAATCAATTGTAATGGTAACGGACTTTGCTTTAACTATGATGACAACTCACCAATGTGCCCATCGTATAAGGTAACCAAAGATCGTAGAAACTCTCCAAAAGGACGCGCTGGATTATTCAAAGAGTGGTTACGACTACAAAGCAATAAAGGGGTCGATTTGATTGCTGCAGAAAAGCAATTAATCAACCATGAAAATGATACCACTTGGTGGGAGCGCTTTCTCAATACCCGAAAGAAAAACCAATATGACTTTTCCCATGAAGTTAAAGCATCAATGGATGAATGTTTAGCCTGTAAAGCGTGCACAACGGCATGCCCAATAAAAGTGGATGTTCCTACGTTTCGAGCTAAGTTTTTAAACTTTTACTACAGCCGTTACAATCGTCCACTTAAAGACTACTTAGTTGCGAATATAGAGCGTGCACTGCCTACCATGGCTAAGTTTCCAAATTTAGTTAACGCTCTACAAAGTAATCGCATATCAAACTTTTTTGTTGAACGGCTGATTGGCTATATTGACTCTCCGGCGCTAAGTAAGGTGCAGCTTAGCAAGTTAGTGCCAAACAAACACTTTTATTCAGAGCGCAGTTTTGAAAAGTTAAGCGATGAAGAACAAAAAAGCGTGGTATTTGTTGTTCAAGATCCGTTTACTAGTTTCTATGAAGCAGAATTAGTATCGGACTTTGTGCAAGTTATATCAAAACTAGGGTTTTATCCACTCGTATTACCATTCAAGCCAAACGGTAAGCCACAACACGTTAAAGGCTTTTTAAAGGAATTTAAATCGACCGCTAAGACTGCCGCACAGTTTTTAAATACTGTCAGTGAATATAACAGGCCTTTAGTTGGGCTCGATGCCTCTTTGGTGATGTGCTATCGCGATGAATATAATGATATTCTTAAAGAGAGCAGGGGAGACTTTAAGGTACAATTAGCGCATGAATGGCTTGCAACAGTCGATATCCCAACGGCTGCGACAATCAGTCCATCAAAATTTACGTTGATAAGTCACTGTACAGAAACAACAGCGATGCCTGAATCTAAAAATGTTTGGCAAGGTATTTTTAATAAGTTGAACTCTAATTTAGAAGCGGTTAATACGGGATGTTGTGGCATGGCGGGAACTTATGGCCACGAAGCGCAAAATCAAGAAAACTCAAAAGCGCTCTATGAATCCTCATGGCAGCATCATATTGATAACGCAGCTCAAGATGAAATATTAGTGACTGGCTTCTCTTGTCGATGTCAGGTTAAACGCTTTAGTGGAGAAAAACCAAAACACCCGCTTCAAGCACTTAATAAACTACTAGATTAATGTAGTAGCCAAACGAGCCCAGTTTACTGGGCTTTTTCTATTAATAGTTTTAGCTGAAGATAAACTGAGTTAATTTACTTTATTGTATGATGTGTTCTATGGGCCGTGTTGCGCGAATACAAGTTCCTTATTCTCGAACCAGTATAATTGAACCGCTCAATGATATTGATCCAATTAAAGACTCAAAAGCTATATTTACCATCATCTATACAACACCAGCAAACGAGTATTCGATAGTACAGTCGTCGATAAGCTATTATTATCGCTTGACCATAATTCGAAAGGGGATTGGGCGTTGTGTTTCCAACTGCTTAAGTTTATCTATCGACTTATCAGTAAAGATATGGCCTTTTGGTAGCAATAAAATTCCTTGATTACTGTGAAGCGCTAAACCTAATATCATGCCAGGCTTGAGTTTTTCAGTTGTCAATATATCAACCGAACCGACTTGCTCTTGGCCTAGCTCGTTGTTACTCACTGCTTTCTCTAAAATATCAACTACTTCTGGGGAGTAGAAATTTCCTCTATAGGTTCGGATAAGATCTAGCGCTAAATCGGCTTTCTCTTTATCAGAACCGTTAGCGCTGTATAAATTGTCATAATAATCTCGGGCGACAGCAAGTATCTGTGAGCCCAAAGGAATTTCTTTGCCTTTAAGACCTTTAGGGATCCCTTGGCCATTAAATTTTTCAAATTGATGATAAATCGCCTCGGATACGTCAGATAAGTGCTGCGCTGGCATCAACATAAGCTGTGCAATGGAAGGATGCGTATAATAAATTTTCTTTTGTGCTTCGCTTAGTTTTCTGGGTGGCGATTTATAAATTTCTGGGTCCATAGCAAGTAAACCTACTTCCGCTAAATACCCTGACATCATAGCCGTTTCAGCTACTTCACTAGAAAGTTCTAGCTTATTAGCTATAATTTTACATAATTTGGCTATGCTCTTCGCTTTTTTACCATCGATAAATGGATTTGCATTCAGAAAATTATAAAGTAACTCGACGGTAGCCCGATGTTCTTTACGTTCTTTTTGATTCGCTTGCTCTAATTGACTTAACACTTTGCGGATCTGCGCAGTGCGTTTTTGTACAAGTCCTTCAAGGTTTTCATTTAACTCAGTGAGTTGCGCATTTTTTTGTACTATCTCTTCATTTAGTCTCTTATTTACGCTTTTTAATCTGTATTTCTCTGAACATTCTCTCACGGTATGTACGAGTATATCGTTATCCCAAGGCTTTTGAATATATGCATGGATCCCACTTTCATTGATGGCTTTAATTGTTGAAGCGAGATCTGAGTATCCTGTCAGTAATATCCGTTGCGTGTCCGGGCATATACGCTTTACTTCATGCAAAAATGTAGCGCCATCCATTTCAGGCATCCGCATATCACTAATAACAACTTCAAATGAGGAGTCTCGGATCAGCGCCAAGGCTTGCTGTGGATCACTACAGAGCTCTGCGTGTATTCCATTTTGACGGAATAATCGATTTAATGACCGTATCACATTCGTCTCATCATCGAGACAAAGCACTCGTATCGCTTCATTTGAAGTCGTTGATAGCTCAGCAAATTCCAAAGTTCAATCTCCTAAATGAATTAATTTAAACTTAGTTCAAAAAGGAAGCCACGACAAGAAACCATTAAAATACGCCTTAAGTCTAATATTACCCTTCAACCTTATTAATAACTTTTCAATATATGCTTAAAAAACAAACTGATAACTGTATAAACTTTAGAGAAGTAGGCTAGTAACTATCGCTTAATATTAAATAATTACAGTTTTATTTCTATGTGTCAGAAAACTAAAACTAAGCATATTAATCAATAATTTAGTATTACATTTTGATGAAAAGCAAGCTCCAATTTACGCTTACGTTAACGTTATCAGCTAGAGAAAAATGTTGTTGCCATATTGATTTTATGTGTTAGGTTTATGTTGTTATTGTTAACCAAATACAATAAATGGTTGGAGAACCAAACTATGAAACAACATGTAAAGACCCTTAAATTATCGCAAATGGCTTCTATCCTCGGAGCCATTTTATGCGCTAACTCATATGCTTATAATTGTGATGGCTTACCTGAATGGTCACAAAATTCGGCATATAATGGCGGCGCTCAAGTACAAAAATCGCAACAAGCTTTTGAAGCGAAATGGTGGACTCAGGCAGATCCAGTAACCCACTCTGGACAGTGGGATGATTGGAAAAAATTGGGCGACTGTGACAGCGTTGTCACCAACACACCACCGACAGTACAGAGCTTACTTCCAGCTGATGGCAGCGCTTTTATCGAAAATGACAGCGTTGCCATTTCTGTAAATGCAACAGATAGTGATGGCCAAGTAGCACAGGTAGAGTTTTTTGTAGATGGCACGTCAGTTGGTATTGATACCACAGCGACAGGTGATAATTTTTCATTTAACTGGTCAGCAACCGCTGGAACACACACAATTTCAGTAATTGCAACAGATGACAAGCAAGCTGTATCCAACACATTAATAACCAATATTATCGTTAATACGGCAGGAAATCAGTTACCTACAGCAAACCTTTCGTTAGGCGGAGGTAATAATCTGGTTATTAATCAGCCTGTAGACATCGTTCTTGATGGTTCAGATCCCGACGGTTCAATAGCAAAACTAACCCTGCTTATTAACGACCAAGTCGCATTTGAAAGTGCAACAGCACCAGCTCAACATACTTGGACACCAACGCAACTGGGCACAGTAACATTAAAGCTTGTTGTTGAAGATAATACCGGTGCGACAGCAGAGAGCATACTCAACGCAAATGTGGTTGAAACACCGCCAGTTGTAAACAGCTGTGTTCCGCATGGTCTTTATCAGACTCCAAACACATCGCCTAATTACTGTGATATTTATGATGAAAGCGGTCGAGAAAAAATGGGCACCGATCACCCAAGACGCGTCATCGGTTACTTCACCAGTTGGAGGACAGGTAAGAATGGTCAACCGAGCTATTTAGTTGATGATATTCCATGGGATAAGATCACCCATATCAATTACGCTTTCGCGCACGTTGATGCCAATAACAAGGTTTCAATAGGTAATCCAACAGCTCCTAACAATGCAGCGACGAATATGACTTGGCCGGGGGTTGCTGGTGCAGAGATGGATCCATCTCTTCCCTATACCGGTCACTTTAACTTGCTGAACAAATTTAAGAAACAGCATCCTGATGTTAAAACCTTGATCTCAGTCGGCGGTTGGGCAGAAACCGGTGGCTACTTTGACGAAACAGGTAAGCGAGTTGCCAGCGGCGGCTTCTATACGATGACGACCAATGCAGATGGCAGCGTGAATCACGCTGGTATTGACGCGTTTGTAGCAAGTTCAGTTGAATTTATCCGTAAATACAACTTTGATGGTGTCGATATCGACTATGAATATCCATCTTCTATGAATGACTCTGGTCACCCGGATGATTTTGCGATATCAAACCCGCGTCGAGCAGCATTGAATGCTTCTTATCAAGTGTTAATGAAAAAGCTAAGAGAAGCATTAGATCAAGCAGGTCAGCAAGACAATACACACTATCTATTGACGATCGCATCACCGTCTTCTGGTTACCTTCTACGTGGTATGGAGACATTCCAAGTCACCAAGTATCTAGACTACGTCAATATCATGTCTTATGACTTACATGGAGCGTGGAACCAGCACGTTGGTCATAACGCATCGCTATTCGACACCGGCGAAGATTCCGAGCTAAAACAGTGGAATGTTTACGGCACCAAAGAGTTTGAAGGTATTGGTTACCTAAACACTGATTGGGCGGTCAAATATTTTAGAGGCTCTGTCTCTGCTGGGCGCATCAACATCGGTATCCCTTATTATACTCGTGGTTTTAGAGATGTAACGGGTGGTACAAATGGCCTTTGGGGGCAAGCTGCATTACCTAACCAAGCTGATTGTCCTCCGGGGACTGGCAGCGGTGAAAAGAACAAGTGTGGTAATGGTGCTGTGGGTATCGATAACTTGTGGCACGACAAGAACGATGTTGGCTTAGAAGTACCCGCAGGTTCTAATCCGCTTTGGCATGTTAAAAACCTTCAAAATGGCGTGTTAGGAAGTTACCTAAGTGATTATGGACTAGATCCAGTTAACAACCCAGAGCATCAAATTAGCGGTACCTATGCCCGCCATTATGATTCAGTAGCGGTTGCTCCTTGGCTCTGGAATGCCAGCAAGAATGTTTTCTTATCCATTGAAGATGAAGAGTCAATGGCTGCGAAAGTCGACTATGTCATCAACCAAGAACTAGGCGGAATCATGTTCTGGGAGCTTGCTGGTGACTTCGATTATGATGTAAGCAAAAATGAATATTTCATGGGTTCATCGCTAACAAGCTTAGCCTACAACAAGTTTAACCAAAGTGGCACGCCATACTCGGTTAAACAAGGAAATAAGACCTTTGTAAAACCAGCTTCTGCAGTTGATGTCACATTCGTTGCTAAAGATTTCCCAGCCGGAGATGCTAACTATCCAATTGCACCAACTTTTGCCTTTACCAACAACTCAGCGATAGATTTGAGTGGCGCAAAAATTTCGTTTGATGTTCCTGTTGCAACATCGGCAATTTTCAAATCTAACTGGAATGCACAAGAAAAGCTTGGTATGGCAGTGGACGTAAATGGCTCAAATGCTGCGGGTAATAATATTGGCGGCTTCGAAAACGAATTCCACCGATTCTCAATCACGCTTGTGAACGAGTGGGGTGGAACGCCTAAGTCTTTTGCTCCTGGTGAAACCATCAATGCCCAAGTCATGTACTACATGCCGATTTCTGGTCCTGTTAACTTTGTGGTTGAGAAAGACGGTAATCGCTATGCATTTACCAGCGAATATAACGACCTACCAATCGCAACACCTGGTACAGGGCCTACAGATCCGGTAACTAGCTGTAAAGGTACACCTATCAGTCAAATTGTGGTTTACCCGAACTTGCCACAGGGCACACATGCAGCTCAAGGTGATTTAATTGTTGAAGGAAACGCGGTGTATGAAGCGAAATGGTGGAGCAATAAGCAACCATCAGTCAGTAGCGACTATACCAAGGTTTGCAACTTGTAAATAATAAATGGGGAGCTTTGCTCCCCTTTATAAAAGGCGAATAAGCATGAATAGTTTACACCGTAAATATGCGCTTGGTCTTTTTGGCGCAACCTCAGCTTTGCTTTCAAGCGCAGTTTCAGCTCATGGTTTTATGGACTTTCCCAAAGCAAGGCAAGCAATCTGTCAAGCGCAAGGAGGCTATTGGTGGCCGGATGATGGCTCAAATATCCCAAACCTAGCGTGTCGAGCAGCTTTTCTAGACTCAGGCCACTTTCAGTTTGTACAAGAGCATGAATTTTCGACCAATACAGCTGACTACAATAACCTAGAGGCGGTAAAAGCGAATATCCCCAATGGTACGCTTTGCTCAGCTGGTGACCCAAACAAAAGTGGCATAAGTGTTGTTTCACCACACTGGCAGCGTACAGTTGTAGAGCCAAACGCTAAAAATAAACTTGCCATTAGCTTTAGGGCGACAACACCTCATAATCCCAGTTTTTGGCAGTTTTTCCTGTCAAAGCCAAACTACGATGGCGATACATCTCCTCTGACTTGGAATGATTTAGAGCTTATTAATGAATTTGGCAATATTGATTTCGTTGTGGATCCTGAAGGTAAACGCTTCTATAAAATGGAAATAGATATACCGCAAGGCCGTGAGGGCAATGCAGTTTTATATACCCGTTGGCAGCGGTTTGATGTCGCAGGAGAGGGATTTTACAATTGTTCTGATATCACAATAACCTCAACAGGCACGCCACCAGAATGGGTGAGCAGCGGCTATTTCTTAAAGCAAGGTCAAGATGCTAAAGCCGGTGATAGCGTGTGGTTTAGGACGTTTGATCAATCTGGAAATGAATTAATTAGCCATAATTTGAATGTAACCTCCACTAATGCATCAACATGGCAAGCTGAGTTAGCTCTTTATCTTAATAGCAATTACGGAAATAAGGTCAACATTGGTGTTAAGCAACCGGACGGTTCAATTGCATTTGATGCAAACGCCTTATTAGCAAACGAAGTATTTTTGCCGCATGCCGCTTACACCAGCAATCTTAGCGTTGTAAAAGGGGGTGACAACACCGCGCCTACGGTGAATCCAATTTCTAACCAAAGCATCGCAGAAAATAGCCAAGCGACAGTGCATGCTCATGCGTTTGACGACCAAAATGACCCACTGACATTCATTTGGAGTATTCCTGCACCGCTTAGCTTTAGTGGCGAAGGTGACACGATTTCCATCTCAACACCTGAAGTGACGGCTGATCAAACCTTTCAGGCTGAACTTAATGTCACCGATGGCAAAGCAAGCACGACCGTAAGTTTCTCAATTACCGTTCAAGATAGCACCAATAACCAATACCCAGCTTGGAATAGTACAACTACCTATGTTGCAGGCGACAGAGTAACGCATCAACAGAAAGTGTATGAAGCCAAGTGGTGGACCCAGGGAGAAGAGCCCGGCGCGTCCGATGTTTGGAAAGCAATTTAAAGAAAACCCAAATTAATTGGGTACAACATGTAACTACAAAAAGGTTGAAGATATGAAACTTAATAAAATAACCAGCTATATAGGACTTGCCTTACTGAGTGGCGGTGCACTTGCAGCCCCTTCTACACCAACATTAGATTGGCAGCCACAACAGTATTCGTTCGTTGAAGTTAACGTCGATGGGCTTGGCTCGTACAAGCAACTGGTAAAAGCCAAAGATGTTGTCGATATTAGCATCAAATGGAATGCTTGGAGTGGCTCTGGCGGTGATAACTATAAAGTATATTTTGATGATCTACTCGTAAACCAAGGTACGCTTGCAGCTGGTACTAAAAGCGGAGTAGTACAATTCCCCTACACTAAATCGGGTCGCCATCAGCTTTATTTAGAACTGTGTGAAGGTACCATATGTGCAAGAAGCGCAGGGAAAGAAATCGTCATTGCCGACACTGACGGTGCACATCTAGCGCCACTTCCTATGAATGTAGATCCGAACAACCGTAATAACGGTACAATACCAGGCCGTGTAACGGGTGCTTATTTCGTTGAATGGGGCATTTATGGCCGTAATTACGACGTAACTAAGATCCCAGCTCATAACCTATCGCACATTTTATATGGCTTTATTCCGATTTGCGGACCTAACGAGTCGCTAAAATCCATCGAAAATGGTAATAGTTGGAGAGCGCTTCAAACTGCATGTGCTGACTCTCAAGATTATGAAGTCGTCATTCACGACCCTTGGGCTGCAGTGCAAAAGTCTATGCCAGGGGTGGATGCAAAAGATCCTATTCGCGGTGTATATTCTCAATTAATGGCGCTAAAACAACGTTATCCAGACCTTAAAATTCTGCCTTCAGTGGGTGGTTGGACGCTATCTGATCCGTTCCATGGCTTTACAAATAAAGCAAACCGCGACACTTTCGTTGCGTCTGTAAAACAATTCCTTAAAACGTGGAAATTTTATGACGGTGTAGATATCGACTGGGAATTCCCAGGTGGTGATGGTCCAAATCCAGACTTAGGCGATCCAATTAACGACGGTCCAGCCTATGTGGCGCTAATGCAAGAGCTTCGCGCAATGCTAGATGAATTAGAAGCTGAAACCGGCCGTCAATATGAGCTCACTTCTGCAATAGGTGCAGGTTATGACAAGATTGAAGATGTAGATTACCAAGCTGCTCAGCAGTATATGGACTATATCTTTGCGATGACCTATGACTTCTATGGCGCTTGGAACAATGAAACGGGTCATCAAACCGGTATCTACTGTGGCTCTCATCTCAGTACTGATGAATGTAACGGGACAGGCGTTGACGACAATGGTGTGCCACGCAAAGGCCCGGCATATACTGGCGACCATGCAATTCAATTGCTACTTCAACAAGGTGTGCAGCCCTCTAAGCTCGTTATGGGCGTTGCAATGTACGGCCGCGGCTGGGAAGGTGTGCTAGATGCAAATGCAACCATTCCTGGTAATCCGATGACGGCGCCGGGCAATGGCCCATTGACAGGTTCCACCTCTGAAGGCGTGTGGGAACCAGGCATTATGGATTATAAAGCAATTGCAGCGAACGCTGTAGGCCAAGGTGGTTCAGGTGTTAATGGTTATGAAGTAGGCTACGATGAGCAAGCACAAGCAGCATATGTTTGGAACAGAAGTAACGGTAAACTCATCACTTACGATAGCCCACGCAGCGTTATCGCAAAAGGTCAGTATGCAAACACTCATCAACTGGCTGGTTTATTTGGTTGGGAAATTGACGCTGATAATGGCGACATTCTCAATGCAATGTATGATGGCCTTACAGCAGGTGAGATCCCTAATCGTGCACCTTCTATCGGAGTTTCTGGACCAATCAATGTGACCTCAGGTCAGGTTGTGAATGTCGATGCGCAAGCAAGCGATTTAGACAATGATCCATTAACCTATTCATGGGTTGCTGCGCCTGGTTTGGCTTTATCTGCTAACAACACCGCAGCTGTCGCTGTAACCGCGCCTTCAGTCAATCAACAGACAAGCTACGACTTGACTGTAACGGTCAATGATGGCGTGTTATCAACAACCAAAACAATCGTTGTTGTTGTAAACCCAGAAGGTGCAAATGCAGCGCCTGTCGTTACACCGGTTTCAGATATTTCGGTTAATGAAGGGGCCTCGGCTACTGTCAATGTGTCAGCAACTGACCCTGAAGGCGCAGCGCTTAGCTATAGCTGGAGTGCACCAGCCGAGCTGAGCGTAGTAGCAAATGGTAGCTCAGCGACTATTACTGCTGCAAATGTCACTGTCGACACAACCGTCCCAGTAACTGTTACCGTATCAGACGGGGTGAACGCTGTTGATACAACATTTAATGTTACGATTAAAGACGGTGGCGCCCAATACCCGACTTGGGATCGCTCTACAGTATATGTCGGTGGCGACCGAGTAATTCATAACGGCAATGTCTTTGAAGCAAAATGGTGGACTCAAGGTGAAGAACCTGGAACCGCTGATGTATGGAAGGCAGTAACTAACTAATCTAACCATCCCCAATTAATGAGCTTGCCAGTCAAGCTCATTTTTTATTCACATAAACATAAAGTTACCCATTATCTGGCTTTTATCACCAATTTCTTCTTTCTTTTTCTGCTTGGTCTTTCATAATGACATAATGAACTTCATAAAAGAGTCATAAGTTCTGGCAGTGCTTATTCGTCTATCCGTTTTATTATTCGTTTTAGTTTTTCCAAAAAGCTACGCGTCCGACTGCGCGGATCAGCCATCCCTAAAAATCGGCATTGGCTCTAGCTGGCCGCCTTTTGTTATGTATGGCACTCGTCCTTACGGCATAGACGTAGATATCACTAGAGCAGTTTTTGAACGAGCAGGGTTTTGTATCGAGTTCATTCAGCTTCCTTCATCGGCTCGTGGGATCACTGAGCTAGAAAAGGGCTTAATTGATGTCCTGCCATCCGCAAGTTTTAGCGTTGATAGAGCAAAAATCGCTTACTTCTCCTCGCCATATCGGCGTGAAAAAATGCGCTTGTTTGCTAACAAGGAAATAGATCTCGATAGCAACTTAATCGAGTTGTTTTCTGCAGGCTATACATTCACGGCCAATCCTGGAGCCTACTACGGTGAGGAAGTGAAACAAATAAAAAAAATCGATTGGTACGACAGGCGTTTATTTGAAATCGCGAGCTTAGACCGGCGAATAGAAATGGTGGCTAAAAACCGCGTCGATTTTCTGATTGAAGATGAGGACGCAGGCTACTACTATATCAACAAGCTAGGCTACCAAAGCATTCAGCTACACCCTTATGTAGTTAACGATAACGCTATACATTTTATGCTTGGACGTCATGCATTTAAGCGTAGTGACATTGAGCGCGTTAATGAAGCAATCACCAATTTAAATGGCACAATAGCGAATATCTCAGAAAAATATAGAAAAGATTCAGGATGACTCAACAGCAGCAACTCTTTCAAACACTACAAAGTACATTTGGACATACGACACTTCGCCCGGGGCAATCGGAAGTCATTGAATCTATACTTCAAGGCCAAAATGCAATCGCTATTTTTGCAACTGGTGCAGGCAAGTCGTTGTGTTATCAGTTACCAGCAATATTGAAGCAAGGAATGTGCTTAGTCGTTTCACCACTATTAGCACTAATGCACGAGCAACGAGATTACCTACAAAGTAAAGGAGTTGCGACTGCTTGTCTTGATAGTACTCAAAGCAAAGAGGAAACGTTGCGCATAGAAAATGCGGTGCGAGACAATGCACTTAAAGTCCTCTTTATATCAGTCGAGCGGCTTAATAGCCAAAAAGCACGTACCTTGTTATCACAAAGCAATATCTCATTTCTTGTCATTGATGAGGCGCATTGTATTTCTGAGTGGGGACATAATTTCAGGCCAGATTACCTAAAAGTGGCCAAATATCGCCATGAACTTGGTATCAACCAAGTGCTATTACTCACCGCGACAGCAACAAATAAAGTTGCACGCGATATGGCGGGTAAATTCGATGTATCCGATCAAAATATCATTAGAACGGGCTTTTACAGGAAGAATCTATTCTTAAGTGCGGCGCATATTAGCGAATCTCAAAAAGACGAATATTTACTCGCCTTTTTAAAAAAGGCAAAAGGCGCTGGTATCGTTTATGTCACGCAGCAAAAGCAAGCAGAAGAAGTAGCAAAAATGATAACTGCTTGTGGCTTTCCTGCAGAAGCTTTTCACGCATCATTGCAGAGCGAGAAAAAGGCCCAAATTCAAGCAGATTTTCTAGCGAAAGCTAATCTTATCGTTGTAGCTACCATTGCATTTGGTATGGGTGTAGACAAACCCGATGTTCGCTGGGTACTACATTATGATATGCCAAAATCTATTGAGGGATATAGCCAAGAGGTGGGTAGGGCAGGCAGAGATGGCGAGAATGCACATTGCGTTGCTTTAATTAATAATGAAAAAATTGCCACATTAGAGAACTTCGTTTATGCCAGTACATTAGAGCGAGAGTCATTAACGCTGCTTTTTAATGAACTTTTCGGTGATCCAGCTAAAGATTTTCACCTCAATGAATACGATCTCGCCTATAAAACCAATATTAATCAATTGGTACTAAAAACACTTATTGTCCAGCTCGAACTGCAAGGTTACTTACAAGTAAACTACAGCTATTTTGCGGAGCTAAGCATCGCATTCAGCCAAGACAAAGATAAAATATTAGCCAAGTACTCGCCTGAGCGGCAACGGTTTTTGACTCAGCTATTCTCGTGTTTTGAATTCAAAAAGAAATGGGGATTACTTTCACATCAAGCATTAAGCGAGCAAAACATCCCACAGGCTAAAGCCCAAGAAGTCGTTGAGTATTTGCAAAACCAACAATTGATTGACGTAAAAGTCGCTAAATATACGTCGGTTTATTCAAAGCCTATCCAACAAGTTAACATTAATGAACTGGTTGAGTCTTTCTACCAGCAATCACAAATTAAAGAGCAAGGCGAACTTGCACGGCTAAGACATTTACTCAAATTTTTCCAGCTAACTTCATGCTATCACAAAGCGCTTGCCAGCTACTTCGGCGATATGCACGCACCAGAACAATGCGGTCACTGCGGGGTCTGCAGCGGTAAGCATTTGATCGTCAATGCACAAGAGAGCCGGGAATTAGATATTGAAACAACACGAAATATTTTAAGAGACGCTTCGCAGTTTGCATCGCAACGCGGCGTAAATTTTTCTACTCACCTCAAAACGTTGTTTTTACTAGGCTTAAATTGCCCCTATTTTACTAAATATAAATTCAGACAACTTGAAGGATTTGGCAGCTTGTCCGGCGTAAAGTATGAACAGGCAAAAGCATTGATCATGGAGCGCGCATTATAAATGAAAACAGATATTATTAAACTCGCCACGATCGCGGAAAAAAAGACCAAATATATAGTCGGACTTATGAGCGGTACCTCATTGGATGGATTAGATATTGCGTTATGTAAAATTGAAGGTGCAGGGAAAAGAACACAGCTAACAGTCGAACAATTTACCACGATAGAATACGACTCTTCGCAAAAGCAGCTTCTCAGTGACCATGCGTCTAAATCACAGGTAAGTCTTAAAACGTTATGTCAATTAAATGCGTGGCTAGGCGAGTTGTATGCAAGTCTAATCAATAATGCTTTGAAAGAATGGCAAGTCGCAGCCGACACTGTTGATTTAATAGCGAGTCATGGACAAACACTTTACCATTGTCCAAAACAGGCCTTTGCAGACGTTGAAAAATTAAATAGCACATTGCAGATCGTTGACGGCGATATTATTGCGGCAAAAACGAACATCATAACCATCTCAGACTTTAGACAAAAGCATATCGCCAAAGGATATGAGGGAGCCCCTCTCGTGCAATATGGTGACTATTTGTTATATTCGCACACAAGTATCGATAGGGTTTTACTCAATATTGGCGGTATTTCAAACCTTACTTATTTGCCAAAAAATTGTGCACTAGCGCAGAGTATGAGTAGTGACATCGGTCCAGGAAACACATTAGTAGACCAATATTGTCGCCACGTATTAGGGCTGCCGTTTGATGAGAATGGTGAGATTGCGTCAAGTGGAAAAATTCAATTGCCATTTCTCGAAGCCTTACTGTCACACGAATTCTTTGATATGCCACTTCCAAAATCAACTGGACAAGAGTTATTTAATCAAACCTTCGTGCATCATGCATTGGACGGAAAAGATTATAATCATGAAGATATCATCACGACACTGACCGAATTCACAGCTATCACTGTCGCAAATGCTGTGAACGAGCTTGGTACAACTGAATTAGAGCTATATGTTAGCGGAGGTGGAATTCATAATGTGTTTTTAATGGCGCGAATTGAAAGCCATTTGAATAACCGTGTTTTAATCAAGGATTTCTCACAACTGGGTATCAACCCTGATGCCAAAGAGGCCGCCTTATTTGCCCTACTTGCGAATGAAACCGTATCAGGTGGTAGCGATGCGCTGCCTTTTTCTATGGGTAAGATTTCATTACCAACATAGTCGCTAAAAAACGGATAATACAGCGCTGACCGCCGAGTTAAAAATACGTTTGAAGCCAGTAGTCTGAGTTGTAACCACTTCAGATACTGGCTCGCTTACGATAATTCGTTCATTCAAAATGATATCAAACTCAGCCGCATTCTTTAGGTAATCGTGGAGTCCCACTAGATTCAATTGCATAAAGTAAGGACCTGCATCAAGCGATTGCTTTACTTTGATTTCTACAATCTTAGTGAGATAAGACTCCGGATCAACCACCAAAGAGACCTCGCACTTCGCATTTCGCTCACCGTGCTTTGTTAGTACAACGTTAACTCGGTCATCAATACGCGCATCCATTGGCAACTCTATCACCAAAGAAAGTCCTTGCTCACCTGGTTGCAGACTAAGTTTCTCATAGGGTTGAACAGCACGGTACTGTCCCCTCATAGAACTTGTGATCTGTGCTGCATTAAAACTAAAAATACCAGGTTTGCTACTCATTACTTTCTTTCGTTATTTACAAGACAATGTTAATTATCTCAAAGCTAGATTACAGAATTATGACTTACCAACCAAAGGCTAAAAAAGTCAAAGCTCGGCAATACCGAGCTTTAAATGCATTCTTTGTTCGTTTTATTTATCGTACTGCGAGCATAATGAGTCCCGGAAATACAAAGAACGAACCTAATACGTAAGCCAAAGCTGCTGGTTTATTCTGCGCACCAATCTCAGCTAACTTCTCAGCTAGCCGAAGCGGGATTTCTCTCAGCAGTGGTAACCCGTAAATAAGTGCCACCGCAAAAACGTTAAACATAACATGTACAAGTGCAATCGTTAATGCGACTTCTGCAGCAGGACCTGTAATAGATGTTGCAGCTAATAAAGCGGTAATTGTAGTGCCTATATTTGCACCTAAAGTGAACGGATATATCTGGCGAGTGGTAAATACGCCGCTGCCAGCAAGTGGGATCATCAAGCTTGTTGTTGTCGAAGACGATTGTACCATTACCGTAACTAAAGCGCCTGAGCTTATACCTACAACAGGGCCTCTGCCTATCGCACTATGTAATAATTCTTTCGCTTTACCTACCAACGCCTTTTTGAGTAATTTACCTAAGTAAGTCACAGCGAACAGGATCATCATGATACCAATAACAACCATGGCAATACCTGCTGCTGTAGAATCTAAGAAGCTAACACCATCTTTTACCACGCTAACCGCTGGTTTCACTAGTGGTTTGATAAAGTTGTAACTTTTTAACGATAAGTCAGCATCACCAACAAATACATGGGCTAGTCCTGACGCAAGTTTCTCTAACATGCCAAACATGATTTCCAAAGGAAGGAAAATAGCAACGGCTAATAAATTAAAGAAGTCATGTACGGTGGATGCGGCAAACGCTCTTCTAAACTCTTCTTTACTACGAATGTGGCCGATAGAAACGAGTGTGTTGGTAATAGTCGTACCAATATTTGCGCCCATCACCATAGGAATTGCGATACTAATAGGTAATCCACCAGCAACGAGACCAACAATAACGGAAGTCACCGTTGAAGAGGACTGCACCAATGCAGTTGCTAAAGCCCCTAAGAGTAGGGCGACGATTGGATTGGTTGCAAATGCGAAGATTTCCTTCGCGCCTTCACTTCCACCTGAGGCCAATTTAAAACCGCCACTCACAGTGCCAACTGCGACTAAGACTAAGTAAACAAGTAATACGATTGACAGCCAGTTAAAAAGTTTAGCTGATGCTGAAGTCTGAGATTGATTAACCATAGTTTCGCTCTTAGAGTAAGTAATGTTCATTCATTACACTTTTATTTCAGCCGCGCATTTAACCACCCAATTGTTACAGTTATATTTCAGTTTTATGTAACCCGACACGTATGCTCATTTTCTCATCTCATTTTTTAAAGCAATGGTAACTAATAGTAGTAATATGCTGTTTTTACTGATTATTAGTTATGTGATGCATTTACATTTGTTTACTTCTCCAAATTTGATCCACATTTGCTTCACTATTTAAAAGTAGGATTTAACTATAATTATTGTGCCTTATATCACTATGTTAAGACTTTTCTCGTTAATTTTTATGCTTTTTTCTATGCAGGCTGGTGCAGTTGACTTTACGCCTAGTGCCGAGCATAGAGTAAGTGAACCATTAACAATCCATTTTGGAGAAGTCGATGCTGCGCAATTATCTTCAACGCTCGGCATAAATGAGCGCGAAAGCCAATCTATTGCAGAGATACTTTCAAGCCAAGCACCTGAGCTAAAGAATGAGTCTTATCAGTGGGCGTTGATCACCCCAAATATGCTTATATCCGAGGGCAAAAATTACATCGCATTTGGTTTTGCTAGATTGCCTTGGTTAAGTGTTGCTTTGGTTAACAACGGCGAGGTCTCATTTTTAACGCAGCACACCCTGAATACCGCGTTTAATATTAGGGAAGTAGAAGCACCGCAATTATATCTACCAATATCAAAAGAACACTTAGGAGGGGCAAGTCTTATTGTCCGCTATCAGACTTTTGCGAATGCCCCCGCTGACCTTAGGTTAATAAATGATAATGAGCTAAACAGTAATGTTCTTACCAGTACGGTTACCAATGCTGCACTTAGCGGGATCATAGCAGCCGTGTTTGTTATTGTATTGGTTAACTTCTACTTTAATGCCAACGCGACCAACGCTTATTATTGTATTTGGACGCTATTGTTTTTGCTTATTGTGTTGGATATGTCAGGGCTCACATTTCAATATTTTTGGCCTTCACAAGGCAAATTTGCCACCTTATTTTCAGCTTGTTTGATGACTTTTGTACCAGTGTTTCATCTTCTTTTCATCAAACAATTTCTGCAATTAAAGCATAGAAATAAATCCTTACACCTTTTATATAATGGATTTTTAGCGGCTTACCTACTGCTTATCCCAGTAGCAATCTATTCAAAATCGGTTCACTACAACTTAGTATTAAGCTTGAGTATCATCCCGCTATTTCTTTATACCAGCTATTGGTCTTTGAAACAGAGTGCTCCTGGTTCTGTCACTTTTTCCCTCAGCCTGCTAAATCATGTCATCTTTGTAAATTTCATTGCTATCGGTGGGACAATGTATGCGGGTTTTATCAATGTTTATCATATATCAAGCGCGATTAAATTTGGCTACTTAATAGAGGTCATGTTATTTACGCTGGCACTTGCGCAACAAAATAAGTCAGCCCAAAATAATCTGCTATCAACGCTACAAACTCAGGTGAATGCACTCTCGAATACAGTACAAACAGAAAAGCAGTTCAACCGTCAAAATCAGCAGGCGTTAGAAAAGAAAGAACAACGTTTATTTACCGATCTCTCTCATGAGCTGCGTACCCCCCTTACGGTGATGAAGGTACAAGTTGAATCTCTACAATACAATATTGTAGAGAATGTTCAGGAAAGCTACGGCAAGCTCATGGATAAAATTGACGAGCTAAACCACTTTATTAATCAATTGATGCTGGTCACTGACAATGAAAAGTTAGCAACTATGCTTAATCTAAGAGACTTCACGATCTGCAAATTGGTAAATCAAGTACATACTCAGGCTGCGGGCTTATTTAAGGATAATAAGGAGCAATTAGAGGTTAACTATCAAATATCTGGTACAGAAAAGATAACCATCGACCTAGACGCGATCACTAACTGCGTTCTCGAGATCTTAGGTAATGCGATTAAGCATGGTGGAGATAAGGTCCAAGTAAAGATGAGTTTCTTTAGTGTCGACAGCAATCTAATCATTCGCATTGAAGACTCAGGCACTCCGCTATCCTATGAGGCGCACCAACAGCTATTTGACCCGCTTTACAAATCACAATCTGCAAGGACCAATTCGGGAAAATCCAAGGGGATGGGCCTTGCGATGTGCAAAAAAGTGGTAGAAGCTCACAGTGGACAAATTGAATCCTTTAATAGTCTATTAGGCGGATTGAACATGGAGATCAAGCTTCCGTTAACTAAAGTGCCTGCTTTTAGCTGATATACAACAGTATGTTTTCGCGCTCACGTTTTATTATTTCGTCGCGGTATTAGCTTAAGCCAAAATGCAATTTCAAGTGCCACACCCAATATCACAAAAATGAACATCCCTGTATGGCTGCTATAGCTATAAGCCGCTATTGCGCCAATGACGAGAGCCAATAAAATAGCGATTCTGTAAAGTGTCTTCATTTTATATCTTTTTCTATGATGGCTTAGCTAAATACACTAATTCATTTACAGGCGAATTCCAACTTTACAACTCTCCTGAAATTGCCACTTGGTTACGACCATTACGCTTGGCAAAATAAAGCGCCGGATCTGCTGAGGCGAGCAATTCTTTCCCGTTGTAAGGTGGCTTAGTCTGAGTATGTAATCCTGCACTTAATGTCATCTCGATACAATAGCTTTCGCCTATCAATGGGTTAGCCTCATATGTCATTCTGATCTTCTCTGCAAGGTCAAAAGCCTGCGAGCCCAAACATCAAAGATTATGAAATAAAAATAGTACTTTAATCATAGTCAGCCATAAATAGTTCGCCAATTTTGAATTACGTTCAACTATCCTATAGAATGCGCCGCTTGTTTGATGTGATCGATTCCAACGTCACAAATCAAATATGATGCAAAAAAGCGTAATGAAGGGGCAAAGTAATGAGCTTTTGGCAAGAAAAAACACTCGAAGAAATGACCAGAGATGAGTGGGAAGCGATTTGTGATGGCTGTGGTAAATGCTGTTTACACTCTTTTATCGACAGCGATGAGGAAGACGAATCATTCGAAAGCACCGACTTTTTACGCGAAGGTGAAGAGTTACTCTACACCGATGTTGTTTGCCAATATAACGATAAAAATAGCTGTGGTTGTAGCCGCTACAGCGAAAGGCAAGTTCTAGTACCGTCTTGCGTACAGCTAACCAAAGAAAACCTCAAAGATATCTTTTTTATGCCAAACAGTTGTAGTTATCGACGACTTCATGAGGGCAGGGGACTGGCAAGCTGGCATCCTCTTAGAAATAATGGTTCCAAACAGGCCATGATAGATGCAGGGATCAGTATTTTTGGTAAGGCAATCTCTGAGCTGGAGGTAGATTTAGAGTCTGATTTTGAAGCGCATATTGTTGAGTGGCCCCACAAAGACTGCGACTAAAGAAACAAGTCCTAGGATAAATGCTTTGCGGTAGAGTATGCATCTATCCTAGAAAAAGGCTACTAATCGCCAATATCAGCTTTAGACGGCAAAGCGGCAAATGCACCGTAGCGTTGAACGGCGAACGCACCACATTTCGCAGCATACGCGACTAATTCTTTTGTCTCATCCAGTGAGATGACAAACTCAGTATCTCGGGTAGGTTTAAACTTTCGAATGATCTCAGTAAGCAACCCCCCGACAAACGCATCTCCCGCAGCCGTGGTATCCACTGCAACAACATTTGGCGCAGCGACTTTTGCACTATCATTTGGTAGATAAATCTCTACGGGGTTTGCACCGTCGGTTATTAATAATAATTGAGTTTGCTTATCTATGATTGCGGCTATGGTTTGCGCTTGTGTTTTACCCGCATGACTATTCGCGTTCAGGTATTCCAATTCTTCGCGTGAGAGCTTAACGACATCACTTAGCGCGATACAATGCCAAATTCTATCAAGAATATGCACAGTCGAACTCCATAGGTTCAACCTGAGGTTCATATCAAAACTAACAAGCATGTTGTTTGCTCGTGCGCGCTCAAGCGCATAAACCGTGGTTTTATAGATATTCTCTTCAGTAAGACTGTTACTGCATATATGTAATACAGAATGCTCTGTAAACATATCCTCAGAAAAATGTATTTGCCTGAACAACAAATCCGCCGCTGGTGGCCGATAAAAACTAAAGCTTCTTTCACCTTGTTTATCTAAAGAGACAAATGCCAATGCCGTTTTGGCTTTATCTGTATACTCAAGGTAACGAGTATTTACGCCATTAGCCTGTAACTCCTCAGCTAAAAACTGGCCGAACATATCTTTGCCTAACATGCCGCAAAAATACGCATCAACGCCTTGCTTTGCCGCAGCTACTGCCACATTTGCAGGCGCGCCGCCTGCATATTTAGTAAAAGATTCTGGTGTTTTGCCATCCGATAAAAAATCAATCAACGCCTCACCAAAACAAACAAGTGCCATGTTATTCGCCTTTTAACTTCATTGAACGCAGGACTTCGTAACACGCGCCCATAGTGTGATAATCGGTCTTGCCAGCCGGGCTTTTTTCATCACTGTATTTTTCATTTTTATTATCCAAAATACGATACCAAGCACCGTATTTATGGTCGACGAAGTTATCCCAAGCATATTGCCAAATTCTGTCGTACCACTGCCAATATTTTTCATCACCGGTTTCAAGTGCTAGTAGTGCAGCCGCAGCGAATGACTCAGCTTGAACCCAAAAGTACTTGTCATCATCACAAATCGACTTATCCGGTGCAAAGCCGTAGCAAATCCCCCCAAATTCACTATCCCAAGCTGCTTTTAATGACTCATCAAACAAGTGCTCGGCTTTTTCCACAAGCCATGACTTTGGCATGTAGCGGTTAATCAACAATAATAATTTTGACCACTCAGTTTGATGACCGGGCTGAAATCCCCAAGGTCTGAATAAGTGTTTGGGATCGTCTTTGTTATACTCGAGGTCGATTTGCCATAGACTATCATAGTGCTCCCAAATCAGCCCTTCTGCCTTAGCCGCTTGACGATTTACCATATTGTCGGCAAGCAAATATGCACGCTGTAAAAACTTTTCATCCTGCGTTGCTTCAAAGCAAGCAATTAGCGCTTCGCAGGTATGCATATTGGCATTTTGACCACGGTACTTATCTGCCTGATTAAAGTCTACATCGAATTCATCTTTATAGAGCCCAAACTCAGGCTCAAAGTACTTATCTTCTAACAGCTGCCATACTCGCTCGATTGCAGACTTGCTTCCCGACAAACCAACCTTAAGCGCGCAGGCATGAGCCAATAAAACAAAGGCGAGGCCATAACAATGGTTAGTGCCATCGATAACATTTTCGCCTTCAAGCAGCCACGCATAGCCGCCACTTTCTTGTCTATGGACGGTTTCTAAATAATCGATACCATGCTTAACCTTATCTAAATCAGCTGGCTCTTTAAAATAGTCATAAGCCATAGCATAGTTAAAGACAAAGCGGGTGCTTGATACTAAGTGACGCGTTTTCGCATCATAAATCTCGCCATTATCCTTGAAGAAGTGATTAAAGCCACCACGTTCATCCACGCAATTTGGTGCGTAAAAGCTGAGCGTCTTTTTTATGTGTGCTTCTAAAAATTGCGTTGTTCTAAAATTCATCTAACTTTTAACCTACTGCTGAACATTTCCGTTACTTTAGCAGATAAAACATGGAACGATCCAACAAAACATTTGTGATTTTCATGTAACAGTGTGTAGAATCTAGGTGAAAACAGATTGGAGTATCACTTGTGAGCGAAATAAATACAAATCAAACCTTCGTCACAAGCGGGAATACCGAGAATAATAATTATCGACTTCCGCTTATTGCAATGACAACGCTTTTTTTCCTTTGGGGATTTATCACCGTTTTAAATGATGTCCTCATCCCACGTCTAAAAGGCGTATTTGACCTTAACTACACAGAAGCAATGCTGATCCAGTTTTGCTTTTTTAGTGCCTACTTTATTATTTCTTTACCTGCTGGGTATTTAGTTAAACGCTTTGGCTATAAAAATGGCGTACTAACGGGCTTAATCGTGGCATCCATTGGCTGCATCATGTTTTATCCTGCCGTTGTTGTTCACGAATATTGGATTTTTCTCTCAGCCCTTTTTGTGCTTGCATCTGGTATCACTGTTTTGCAAGTATCAGCGAATCCTTATGTAGCAGCACTCGGACATCCTCGCACTGCATCAAGTCGCTTAAACCTCGCACAAGCGCTTAATTCACTGGGTACCACAATTGGTCCTATCGTGGGTGGCTTTTTATTGTTTGGTTCAGCCGGTACGCTAACCGTTGAAGCTGCGGCAAGCGCAGAGGGGGTAAAGGTACCTTATCTTATTTTGGCAGCTGCGCTACTAACAATCGCCGTTGTATTCGCGTTTTTAAAGTTACCCGTTATTGCTGAGCATACTGAAGCGGTAGATTGTAAAGCGAAACACCATAACCTGATTGAAGCGCCACACTTAGTAATGGGTGTAGTAGCTATTTTCTGCTATGTCGGTGCAGAGGTTGCGATTGGGAGTTTCCTTGTAAATTACTTTGCAGAACCTGAAATCGCAGGACTTGAAGAGCACGCGGCAGCAAAACTTATCGGTTACTACTGGGGTGGTGCTATGGTAGGGCGCTTTATCGGCTCTGCTGCCTTAAAGACTATTGCACCTTCAAAAGCGGTGGCTTTTAACGCTGTCGTTATTATTTTATTACTGGCATTGACCATGAGCACCAGTGGCAACATTGCGATGATTGCCGTGCTCGCAATTGGCTTGTTTAACTCCATCATGTTCCCGACAATCTTCTCAATGGCAATTGAAGGCTTGAGTTCACTAACCAGTAAAGGTTCTGGCTGGCTGTGTTTAGCCATTGTCGGTGGCGCTATTGTGCCGCTTATTCAAGGTGTGGTTGCGGATAAATTCCATATTCAGGTCAGCTTTATTGTGCCATTGCTTTGTTATGTCTACATCGCATGGTACGGATTAAACGTGGTTAAGCTGTCGCAAAAGTGGCAAGCAAAACTGAATTAAGTTAACGAAAGTTTACAAGGCGAGCATAGCTCGCCTTTTTTATTGCATAATTTTTTCGTCGCAGAGTATTGAATACGTATTCATAAAGGGTATTATAAAATAAAATTGGAACGCTCCAATTCAAAACAAAAACTAGGAGAGAGTAATGCGAGCTAAAACTTGGGCGTTGGCAATCACACAAAGTGTGTTGTTAAGCGCAACAGTTCACGCCACTGAATCAAATACACAGTGGGTCGATACCTTCATTGGTACTGGCGGTGATGGCCACACCTTCCCAGGCGCTGTCGTCCCATTTGGTATGGTGCAATTAAGCCCAGATACAGATAACCCTATGCGCGGTGTTTCCCCTCAACCAGAAATCTACAAGCGCTGCGCCGGTTACCACTATGACGACCATACTATTGTTGGTTTCTCCCACACGCATTTCTCTGGCACTGGTCACTCAGATCTTGGCGACTTGCTGATCATGCCAATGACAGGCGAAGTAAAACTCGATGCTGGTACCGCTGAAAATCCAGACATAGGGTATCGCTCACGCTTTTCTCATGACCAAGAATGGTCTGAGCCTGGCTATTATGGCGTTGACTTACTCGACTATGGTGTGAAAGCCGAAGTCACCACAACCACACGAGTGGGTATGCATAAATACAGCTTCAATAAAGCAAAACAAGGCCATGTATTGCTTGATTTGACCTCAGCAATCTATAACTTTGAAAACAAAGTGATTTGGAGCGACATCCGCAAAATAAACGACACCACATTGGTTGCTTACCGTGCAACTAATGGCTGGGCGCGTAACCGCCAAATGTATTTTGCCATTGAGTTTTCAAAACCTATCACTGACTATCAGTTTTATAATCTAGACAACAACCGTTATCGTTGTATGAATTGCTTAGGAAAAGACAGCAAACACTCTACGATTGAGAATACCGCAGTAAAAATGACAGCAGGTAAAGCCGTTAAGTTTGTTGCAAGCTTTGATGATCTAGACGAAACGCCGCTGTTAGTGAAGGTCGGACTTTCTGCAGTTAGCCGCAAAAATGCATTAGAGAATCTTAAAACTGAAGTGCCAAATTGGGATTTTGATACCGTTCGCGCTAATGCCAAATCTCAGTGGGCGAATTATTTAGATAAAGTCGACGTGGAAGGCACCAAAGCGCAAAAACGTCAGTTCTACACTGCGCTTTACCATGCGCTACAAGCGCCTAATATCTACCAAGATGTCAATGGACAGTATCGAGGCGTTGACGGTGAAATTCATGACGGCAAAGGTTTTGAGCACTATACCTTATTCTCGTTGTGGGATACCTATCGTGCATTACATCCATTACTCACTTATATCGACCCAGACCGCGTATCCGGCATGATCCAATCAATGCTTGTACATTATCAGCAAAGCTATGAAAAAATGTTACCTATTTGGTCGTTCCATGCCCACGAGACATGGACCATGATTGGTTATCATGCGGTTTCAGTCATTGCTGATGCATATCTAAAGGGGATCAGAGATTACGATATTGATTTAGCAGTAGAAGCCATTGAAAACACAGCTAACAACCCAGTGTACGATGCCATCCCTGAATACAAGAAATTTGGCTATGTACCAATGGACGTACTTCCTGAGTCTATTTCTATCACACTTGAATATGCTTACGATGATTTTGCCATTGCAAGAATGTACGAAGCGATGGGCAATACCAGCAAAGCAAAAGACTATTATCGCCGCGCAATGAGCTATAAAAATGTGTTCAATAAAGAAACCGGTTACATGCAAGGGTTAGATTCAAAAGGAAACTGGGATCCCGAATTTGACCCGTTTGAAGCAAAATACATGGGCCCATACACCGAAGGTAACGCTAAGCAATATAGCTTCTATGTACCGCATGATGTAGCTGGCCTGATTGAATTAATGGGTGGTGACGATGCATTTGAAGCACGTCTAGATGCACTGTTTGATACCCACCTTTCTGAAGAGATGATCAAAGAGCACGAAGATATTGCAGGTCTGATTGGTAACTATGCCCATGGTAATGAACCAAGCCATCATATTGCCTATTTATATAACTACGCGGGTAAACCGTGGAGAACCCAAGAGCGTATTCGTCAGATCATGGATACCTTAAGCTCAGACAAACCGGATGGCCTTGCAGGTAATGACGATGTAGGTCAGATGTCTGCTTGGTATATATTCTCAGCGATGGGCTTTTATCCCGTAGCGCCAGGCGACCTAAGCTACGCGATTGGTGCGCCTCAGGTGCCTGAAGTTACGTTGAAACTTGCAAACGGAAAAGCATTTAGAACCGTTGCGAAAGGTTTCAGTAACGAGAATAAATACATAAAATCCATTAAATTAAATGGCAAACCGCTTAATCGCAGCTACATCACACATAACGACATTATGAAAGGCGGTACATTGGAGTATCAAATGTCCAGCAAGCCTAATAAAGCATGGGGTCAATCCAAAACGCAAAGACCGCCTTCATTGTCGGAGTATAAATAATGGTTAAAGCAGGAATATTTCTTGCGGCTATGACCACATTTGCAAGTGCGCCGTTCGCACTTGCAAATGACATCGATAATGCCGCAGCGCAATTAAAACCGATCGCGTTTCAATCAGACTTAGCATGGCGTCAATTTCCCCTGCCAGCCGTCTCGCTCAGTAAAACAACTAAAATTAACCATTTCGCATGGCAAGAAATTGATAACAAAGTAATAGAGCAGATAAGTTATAACGTGGCTAGATTACTGTATAAAGATATGAGAATGGCGCCTAAACTACCTACACTCCATATCGTCTTTGAAGACCTAAAAGGGGTTGCATATAAAGAGGGCGATTTTAACGGCGCAACAATCCATATCAGCGCAAACTACATGGAAAACTTTTCTAAATCGCACAGCGAAACAGAATCAGTCGACGAACTTATCGGTATTCTCTATCATGAAATTGCCCATGCTTATCAACTAGATGATCATAATTACAAGGAAATAGGGCCAATCATTGAGGGAATAGCGGATGTTGTTAGACTAAAAGCTGGATATATTCCTGATGACATCCAAAATCCTGGTGGCAATTATAAAGATGGCTATAAAAATACTGCATTCTTTATCGATTGGTTATCGAAGCAAAGTAATCGAGACCTACTTCAGGAGATCAATGCTCAGTTGGACCCACATGACGACATAAAGTGGGACTGGCAATACTTCGAGCAGTCAGCAGGTGTTAAATTAGATACTGCTTGGCGACGTTATCAAGCGTCGTTACTTTAACACAAGGTGAGCGTAGTCTCACCTTTATTTAACATTCACTCTAAACCTCTCTTATTTCCTGCCGATAATCAAAGACAAACCTTTGAGTTTTTGATAAAAATAGTTACAAAGGAATCCAATTCCTAAATCTATTAATAACAATCGGCCAACGAGTTTTTTGTTTGGCTGAAGAAAAGAACAAGTTCAACAGGATCATGATGTTTAAAGCGCTAAAGTTCACCACCAAAGTAACCGTAGCAGCCTCCCTTGTGTTAGTGATTGTGCTCGGCTTATTTACCGTAAACAACTTTCTCGTTATGCGAGAGCAAACTCAAGCTAGGCTTACCTTGGTTTTACAAGAGATTTCCAGCTCGGTTTCACAAAATATCGCCAATTGGCTAAATGACAGACTTGAAATCGTGGTCTCGATTGCTGATGGACATAGAGCTGATGACTCCACTGAACAGATAAGAAGACGGTTAAAAACCGCAGACACTGCGGGGGATTTCAAAAACGTTTTCATTGGCACGCCAGATGGTACATTTGTGTTGGACGATCCAAGTATCCAACTTCCTGCTGATTTTGATGCGACTAGCCGCCCTTGGTACAAGCTCGCGGAGCAAAAACAAGATACAGCATTTACCGCACCTTATATCGACGTTACCACCAACGAATTCACTATTTCTGCCGTTGTACCGGTAAAACAAGGAGGCCGATTTGCAGGTGTGGCTGGGGGGGACATAGACATGTCAACCATCACAGAAATTATCAACGAAATTGACTTTTTAGGGTTTGGTTACGGTTTTTTACTTGATGAAAGCGGTAAAATACTCAGTCATCCAGATACTAAACTTAATGACAAGCCGATGTCAGAGCTGTTTGGTAAACGCCTGTCATTAAATCGGGATTTCACGGAGCTTGAAATTGATGGCACAGAAAAGCTCGTTTCATTTGTAAAAATGAAAGGCATTAAAAATGTCGACTGGTATCTTGGCGTTGTCATTAATAAAGAAATTGCCTATTCGTCCGTATCTTCTTTTAGAAATATGGCGGCAATCTATATGCTGCTTGGCGTGATTGCAATTGTGGTGATGCTACAACTATTGCTCAAGTATCTGATGCGCCCGATGTACAATCTCAACGCGGCCATCAAAGACATTGCCCAAGGTGAAGGTGACCTTACTCGTAGATTAGTCGTAGAAAATCAAGATGAATTTGGCGAGTTATCCGATTATTTCAACCAATTTATCGACAAAATTCACGCTTCTATTACGCAGGTAAAAAATACTACAGTAACACTTGAAAACGTCGTGAATAGTTTGGTTGCGCAAACGCAAGATACCTTATCTATGTATACAGATCAGTCCAAGCGCACCGATAGCGTCGCGACAGCCATCAACGAGCTTTCTTCAAGTGCACAAGAGATCTCAAACAATGCAACCCATGCTTCAGAACTTGCCAGTAACGCTAACAAGCTTGCTGTTGAAAGCCAACATTCACTCACTCAAAATATCGAAGAAATCGCTTCACTGACACAAAAAATGTCTCAGGCACAAGACACGCTGGACGGGTTAGATAAACTCTCAGGCAGCATCGGACAAGTGCTTGAAGTGATCAAAGGAGTTAGCGAGCAGACCAATTTACTGGCGTTAAATGCAGCCATTGAAGCGGCTAGGGCAGGTGAGGCCGGACGTGGATTCGCTGTCGTTGCCGATGAAGTAAGGCAATTGGCACAGCGCACGCAAGAGTCAACGCAAGAAATCGAAAGCACTATTGCTCAACTACAACAAGGCTCGGCTTCAGCTGTGGCTGTAATGAAAGCGAGTATAGAAGACTCAGCAAGAAGCGCCGATAGAGCCAATGCTTCTGGTACTAAAATGCAAGAGGTGAGCAATTCGATTGATGCCATAGACGGCGTTAACCATGCAGTTGCCAGCGCCACACACCAGCAAAACACCGTTATCCAAACATTAGATAGCGACATTCATCATATTAGTGACCTCAGCCTGCAAGGCAGTAATAACCTAACCGCAACCCTTGAGGAGTGTAAGTCATTGAAACTACAGTTCGACGAATTAGAACAAATGGTGCTCAAGTTTAGAGTCTAACGCCATTCCAATAATGCTTAAAAGCCGCTTAACAAAAGCGGCTTTTTTGTGATCCTTTTATGACACAAAACACCTGCAACATCTCGTTAACCAACAAAATTCCATTAAAACCAATAAGTTAATTGATTAATGTAATTTCAATGACAGCTGTCATATTTGTGTATTAGTTGCGCAACATGGTTGTCATTTTTCGTAATTAGACTGCACCCAGTTTTTTAGCAACTAGCAATAATTTATAAGGTGTATGCGATGAAGTGCGTTAACCACTTGCTTATAGCAGGTATGCTAGCAACGGCCTCTGCCGGAGCAACAGAATTAAATCAAGCGATGGACAAAAGTGCAGCTATCAATGAATCTGCATTAAAGTCTCAAGGGAAAATCGATGGTATTGCAGACGATATGCAGTCTCGTTTGCAAAAGTTCAAGACGTTGAACAAAGAAATCGACGGCCTATCTGTTTACAACGCTCAATTAGAAAAACAAATCAAAAACCAACTTGAAGAAATGGCGGCAATTAACACCTCTATGGATCAGGTTTCGGTGATCGAGCGTCAAATCACACCTCTCATGATGCGCATGATCACAGGTCTGAAACAGTTCGTTGAATTAGATGTGCCTTTCCTTCCCAAAGAGCGTGCTGAGCGTATTACTCAGTTAACTAACTTGATGGACCGTGCTGATATTTCATCAAGCGAGAAGTTCCGCCGCGTACTTGAAGCTTACCAAGTTGAAGTGGACTACGGACGTACTATCGAAGCTTATACCTCATTACTTGACGTGAATGGACAAGAACGTGAAGTAGACTTCCTACGAATTGGTCGCCTTGAGCTACTTTATGTCACAAAAGATGGCAGCCAAGCTGGTTTTTGGAACAAAGACAGTAACGCTTTTGACACATTACCAGATACCAACATCAGCCAAATCAATAAAGGCATTCGCATCGCACGTAAGCAGTTAGCACCTGACATGTTAACGCTTCCAGTTCAGGCTGCAGAGTAATAGGTGAGACCACTATGAAATTCGTACAAAAATTCACTAAACACGCTATTTTCGCAACAACACTTGCGTTAACCGCATCTGCGCATGCTGAACAAGCATTAGATTTAGATTCACTACTTAAAACCTTAGAGCAAGGGCAAACGGCACAAACAGCGCAAAACAAACAACGTGAAGCCGAGTTCAAAGCGCAGCAAAACAACCAAATCCAAATGTTGAATGCGCTAACGGGTGAACGTAACCAAGCGTTGGCTAAATCAGAGCGTCTAGAAACCAATTTCGAAGAAAACGAAATTAAACTGGCCAACCTAAGTGACACCCTTAGCAAGCGTATGGGTACATTAAAAGAGCTATTCGGTGTGCTTCAACAAGTAGCTGGCGATAGTTCAAATAAGTTCGCAACTTCAGCTGTATCGGCTGAAATTAAAGGTCGTGATGATTATATGACTGAGCTTGCGAAAAAGATGGGCTCAACATCGCGTCTAGCATCAATCGAAGACATTGAAAAAGTCTGGTTTGAGATGCAACGTGAAATGACAGAACAAGGTAAAGTATCGCGCTTTAATACCGAAGTTATCGTAGCCGGTGGTGCCAAGCAAAATAAAGAAGTGCTTCGCGTTGGTGCATTCAACTTAATCGCTGATGGTAAATACCTGACTTACAACAACGATACACAAACACTTTCTGAACTGACTCGTCAGCCAGCGTCTCGTTTCACCTCAACAGCGGGTGAATTACAAAATGCGAAGAAAGGTTCTGTTGATTTTGCCCTTGACCCAACAGGCGGTTCAATTCTCGGTCTACTAGTACAAGCGCCAAATACCGAAGAACAAGTACACCAAGGTGGCGCGGTAGGTTATGTGATCCTAGGTGTTGGTTTACTCGCACTACTTATTGCAATTGAGCGTTTTGTATCACTCATGTTGATGGGTTCTAAAATCAACCGTCAGCTTAAAGATAGTGTTGCCCGTGACGACAACCCGCTAGGTCGTGTGATGAAAGTGAAGGAGCAATACCCAGATGTAGCTTACGATACGCTAGAACTTAAGTTAAGCGAAGCAATCCTTCGTGAGATGCCAAAGATCACTCGTAACCTGACTTTAATCAAAATTATTTCAGTCGTAGCACCTCTACTTGGTCTACTAGGTACAGTGACCGGTATGATCAACACCTTCCAAGCAATTACCTTGTTTGGTACGGGCGACCCTAAACTCATGGCTGGTGGTATATCTCAGGCCCTTGTAACCACCGTACTTGGCCTGGTTGTCGCTATCCCAACCGTATTCCTTTACACACTACTAAACACACGTTCTCGTAACTTGCTCCTTATTCTTCAAGAGCAGAGCGCGGGGATCATTGCAGAGCGTAGCGAGAAAGGAGCGTAATCGTGGTTTTATTGCTTGATGCAATTAACGCTTTACGTGAATTCCTTGATACAGGTGGCCAGGTTCTCCTGGTCATCGGCTTCGTAACCTTCGCCATGTGGCTACTTATTCTCGAGCGCTTCATGTTTGTGTTCGGTAAATACAGAGGCTACAAAAACGAAGTCCTACAAGCCTGGAACTCTCGAAATGAGCGTAACAGTTGGAACGCAGAGCAGATAAGACAAGCTACTATCTCTCGCGTGGGGATCAAACTCAACGCCAACTTACCATATATCAATGTCATGGTGGCACTGTGTCCTTTACTAGGACTCCTAGGTACGGTAACCGGCATGATTGAAGTATTTGATGTAATGGCGATTACCGGGTCAGGCAGTGCACGTTCGATGGCATCTGGGGTATCAAAAGCAACTATCCCAACAATGGCAGGCATGGTTGGCGCGCTTTCGGGTGTATTTGCATCGACCTACCTTCAGCGTAAAGCCAAGCGTGAAGTTGAGTTGTTAGAAGATAAAATGCTACTAGACCATTAATCGGTCGTGTGAGGAAAGAATTATGAGAGCACCACTTGCAAAAGTATTCCAAGAAGAAGAAGCAGAAGAAATCAACATGACGCCAATGCTGGACGTTGTATTTATCATGCTTATCTTCTTTATTGTAACGGCCTCTTTCGTTAAAGAAGCGGGTATTGATGTTAACCGCCCAGAAGCGGCCACCGCAGTGAAAAAGCAAAGAGCCAATATCCTGGTTGCAATTTCAGATACTGGTGAAATTTGGATTAACAAACGCCAAGTAGACATCCGTGCAGTTCAAGCAAACATTGAGCGTCTTAAAGCGGAGAATCCGCAGGGTAGTGTGGTTATTCAAGCTGATAAAAAGGCAACTACTGACACGCTAATTAAAGTAATGGATGCATCACGCGCAGCTGGCGCATTTGATGTTTCGATTGCAGCACAGGAGTCATAGGAACATACCATGCGTTACTTAATTGCTTTAGTAATTGCAGGCATAGTTACCTTTTTCCTTTTCTTGGGTATGCAAGCGCTTATCCAAGGAGGGGAAGGAGCAATGACAGATCCTGTAAAAGGACAAGTACTAGATTTCGTCCGTCTTAAAAAAGAAGAGACGGTGGAGAAAAAAGAGCGTAAGCCACAAAAGCCACCAACACCTAAAGAGCCGCCTCCACCAATGGATGCACCACAGACACAGAACAACAATCTTGACGCAACAGGCGGCAACTTTGATTTCAGTGCCAATGTGGACGCTGACGTAGATTTGGCGGGTGGTTTAGCACTTGAGTCCAGTGATGGTGAATATCTGCCAATCGTTAAAGTTGCACCGGTATATCCAAGACGTGCGTTATCACGCGGAATTGAGGGGTATGTGATTGTTGAGTTCATTGTAACTAAACAAGGCACTGTGAGAAACCCTGTTGTAGTAAGCGCCGAACCGGAATCAATCTTCGACCAAGCAGCGCTTGATGCGGCATTGAAATTTAAATACAAACCTCGCGTAGTAAACGGTGAACCGGTTGAAGTTGCGGGTGTTCAAAATAAGATTTCATTTCAAATTAATGGCTAACCGTCATTAAGGATTGCGATTATGAAAATGTTTAAAAAAATTACGTTAATAAGTGCGTTATTTAGCACAGGTTTAATAGCGCCGAGTCTCATTTCGGTCATACCAAATGTTAATTTGGCAACGGCTTATGCTGACTCAGAAACTAAAACCAAGCGTGTGCCCGCGCTACGCGAAAAAGTGTATAGTCAACTGGCCCGCGCGCAAAAACTTGCAGACGATGGGCAAGTTGCAGAAGGCCTCGCCGCATTAGATTCGGTGAAAGAACGCGTTTCGAGTATGAATAGCTACGAAGTGGCAATGATGTATAACTTCTATGGCTTTATTTATTACAACGAAAACAAGCTCGACAAAGCAATCGAATCTTTCAAAGCAGTTATTGCGGAAGAATCTATTCCTGAGTCCCTGCGTCTTTCTACGACATTTAGCTTGGCTCAATTGGCCATGGCAAACAATGATTTTGAAAGTACATTATCATTCCTTGATCAGTGGAAAGAAGTTAATACGCAGGCCCCAAAAAGCAACTTTTATATTTTAAAGGCGCAAGCACAATATCAACTAAAAAAATATAATGATGCGATAAACAACATAAATACTGCGATTGATTTAGTTGAAGCCGACGGTGAACTACCTAAAGAAAACTGGTTAGTTCTTCAACGTGCGATATATTACTCATTAAATCAGCCGAAAAAAGTAGCGGATGTTTTAGAGAAAATGGTTACTCTTTATGACAAACCACAATACTGGGTCCAGCTTGGTGGTATGTACGGTGAGATAGGTGCCGAGAAAAAACAGCTAGCAACATTTGAAACTGCGAAGCAAAGGGGCTTTATAAAATCAAAATCTGATTATATGCAACTTGCTCAAGTCTATTTAATGAACGCCTTGCCTTTTAAAGCAGCGGAAGCACTCGATAACGGAATAAAAGCAGGTGTCGTTGAAGACAGCGCCAAAAACCTAACTTTTATCGCAGAAGCTTTCGTTCAAGCAAGAGAAGATAAAAAGTCACTACCTTTCTTCCTAGCAGCAACTGAAAAAGTTGAACATGGTAATTTAGATCAGAGACTTGCAGAGATCTACTTAAATCTTGAAAAGTATGATGAAGCCGCAGATCACGCCCGACTTGCTCTCAATAAAGGCGATTTAACGTTTGAGTCTAACGCCTATGTTGCACTTGGAATGGCACAGTTTAACCTGCAAAACTTTGATGCTTCTATATTGGCATTCGAACAAGCTGAAAAGCACAAAAAATCAGCAAACCTCGCTAAACAATGGATTAAATATGTGAAGCGAGAAAAAGTTCATGCTGAAACATTAAAACAAGCTTTATTATAATATTTTATAATCGCAACACCAAAGCCGCCTTCGGGCGGTTTTTTTATTTTTAAAAGTTCCAATTTTTATTATGAAGATTTAATTACAATTATTTTGTGTAATCTTCGTGTAATAAAACCCCATTAATTTAGTCACATCATTTAAACACAGTAAAAAAATAATTTTTTAAAAGTCTACTATTGGAGTTAGCAATGGAACTAAAAAACCTCTTCAGAGTCTCTGCAATCGTCGCTGCTATGGCACTTACTGGTTGTGGTGGTGACATCGAAGTTACACCTACTGTAAACGATAACAGCACTAACAATTCAAACAATACGACAAACAATGGCGGTGAAACTCCAGATCCAGTTGTAGAAAACCCTTGTACAACTCGCGCTGTAGGAAGCACTGAAGTTCAAGGTACGTTCCAAGCACCACACTGTGTATACGGTACTGACTTTGCTTCTAAATCGCTAGAAGTACAAGCTGATGTGACATTCAAAAAGCTTGAGAATGGTGGCGCTCACGTATTTAAAGGTGCACTTTTAATCGGTAAAGATTGTAACACTTCAACAGGTTGTACAATCGAGGCGAACGGCCCAACACTAACTGTAGAGCCAGGTGCAGTAATGGCATTCACTTCTGGTGAGTCAGTGGTTCGTATCGCGCGTGGTGCGAAAATCAACGCAGTTGGTACTGCAGCTGAGCCAATTCGTTTCACTTCAGCAGCAGAATTTGACGCATTTAACCTAGCAGGTATCGGTCCACAGTTTGCTGACTGGGGTGGTATCATGGTTAACGGTTTTGGTATCACAAACGAATGTACTGATGCAGAGCGTGATGGAGACCTTTGTAATGCAGATTCTGAAGGTGTAACAAGCTACTATGGCGGTAAAAACAACGCAGATAGCAGCGGTCAAATCAAATATGCACACATTTGGTATGCAGGTTCTGGTCCTCGTGATGGCGGCCCTGGGGACGACTTAAACTCACTAACACTGAATGCTGTGGGTTCTGGTTCAAGCTTCGAATTCCTTCACATTCACCAAGGTTTTGACGATGGTATCGAATTCTTCGGTGGTGCTGCAAACATCAAAAATATCGTAGTAACAGATACTCAAGATGATGGTATCGACGTTGATGCGGGCTGGCAGGGTAAAGGTCAGTTCATTATTGTTAAACACGGTACGATTCAAACAAAGCGTGACGTTACTTATGCTGATGATAACGGCGACGCGGTACTAATCCCTGCAGGCACAGAAGGCTTCATGGGTAACAACGGTTTTGAAACCGATGGTGAAAAAGCAGCAGGCCCTGATTATAGCCAAGCGCCAGCATCTACGCTTAATTTCGCAAACGTAACTGTGATAACGACTGATGGTAACTCTATCCGTGATGATGACGAATCACAAGGCATGAAGTTTGACGATGCAATCCGTGGTATGTATTACAACGCGTTAGTAGTTAAATCATCAGCTTCGAATGGCACTGAATGTCTTGAATTCAAAGACCCAGACGCAGCGGCAAACGCTGAAGCCGATACGCTTAACTATGTAAGCTCTGTACTTGCTTGTGCAGCAAACTTTAAAAATGGTTCTGACCCATTACCTGCAGGTGAAGGTAAAGAAGACTGGTTTGTTAACGCAGGTTCTAACCAAATTCTAAACGGTGCAGCTGACGTACTTGCAGCAGACGGCTTCTCAACAAATTCAAGCTCTACCGCTATCACTGTTGAAGCAAACGACCTAAGCAGCCTAAATGATAACTTCTTCACGACTGTTGATTACATTGGTGCGGTATCTGATAAAGATACATCTTCTGAATGGTATCAGTGGGTTAAGAAAGCAATTGAGGCTTCAAACGCTGACTAATTATCCGTAATGACCTTAGTTATTACAATTAAGGCGCAGTCATTGCGCCTTTTTTATGATTTTTTGGCAGGATTGCATATGGATACTCAAATGAAATTTAAAAAAGTTGCTTTAGCCATCAGTACGGCACTCACAGTCGCAACTTCTCTACCAAGCGTTGCAGAAGAAGAACAGGCAATCGAAGAAGTTGTTGCGGTAGGTACTCGTTTGCAAGGTAGTGCTGCAGCGGTAATTGAAGAACGTAAAAACCAAGCCTTCGTTGCGGATATCTTAGGCGCAGAGCAGCTATCTAGAACGGGTGATAGTGATGCAGCATCCGCGCTACGCCGTGTTACCGGTCTTACGTTAGTTGACGGCAAGTTTATCTATGTTCGTGGCCTAGGTGAGCGTTACTCAAGTGCTCGCCTGAATGGTGCCGCAGTACCGAGCCCAGACTTAACCCGAAACGTTATTCCACTCGATATTTTTCCAGCAAGCATTATTGAAAGTCTAGCGGTACAAAAAGCTTATTCTCCGTCAATGCCAGCTGCATTCGGTGGTGGTAACATAGATATCCGTACTAAGTCTGTACCATCGGAGTTCACCGCAGGTATTGAGGTAGGTATTGGCCAAAACTTTAATTCTGATAAAGGCTTTACCTACAGCGGAACCACGGAAGGTATACCTCAAGTACTACAAGATGCAGTTGTAAGATATCGTGGTAACTTTGACATCGGTGAAGTTGTAGACAAAAACGGTTTCAAGGATAAAGACGGGCTAACACGTGCGGATCAAGCAATTGACGTGATCAAAGGTTTTGTGTCATCACTTCCTCGCGATATTCAAGTCAAAGAAGAGTCCCTAGATCCAAACTTTGATGTAAAAGCCAACATTGGCAATAGTTTCCAAGAAGATTGGTTAGGCGGCACGGTAGGCTTTATGCTTGCGGGTTCCTATGACAACGATTGGAATTATAGCGACCGCACGACGGGCGTTATTGACGACACATTAGCTGAAAACTGTACTTCAAAACTAGAAACCGCAGAAGACACAGCCAATTCCTGTTATGTGACACTTAAAGAATCTAAAGTAACGACTGAGACTGAACGCCTAAATGGTGTATTCAATATCGGTTACCGCTTAGATCAGCATAGCATTACTTATTCTAAGATTTATCTCGAAGATAACGAGACCGAATCAGAGTTTTCCGTGTTACAAAGTCCTAACGGCAGTACCGTTAGAACAATCGCAGGAACGGGCGCTGCACAGCGTTCACATCAGTTTGATTACGAAGAGCGCACGTTGGATATCGACCAAGTGATTGGTCAACACACGTTCCTCGATTACTGGGGGATAGGCTTTGACTGGCAGTATACAGAGTCAAAAGCGCAAACCGATATTCCAACAGAAATCGACTTTAAGTTTATTGATAACTATAACGAAGACGGTTCTTATAAAAACTCTATCGTTACCGGTGATGATAACCGTATAACGTACGCCTATACAGACATGGAAGACAACGTAAAGTCTTACAGCGGCAATGTTACCTTACCGTTAACCTTCGAGGGTATAGAAATTACCCTTAAAGGTGGTTACGACTTTATGGATAGAGCGCGTGTTTACAATACCAGCAACTTCGTTGTAAATAACAAAAGTGGCATATCCATCCCAGTAAACTTTGATGAATCTGAGATCTATGGATTATCGGGTTATCTTGACGATGAGTTTTTGAACAACAACACTTTCTTGTTGACCTTCAACGAACCTCAGGCACCAGCGGCAGACGATTATATCGCGGCTCAAAAGATTGATGCGGGCTATGGTGAGTTTGATATCTTCTTCAACAATACTTGGCGTATTAGTGGTGGTATTCGTTACGAAGACTTTAAACAAGTGTCACTTGCAACATCGAGTCTAATCTTCGACCGCGTAACGATGGAAACGATTTACGACGAGGAGCGTATTTTAGCCGGTACTGTTAACGAAGATAACTTCTTTAACGCACTATCGCTAACGTATCTTTCAGACGGTAACTATCAAGTACGTTTTGGTTATGGTGAAACCACGGTACGTCCAGACTTACGTGAGTTAGTACCGGTTGCCTACTATGATCCATTAACCGATATCCGCACCTTCGGTGTAGCTGGCCTTAAAAGTAGCGACCTGAAAAACTATGACGCGCGCTTTGAATACTATATGGATAATGGCGATAACTTCTCAGTTGCGGCATTCTATAAAGATATTACAGCGCCAATAGAAACTATCTTGCGCGTTGGTGATGAAGACTATACAGCAACCTTCGTAAACGGTGAGGAAGGTGAAGTATACGGTATTGAAGCCGAATGGTTATACGACTTATCGGGCCTTGCAAGTGGCTTCTTTACGTCAGGTAACATCACCCTGAGTGATTCTGAAGTATCGATAGATCCTGCTCGTGCTGGTAACTTAACCAACCCAACGAAGCGTATGACGGGTCACTCAGAGTATGTAGTTAATATGCAATTAAACTATGACTCTGCTGATGGTCAACACAGTGGTTCATTAGTGTATAACGTTTTTGGTGAGCGTATTTTGGCTTCAGGGATCGGCGGTAGAGATGATGCATATGAGCAACCATTCCACTCACTTGACCTAGTATATACTTGGTATCCCGACTTTAACTCTAAAGTTAAATTTAAAGTCAAGAACTTGCTAAATGAAGATCAAGAAGTAACTCAATCTGACGTAGTGGTTCGACAAAAAGATGTCGGTACCTCTGTTAGCCTGAGCTACAGCTACGAGTTCTAAAGAACAACTAAGCTTTAACCAAAGCCAAGGTCAGCCTTGGCTTTTTTGATCTTTATCAATCTTCGAGATATTTTTTCCCACTAATTCATTATTTCATGGACTAAGTTCTGTAACTTTGTGTATAGTTGGTCTATATATAAAAATATATCCAAATACTTCAGTAGGTTACTAGGTTGTTAATATACTTGTCATATTTAACCAGTAACATTATTTAAGAGCTTTAAAAACAAAACCATAGCTCGTTTCGTACCGAGTTCTTGTTGACGCAAATGCGTTTAATTAGGACAACCTTTACATGTTGTATCCAAACCCCGCCATGCGGGGTTTTTTATTTATTAAATTCCTAATTTCTAGCTAGTCCACCGCGTCTTCTTTTGCTATGGTAGCCATCTAGACATACGACTCACGCAATGATCCGTATAATCAAGAATTAAGGCACATAACATGAAAAAAGTAGGACTCGTCGGCTGGCGTGGAATGGTTGGCTCCGTGCTAATGGAGCGTATGCAGCAAGAAAATGACTTCGATGTCATTGATCCACACTTCTTTACTACCTCACAAGCAGGTCAACTCGGCCCCGTTGTTAAAGGCGGTGGTGAGCCAAAGCCGCTTCAAGACGCAAGCGATATTCAATCGCTTAGCGAAATGGATATTATCATCTCCTGCCAAGGCGGAGATTATACCAAATCTGTATATCCTTCATTGCGTGAACAGGGCTGGGAAGGCTATTGGATAGATGCAGCCTCAGCACTGAGAATGGAAAAAGACAGTATTATTGTGCTTGACCCTGTCAACAAAGATGTCATTCAACAAGGTCTTGAACAAGGTGTAAAAACCTTTGTCGGTGGTAATTGCACGGTTTCTCTTATGCTACTTGCGCTTGGTGGTTTATTCGAGCAAGACTTAATAGAGTGGGTGAGCCCAATGACCTATCAAGCGGCGTCAGGTGCAGGCGCAAGAAATATGCGTGAACTCATCACTCAAATGGGTGAGATCCACAGCTCGGTTAAAGCACAACTTGACGACCCAAGTTCAGCCATCTTAGAAATCGATAAGCTAGTGGCAGAAAAAATCAAAGATGAATCTTTACCACAAGATCAATTTGGTGTGCCGTTAGCCGGCAGCTTAATTCCATGGATTGACGTTCCAATGCCGTCTGGTCAAAGTAAAGAAGAGTGGAAAGCACAAGTAGAAGCAAACAAAATCCTTGGCTCGTCAAAGCAGCCTATTCCTATCGACGGATTGTGTGTACGAATTGGCGCGATGCGCTGTCATTCACAAGCACTCACCATCAAGTTACGAGAAAATCGAAGCGTCGAAGAAATAGAGGAAATTCTAGCGGCACATAATGAATGGGTTCGCGTCATTCCAAATGAGCGTGATATTACGGCAAAAGAGCTAACTCCGGTAAATGTTACTGGCACACTGAGTATTCCTGTAGGCAGGATAAGAAAGCTCACAATGGGTGAAAAATATATCAGTGCATTTACTGTTGGTGATCAACTTTTATGGGGGGCGGCAGAGCCACTTCGTAGAATGTTAAGGATCATTACAGGTTAATTTCTAAAGGCGCCGTTGGCGCCTTTTGTTTTTTTAATCGATGACTTTTGTAAGACCGATTAAGGCATTTTCACTCTCACCATCGTGGCATCGAGTATCACCGCTATCTCTATTTTCAATAACTAAGCGATATACAGTGCGGTATTTTTCACCTTCACGGATAGCATCTAAAACCGGAGCCAAAAGGTAGTGCTGTTCTGGATAGATAACAACAGGCTCAAGGTCGAAACCAGACTCTCGCTCAAACCTTACTTCATAACGATTGTCACCTTTTGAGTAAAGGTCGTACACGATCCCTTTACACGTAAATACAACCGCATATGACTTCAATGAGATAAGCGCAAGGCTCACTAACATTAGTTTGATAAATCCTTTCATACATTCCTCTATTTAATTTTGACGCCAATACCATTATTAGCAACAAGAAGGTAGCAACACTGCATTACCATTTGTTTTCAGAAAAATTACTTCAAGTAACATTTATCATATCCTTACTGCCTCAAAACGCTAATTCAATTACGATGTTTGTTACAAAATATCTCACCTTAATTTTGTTGGACTATAGTTACCTTGATTAAACAATAATCTACGCTCGCGCTACGGAGAGACGAATGGGTATTTTGAAAAGATTTTCGATTATGCAGCTCACGATGATAAGTTCTTTCTCGCTGCTTGCATTTTTACTATTTTTAGTTGGCAAAAACGTTTTGAATAACTGGAGACAGTACAATGCGGCCGATCAAAATATCAACTATGTCGTTTTGCTCGACGCCATTGAGAAAGTAGCGCATCATCATGCGGTAGAGCGCGGCTTAACGGCTGGGTTCCTTGGTAATCCAAGTAGTGATAACAAACGAAAGGTCGACGCGCAACGTGAAATTGCCGACCAAACAATATCAACGCTTAAGAGTATTCACTCTTCACTGTTTCTTAAAGATAAAAATGTGCAAAAATGGTTACCTTATATTTTTGAAGTGGAAGCCAATAAGAACCGCGTAAGAGGTGAGGTCGACAGGAAAAATGGCAGTAATGCTTTTGCTTACTACAGCAAACTTAATCAAGTTTCATTAAACACAGCAGCAAAAATTCAAGCCTACGTATCAGATAGAACCTTATCTTCTGAACTTTCTATTGCTTTCCTTATTGCCCAAAGTAAAGAGCGCCTTGGACAGATCCGTGGCAAAGTGAATGGTGTGCTTGCGAAAAAAGCAATGTCAGACACCCTCAAAGACGATATCAAGTACTATCGCCAACAGCTAGAGATGTCATTACATCAATTAGAAACCGCACTCGAAGGTACAGGCCAAAGCAACGTACAAACTATTTTATCTTCAAGCGAGGCAAAAGCATTCAATCAAATTCTTGATACTCTTGAAAGCCAAGGGCAAGTTGACTTTAGTCGCTTACCTTCAAGTGCCGAGTGGTTTTCAGCGGCGACAAGTCTAATAGGTAAGTTCAAGACCAAACTCGATTCAGTGTGGGAAATGACAATTAAAGATAGCCAAAAGCACAAATCAGATATCGCATTTGAAAGTATCTTAATGTTTGTGCTTTTTGTCGTCGTTCTCAGCTTTATCGCGCTCGTCAACTTTCACCTGATTCGCTCGTTACGCTCGGAGCTTTCACAATTAACGAGTATATTAAAACGCGTAGCTGAAGAGGGCGACTTAACTTTAGATATGCGCTTAAACACGCGCGATGAGCTTGGGCAAATCTCCGAGTCAATTTACAATACGATTTATGCGTTTAAAGACCTAATGGTTGGCTTAGCTAAGTCGGTACAAGTAGGTACAAGGCTTGGCGAAAAAATGCATTTAGCAGCCTCTAACGTCAATGAGGATGCACAAAAAACCCAAGGCATGGCATCTTCCATTGCGGTTGCAATAGAAGAAATGGCCGCAACCAGCCAAGAAATTGCAAAACTCGCGCAAGATACACTGGATGCCAGCGACCAACTTAACATCGAATCACAACAGTTACTTGCAGACAACCAAAAGAACTTAGACACTATGAAAACCCTCTCGACGAGTATGAACGCCGTCGACGAGATGGCCGCGAGTATGGAAAAGCAGGTATCTGAAATAAACACTATCTTGGATTCAATTCGCAGTGTTGCCGAACAAACTAACCTGCTAGCACTCAATGCCGCAATTGAAGCAGCCCGTGCAGGTGAGCATGGCCGCGGCTTTGCTGTTGTAGCCGACGAAGTGCGAGGACTTGCAAACAACAGTAAACAATCTTCAGAGCAAATTTCCACGCTGTTACTTAGCCTGTCAGAGATAAGCCAAAGCGTTGTTAAATCAATCAGAGAAAACACACTGCTCACACAAAATACCATGAACGAAGTAGAAGAAACGCGAAAAGTATCCCTCAGAGTAAACGAACACAGTTCGCATGTTGAAAAACTCACGACTTCGGTTGCCACAGCAGCTTGCGAACAGTCTGAAGTGGCCGCCGATATATCACAAAATACCGCTGCTGTACTTGACGCTGCAAACCATGAATTAGATACATCGAAAGCGTTAAATGAATTGTTTAAAGATATGAAACTAAACAGCGATACGCTACAACGTACAATGGATATATTTAAAATTGATAAGAGCTAGCACCATATGAATATTCGAGAGTTGACAGAGGAAGACTATCCGAGAATTTTTGAGATCTATTCGAAATCTAAGCTGGATGAGCTTCGTTTTGAGAAGAAGACATTTAAGCTCTTACCTCTAGAAAATGATGAAAAGAGACTATCAGCGCTAAAGGAATCAAAGATATACGTTTTTGATGATGGGAGTATTCTTGGGTTTGGAGCAATATTTGGGTCAGAGATTAGGGCACTATTTGTTTGCCCTAGTGCTAGAGGAAACGGAATCGGAAGAAAAATACTTGAATTCCTTTTGTCACAAATATGCGGCAGGGCGAACCTTTTTGTCGCCAAGACAAATGAGCCTGCAAAGGAGTTATACAAGGCATACGGATTCGAAGTGTCTGATGAATTTCTCACTGAATATAATGGCGAGTCAGTGTATGCGAATGAAATGGTTCGTATAAAAGGGCAGTACTAGCAAGACGAAGTTATATGAACTTCAGATAGCTCGAACGTGTACTTTGGCGTTTTTATCTGCCAAAGAATACCTGAGCCTATAGCTGTAATTTCATTCAGCCGTTAACGGGAATTGGTGACGCCTACCACCATTTGCATCAATGCTGGGGGACTTTTGAAAGTGCAAATTATTGGTGTAAATATTTGCTCTGTTTTTTGCGTGATTACCAAGAGATACTGACGGTATAAGTATCAGCTAATTTTTACCAGCGCATAAATGAGCTTACGATCAGTATTACTTATTAGGTTTAGAATTCACCTGCCAGACAGCTATAAGAGGACGGTGACGGTTTCAGCATTACAAGGTATATTAGTGCTAATAACCTATGATACTCTAATAGAGAGCGGAAAATATGAAAACTTTAATCTACGTCGTAGGGTTAGCATTATTCTCATTTTTCACTGACTTTTCTTCTTCATCAGGGTTTGAAGGGATCTTTAGTCCCATTTTATCAGGCCTATTGCTAATCTTGTTGGTTGGTAAAGTTACTTCTTCCTTTGGAGGCTCTGGCAACTATACGGGCAGAACGAATGGTGATGGCGGAGGCTTTTTCGGCAATTCAGGAGGGGATGGTGGCTGCAATGGTGGAGATGGCGGAAGTTGTTAATGCCAGCAATCATATATGACTACCAGCCAAGGAATTCATGTATAAGCTTTTTATTAATCGAAATACGGGCATAAAATCGCAACTTCAACTTAGGTGTTTTTCACTCAAAAAAATTAAGAAATGGACAGAGAGGCAGAAAAGAATCAATGTTTAAGTTCACTATTCTTTTTGTTCCCGAAATAGTGAATAAGCATAGTATTCCACTGCTTAAGACTTAACAAGAGGTTGTGTTTTTAGCAAAGTCATTTTGGTAGGTTAGCGGGAAGGATTGATAGGCTATCTGGAGCGGTGACATTTTGCGATTGTAATAATGAGTTTCAGCGTCTAACTCTAGAACAACTAAAACCCATCACATAAAACAATAAACTAAACCTTATCCAAGCCAATATTGACCAAAAAGTTGAGGTAGTTCAGCCTTTAACTGTTTTGGTTTATTTTTAAACTTTTTGCCTTGCGGCGGAAAGTTCACGACACTGTGATATGGGAGTTCGTCTTGATTTTTTTCTTCAAAAAGCAACCCTGCAACTAAATCTAATTCGTCAATAAACGGGTAGGGCAGGTCGTCTTTATTCGGAATAGCAAACTTATTAGCTAATTCGTCTGGTTCCGCAGTGAGTACGCTTACCGCTTCAGGGCCGCGACTGATAATCCAATTACAAAAATCTAAGAAGTCATATTCGCTATTACAGCCTGCAATCACGTAGGCCACTTTCCAGTTATCCCAATGCCACAGTGCTCTTAGTTCTTTGGTATATAATGCATCGAACTGAGCAATTTCTTCTGAACTTAGCGGTGATAAACGCGTTTTTAAATATTCATTATCGTTTGAATGATCGGGGGCGGTGACAAGCTGCCAGAAGCGTTCGAGTTCCATGTGCATAATCTAACTTGATAAAAACGAAATTATAACCAGTAACCTAATGAGAGTAAATCGAAGCTGCCATGCAAAATAGCTGAAGCGGGTTGTACGTAATACTACGTGCTTACCCGCGTAAAAAGATAACAGTGACAGCTAAAAGGTAAGTAGTTTTAACCTTTCAGCGCTTTGTCACCTCGGCCAATACCTACCGCGCCAGAGCGCACAAGTTCAATAATGTCGCTTTCGTGACGTAATAGATCCAAGAAAGACTCAAGACGGTCGGCTGAGCTTACCATCTGTAATATATAACTTTGCTTGCCCATATCTATAATACTGGCTTGAAACACCTCAGCAACACGATTGATAGCAGCTCGTGTTACTTCATCTCTGGCATAGACTTTTACCAGTAGCAGCTCTCTTTCAATGTGCTGCATATCAGTTAGATCAATAACCTTAAGCACATCCACCAACTTATTAACTTGCTTGGTGATTTGTTCAACAATGCGGTCATCGCCTTGGGTCGTGATGGTAATACGAGATAGCGTTTTGTCTGCGGTTGTACCCACTGTTAAGCTGTCAATGTTGTACGCACGTTGAGAAAATAAACCCACAATACGAGAAAGGGAGCCAGGTTCATTCTCTAATAAAATCGATAGTATTCTTCTCATTATGCTTTTACTCCTTTTTTCAACCACATCTCGTCTATCGCACCTTGCTTAATTTGCATTGGATACACATGCTCAGACTCATCAACCAAAATATCTAAAAATACAAGTCGGTCTTTAATCGACATTGCTTTTTCCAGCGCCGCATCAAGTTGCTCAGGCTTATCAACCCGAATACCGATATGACCATAACTCTCGGCAAGCGCAACAAAATCAGGCAGTGACTCCATATAAGAGCTCGCGTGACGTCCCTCATACATCATGTCTTGCCATTGGCGTACCATACCAAGCGAGCGGTTGTTTAACGAGATGACCTTGACAGCAAGGCCGTATTGCAAACAGGTTGAAAGTTCCTGAATATTCATTTGGATAGAGCCATCCCCAGTTACGCACAATACTTCACTTTGCGGAAATGCCATTTTTACGCCCATCGCAGCGGGTAAACCAAATCCCATGGTGCCAAGGCCGCCTGAATTGATCCATTGACGAGGTGATTTGAACGGATAGTACTGCGCTGCAAACATCTGGTGTTGTCCTACATCCGAGCAAACATACGCGTCACCACTGGTCATTTGGTATAGCTTTTCGATAACCGTTTGCGGTTTGATTTTTTCTACACCCGCAGTAAACGACAAGCATTTCTGAGCACGCCATGTGGTAATTGCTTGCCACCAATCTTCTTGTGCAGCGCGGTCGATGCGCTTCTCGCTTTTTTCGATACCGCGTAGCAATTGCTCCATCACTGTATCTAAGCAGCCCACAACTGGAATATGCGCTTGAATGGTCTTAGAAATTGAAGTTGGATCGACATCAACGTGAACAATTTTGGCATCCGGACAAAACTTCTTAACGTTATTGGTCACACGGTCATCAAAACGCGCCCCTAACGCTAAGATAACATCGGCATTTGCCATTGCCTTATTCGCTTCAAGACTTCCGTGCATCCCTAACATGCCAATAAAGTTAGGGTGTGTGCCACTGATCCCGCCAAGACCCATTAGGGTATTGGTGATAGGCGCGTTTAATTTCTCAACCAGCTCAGTTAGTTTTTCCGAGGTATTCGAAAGAATAATGCCGCCGCCAGAATAGATAACCAAACGCTTCGCTTCAATAATGGCTTCAACCGCTTTGCGGATCTGCTTGGAATGCCCCTTTACACTCGGGTTGTAAGTTCGCATATCAATCTGTTCAGGCATCTGATAATAGAATTTAAGCGCAGGGTTCAAAATATCTTTTGGCAGCTCAACCACAACCGGTCCCGGTCTACCAGAGTTGGCTAGATAAAATGCTTTAGCTAATACTTCTGGGATTTTTGTCGCATCGCGGCAGTTAAAACTGTGTTTAACGATAGGGCGAGAGCAACCAACAATATCCGTCTCTTGAAACGCATCATCGCCGATTAGGTTTGAAGGTACTTGCCCTGAGAGTACAACCATTGGGATTGAATCCATATAAGCGGTCGCGATCCCTGTAATGCAGTTAGTGGCACCAGGGCCACTGGTCGCAAGGACGACACCGACGTCTCCCGTTGCTCTGGCATAACCGTCTGCCATGTGGGTTGCTGCTTGCTCATGTCTAACCAAGATATGCTCAATATCTGATTGCTGAAACAAGGCATCATAAAGATCAAGAACCGATCCGCCGGGATAACCAAATATGTATTTTACTTTTAATGCGCTCAATGCTTTTACTACTAGCTCGGAGCCGTTGTATTGCTCTGCCATTACCTCATTCCTCGTTGACTGTGCGTGCCTGTTATATTTCTAAAATCAAAAAAAAACCCCGCTGGTTGCGGGGTTTGAGTATTTCTTTCAAGTAATAGCTCCCCGCTGAACTCTATGAAGAGACCAGTACCACCACGAGAACGATTAGTTGAAAGAAATTAGTCATTATTTTGCCTTTAAGTTGATTTCAAAGTTAGCCTACACAGTATTAGATATAAATTCCACCTTTCCACCTTTCAATTGTTGAAATATTACATTTCAATTTAAAATTCACCACCAATTAGATTTTTTATTTAGTAGCACTTATACGGGAACAAAGCGATAAAAATGCTAAACTTAAAGCTCAATTGTACTGGGGTCTCTTAGATGAATATTTTTAAACTAAGCATATTGTCATCGGTCACGCTGCTATCAAGTGCTGCGTCAGCGCAGGTGCTCTACAAAGATCAGGTTATCTACTGGCAGGAGAAAAAGCTCGGCCGGACACTGAGTGAATACGAGCGGAAAATTGCAATTGAGCAATTCACCAAAACAAAGCCCATTGCCAGCCAAATAAAAACACCGTATGCAATTAAAAATGTGCACCTTGGCAATACTAAGTTAGGCAAACAATTTGCGGTGGGCACGGCGCAAACACTTAATGAAGCGAAAATTCTTGCTATTCTGGTTGATTTCCCGGATTTGCCTAACGACCAAAACCGACTAAACCCGGGTGATACGGATATGTACTACCCAAGCTATCCCGCGTCTCACTACCAATCACTATTGTACTCAGATAGCGGCTATAACGGGCCTAACAACGAATCGTTGCAATCCGCTACCCAGTTTTATCAAGCGGCCTCAGGCGGCAGCTTTAAGGTATCTGGCAATGCATTTGGCTGGGTAAGAGCCGCTCAAAATGCAGCCTACTATGGTGAACAAGAAGGCGATACCCGAGACTTACGACCGGAAGAGTTGGTATTCGAAGCTGTAAGCAAAGCTGTGACCCAATTTAATATCGACTTATCTGAGTACGATAAAACAGATTTGAACGACATAGATGGTGATGGCAACCGCCTTGAGCCTGACGGCATTATCGACCATGTCATGTTATTTCACTCAAGTATTGGTCAAGAAGCGGGCGGCGGCGTATTAGATACGGACGCAATTTGGTCACATCGCTTCTTCGTATTTGACGAAAACAACCAACCTAAGGCAATTCCAGATACCAACTACAAGGTTTATAACTACACCATTAATCCGATTGATGCTGCAATCGGTGTGGTTGTCCACGAGTTTGGTCATGACCTCGGATTACCGGACGAATACGATTTAAATTCCAATGACATAGGTGAACCCGTTGCGCTTTGGTCAGTCATGTCTTCAGGCAGTTACTTAGGTCAATTAAGTGGCTCGCAGCCCACCCAGTTCTCCCCTAAAAGCCTTGAGTTTTTGCAACAAAATTATGCAGGAAATTGGTTAACCCAAACCGAGTACACGTTTGATGATTTGAGCACAGAACAAACGGTAACACTCACAGATATTGGGGTGAACAATGGTACTACGAATCAAATAAAGATAAATTTGCCTGCGGAACTAGAGGAATTTGTAACGCCACTTGATGGAAATTATCACTATTACTCCGGACAAGACGACAAACTCAATAACCAAGCAAGTTTTACCGTAAGCTTACCTAACGCAAGCCAAATTTCATTATCCATGCTTGCAAATTATAGTATCGAGCTTAACTACGATATTTTCCAAGTGGCGGTAAATGGACAGCCAATTGCAGGCAATACCACAAAATCAAATCATCCAAATTATGCCAGTGTCACTAATTACATGGATGGCGAGTCGTCTGCTTTTGGGGCTAACCCAATTACGCTAGATTTTGATATATCAGCGTACCGAGGACAAACTGTCACCGTAACATTCGTTTATCAAACTGACGATTTTGAAACACTTAAAGGGGTATTACTAGATAATATCTCAGTGACAGCGGATGGTACGCAAATTTATACCAATACCGCAGAGCCAACAAACGACTTAGTCTACAACGGTTTTCGTAAAATCTCGGGCTACAGAGCTAAGCCTAGTAACGCTTACTATGCGCATTTACGCTCATTTAGAGGGTTAGATGCTGGTTTGTCTTTGTCTGGTTATAATTCTGGTGTGTTGATGTGGTACAGCAACGATGGGCAAAGCAATAATTCTACTTCGTTACACCCCGGTTCTGGCGATATGTTGGTGATTGACCAAGACCAAAACCCAATTTTCAAAGCCGACGGTACGACACCTGCAACGAGTATTATTCAGGTCAAAGATGCAACACTGCGTTTAGATACTCAAAAAGCAGGTCTTGGCGATCAACATCTCACGCCAATCAGTACGTTTGATGATACTCAGGATTACACTTTCTCCATCCAAAAAGAGTCAGGTGTTAGTTTGCCTGGTTTTGGTGTTCAACTTAGATTGAATACCATAGAAGAAGATGCAAGCAGTGCGCAAGTCGGTGTAATTTATCTCAGCGACCCTAAAATCACTCAAGTACAATCTCAAAACACCGTTAAGTTTAATGTCAAAGGCTTAGCATTAAACGAATCAGATAGTTTTTTGTGGAGCTTTGGTGATGGTCAAACAAGTAACGCGCTTTCACCTGTTCACAGCTATCAAGATATTGGCAACTATACGGTAATGTTCACACGAACCAAAGCTGACGGGAGCAGTTCAGCGTTAAGTTCAAATGTCAGCGTTGGCAACGTCGAGCCAATCTCGCTTGCAGTCGGTGATATCAAAGCGACCGCAGTAGGACAAGGCTTTATCTTCAATGCCGAAATCATCGGTGGCACAGCGCCTTATGCGCTTGAGTGGAACTTTGGTGATGGGACAACAGCAACATCAAACTCAGTTGAACATATCTATGAGCTAAGCGGCACCTACACAGTAACGCTTAATGTGAAAGACGCCGAAGGTGAAACGGTGACTAAATCGACCTCAGTGACCGTTGTAGTACCACTAAGCATTGAAGCCACAGCGACCACATCTGACTTACAGGCAAGCTTTGTCGCAACTGCTGCTGGTGGTGATGGTAACTATCAAGCAAGTTGGGATTTCGGTGATGGCACACAAGGTTCTGATTTGACTACAACGCATAGTTACACTCAAGCGGGTACATATAATGTCGTGTTAACGCTATCGGATGGTGCAGATCAAAGCGCGAAAGGCACTGTTGAGATCACAGTGATGGCACCAACAACAACGCCGACGGACTCTGGTGATAGCGGATCGTCTGGCGGCAGTATCGGATGGTTTGCGTTAATCGGTGGAATGCTAGTGGGATTAAGAAGAAGGTGGTGCTAACGCACCACCCAAGAATTAAATTGAGCGTTAAGAATTAAAGGCGCTCAATTACCGCCTGTGTGAAATCGGTAGTGCCGTGGCTACCACCAAGATCGCGCGTTGTACGGTCACCGCTCTTGATAACGTCAGCTACTGCACTGCGGATTTTTTCCGCTTTATCAGCTTCGCCTAAGTACTCAAGCATTTGAATTGAAGCTAGAATAACAGAAGTTGGGTTTGCAAGGTTTTTGCCTGCGATATCTGGTGCGCTACCGTGAACCGCTTCAAAGATTGCAGCATCAGTACCAATGTTTGCACCTGGTGCCATACCAAGACCACCAACAAGACCCGCACAAAGATCAGAAAGGATATCACCGAAAAGGTTTGTTGTGACGATCACATCAAACTCTTCAGGCGTCATTACAAGTTTCATACAAGTCGCATCAACGATCATTTCTGCTGATTCAATTTCAGGGTAACGCTCACCCACTTCACGAGCAACTTTAAGGAATAGACCCGAAGTTGATTTTAGGATGTTCGCTTTGTGAACCGCTGTTACTTTCTTACGACCTTCACGCTGTGCTAACTCATAAGCGAAAGTTACGATCTTTTCGGCACCTTCGCGAGTGATCTTTGACATTGCTTCCGCTTCGTTACCATCTTCAGAAACAACTTGACCAAGACCTGAGTACATACCTTGCGTGTTTTCACGTACGGTAATGATATCAATATCATCGTAACGTGCTTTAGTACCTTCAAATGACTTAACTGGACGAACGTTTGCGTAAAGGCCAAAATGCTTACGCAATGTCACGTTGATTGAAGTGAAACCTTCGCCAACAGGTGTAGTTAATGGGCCCTTAAGCGTGATTTTGTTACGCTCAATTGCTTCTAGCGTTGCAGCTGGAAGTAATTCACCTGTTTTTTCTAAAGCAGCCAAACCTGCGTCTACGTACTCGTATTCATAGTCGCAACCTACGGCTTTTAAGATCTCGATTGCTGAATCGATGATGCTAGGGCCAATGCCGTCGCCACGGATAACTGTGATGGTTTGCTGTGCCATGTTTTTTCCTTTATCAAAAGTTGGAATACACCCGAGAAGAATTGCAGACTAAGTTTAGTAGAAATTAACAAAGGTGTACGTTCGCTTGTTTAAGCCGCGTTTTATAGCAATTAATTAGGTCTTATTCCAGTATGGAATGAAAAAATGACATACATATGATTTATGCTTGTTATTGATAGTATTTATAGAATAAATATCAGGCAATAGATGAGTAAAATCCGGCCTCTAGTAGCGCTACATCAAACTTTTGTGCGGTAACAAAACGACTTTCAGCTAATACGTCATCGACTATTTGTTTTTGCCATGCAGTTAACACAAAGTTGGGGGATATCACTTTAAGTGCAATCAGTTTGATAAAAATGAACAGTTTACACTGCGTATTGGTCTGAGATTTTTTTAACGTTTCGCTATCTAACATTGCCTTATGAAGAATGCTTTTTTCAAAGTACTGCTGATTAAAGTCTAGGTATTTATCTTTTGCTATTGCGCGGATCCCAAATAGGTTAGCAATGGATACTAGTTCTTCTGAATACTCACGAGAATGGAGTGCAGTGGCATGTTGGATCTCTACCCCTTGTTTAGTCACTAAAAATACAATAACCGCTGCAAATGGCGACAGTAAACGCTCAAATTGTTCACCATAACTTTCCCCAACATATAAGGCGATAATTTGACTAATTACGCCATATTTATGCACGATATCTTCTGTGAAAGGAAGCTTATGATTGGCTATGATCTGCTCAAGCAATACTCGCTGCGCCAGTAATCCAGCTGCATCAAGTCCTACCATGGCGAGAGAATGCCTAACCGATGCGGCTTTTAGATTTTCACGGTTATACTGCTTTGCTGCGATCTGCAATGCACTTGACACCGAATCGAACTCGCAAATCAGCTTTTCAAGTGCACGAATACTTTGAAATTGACTGTGAGATAAGGCTTTTACTGTTTCTAGTAGATGTAAATGTTCAGAACCGAATGGAAGTGCTGCCGGTTCAGCAGCTCGGTCCCAGATATTGTAAAGTAGCTTTGCATCTGTCGTTGCAGTTAAACCACAGTGAAACTGGAATTTACGGTTGGCCTTCGCCAGCTTTTTGGTTTGCCCTTGTTCGACAACAGCAATTATCTTTTCACTATTGCTTTGTATCACCAAAAAGCCCACTTCGCCTTTAATCTCGCACAGCAACCCCGCAGGATGTTTAACAAATGCTCCTGCAATTGCACTCAGCACTTTTAATGAAAAAGCATAACTAAGCTTGCTATAAAGAAGCTTAATCGCTCTGTCTAAAGCCACGCAATTTTGCTTGTGTGTTGGCGTTATTAAGCTTGCTAATCGGTGAGCGATTGCCACAATCAAAGAAGCATGGTCATTAAAGCGCTGAGGGGTAGAAGCCACTAGCTTGCTGTCATAGTTTGAAAGGCGAGATAAAATTCGCAAACATTGCAAGTTAGGTGTTTGCCCATCACTCAGTATTTGTACGGCCAATTGATGACGAACTTTCCAAAGCTTATCTTGCTGTGCGTCTAACTTATTACCTGCTGCGAGTTGATCGCTTTCTCTAGCCACGCATAAATAGTCAGCAAAGCTTGCAAGCAATAGTTCTTCGGTCACTGCACGAGAAAACTTTAAGTGATGACAAGCCATACAAACCAACACATTTTGATTCATGACCAGATTAGTGTTGTAACCCAAATTTTGTGAATACAGTCCAAGCTGCCCATGCATGCTACTAGGCGAGGACTCATAACAGCCCATATAAAGCTGTGCAAGTTTAACTAGGGTAGGGTAGATAGAAGACCACTTCTCTTTGTGATAATAAAGACGTAATACTTTGTGTGTACCTTGGGCTATCGCGAACAGCGTTTTACTAGTAACTATCCTTGCATCCATCTATCTTTACCAATTTTATTAAGTAAACGCTCTATTTTAAAACGGTAAAATAGCTTTCTTAGCAAGGCAAAAACATTGCTATTTAGTTGTTCTAAATGAGGCGTTGTTAACGAAGCTATTATGGTATTTTACCCTTCAAATTGGTTGAAAGATTAATTTAATTGGTATCACACTTTATCAAATGTGACCCGAGCACCAGGTCCCCAAAGCTTTAATATGCCATTTTCAAACAATAATCCGGTGCATTCATCTTCCGTAGTAATACCATCTGGTTTTACAAGCTGAGTGCGATAAAACACAATTTGTACAATCGTATTGTCTTGTTTCTTCTTTACATACGTTAGATCCGGGCTACCCAAGGTATCTAACACAGTGTCTAACTCAGTCGGCTTCTCAAGGCTAAGATTACGAATGAAACGATTGTTAAACGCTTCTCGGTCCTGCCAAATCATCGCTTGCGGGTCATCTTTATAATAATTGATCACGAGAAACACCACAGTAACGTAAACCGCAAGGCCAAGAAATATGTACTGTAGTATTTTCCTAATCATCTAACTGCTCAATAAAGAATGGGTAAAACAGACCTTGTATCTGCAAAAACTGAGATACGCTTGTATGCAATATATCAAAGTCATCTACATTCGCCTAGCGCTTAGCGACGATGTAATACATTGCCAATCAAAAGTCCCTTCAAACCACTCGTATATCCTTCAAACTAAAGCCAATTTCAATATCTCTTCTTAGTGTCACTAGTGCAAGGCTGGTAACATAGTCGCTTGCTCCGGCCTCTAATTTTGCTTTTGCAGCAGGCTTTAAGGTCTCATCTTTTAGCATACTTTCAAAGTCGTCATGTTTTGCGAGTAGCTCTTGCGCCGTCTTGACCCCAACCCCTGTAACACCAAGGATATCGTTCGTCTTGTCGCCGCTTAATGCCCAAAACATTTCGAGCTTGCTTTGGGTAACAGAAAATCGACTTTTGATATCTTCAATAGAAATTATCGACTTTTTGAAATAGTCGTACACAGAGATAGCTTCATTTATCAGGGGTAAGAAGCCTTTATCAGTCGATACTATCGTACAGTTAACATTGGCGGCAGCGGCTTTACAGGCAAGGGTCGCGATAACATCGTCAGCTTCATCATGTTCGGGATTAAATGATTTAACACCGACATTTGTGAACGCTTCTGAAAACTTATCGAGATTCTGATTTAGGAATTCGGGCATTGGTTGACGGCTTATTTTATATTTTGGGTAGAAGTGATAACGCCAACTCTTATCACCATCAAAGACTGCAACGGCGTGTGTCGCCCCCGTTTTACGTAACAAGCTACGAGTAGCTTGCTCTACACGAAGACAAGAGGCCTTTATATGGGCCTCTTGTTCTTTATTACCTTTTGGTTCGTTAACAGCATAGATGCGCCTGATAAGGTTAAGCGCATCTATTAACAACAAATTATTCATTCACTCTAAGCTTTAATTTTATAACACGGTATATATTTGCTCCCAGGTAGCTTCATTCGCCCCTGAGCCACAAATGCACCCAGCAGCTTATCCATATCGGCCATCAGTGATTTATCACCACTTAGTTCATACGGACCATGCTGTTTAATTGCTGTAATACCTTCATCTTTCACATTACCGGCAACAATACCAGAAAAAGCACGTCTTAAGTTAGCGGCCAGTAATTGTTTTGGTTGCTCTAGGTGTAAGTCTAAGCCCGACATATTTTCATGGGTTGGTGCAAATGGATGCTGAAAATCATTTTCAATCTTTAATGTCCAATTAAAGTAATAGGCATCACCTTCGGACTTACGATACTCGCGCACCGTTGCCATCGATTGTTTGAGCTTTTTGGCTACCAGCTCTGGATTGTCTACGATAATCTCAAACTTAGACAGAGCTTCTTTCCCGAGTGTTTTTTCAACAAAGGCACTGAGTTCTTCAAAATATGCAGCTGACTCTTTAGGGCCAGTTAAAATCACAGGTAAACATTGCTTTTCGTTTTCTGGATGTAACAAAATACCCAGTAAATAAAGCAGCTCTTCAGCTGTTCCAGCACCGCCTGGGAAAATAATGATGCCATGCGCAATGCGTACAAACGCTTCTAGACGTTTTTCGATATCAGGCAAAATCACTAACTCATTAACAATAGGGTTAGGCGGCTCAGCGGCAATAATACTGGGTTCGGTAAGGCCTAAATAACGGTTATTCGAGATCCGTTGCTTAGCATGACCAATTGTCGCTCCTTTCATCGGGCCTTTCATTGCGCCTGGTCCACAACCAGTACAAATGTTTAGGCCGCGAAGGCCAAGTTGATAACCCACTTCCTTGGTGTATTTGTATTCAACTTCATTGATTGAATGACCGCCCCAACAGACAATCATGTTAGGGTCTTTATTCACTTCAAGCGCATCAGCGTTGCGCAGCATGTCAAAAACCATATGGGTGATTTCTACCGGCGATTTATTTTCACCGTGGTATTTTTGACAAATAAAAAGTATGTCGCGGATCACAGAGAATATGTGCTCATGGATACCGGTAATTATTTGACCATCGACAAAAGCTGACTCGGGGGGGTTGCTTAACGCAATTTTTATTCCTCGCTCGCGTGCGAGTAGCTGGATATCAAAATCTTCGTATTTGTTATAGATTTCAGAACTGGAATCAGTATGACTTCCTACATTCAACACCGCCAATGCACAATTTCTAAAAAGCCTGTATCTCTCACTTGTGGTTGACTGCTGAAGTAAATCGACTTCCAATCTTGATAATAAGTTAAGAACCCCAGTTGGGTTTAGCTCTACTTGCATAGGCTTACTCCTTGTTTGTAATGCACAGCGAATTGGTATAACTGAGCAAAGCGGGGACGAGTATAATGTTTCGCCACTCTGCTTTTGCCAAAGTTAACTCTATTTACTTAAAACACAATCTATCTCGCCCGCTGTTCTTCGCTTCATAAAGCGCTGCATCAGCTCGGTCAAAGGCACTCAATGCAGTGTCCCCTTTGACAAACTGAGTAGCACCGAGAGAAATCGTAATTTCGACTTCTTTTTCTTTAAATTTGAATGGTATAGATTTAATGACTTGCCTTACTTTTTCAAGCGGTTTTTGCGCATGAGTCAGCGGCATACCTGGCATTAGCAAAACAAATTCCTCGCCGCCGTAGCGTGCGATAAAATCACTTTTCCTAATAGACTTTTTAAGAGCTCGTGCGATCACTTGCAATGTTTTGTCGCCCGCACTATGACCATAACGGTCGTTGATAGATTTAAAGTGATCAACGTCGATGACAACCAGCGTCACATCTGAGTCGTTTATCTCAAATAGGTGCATTTCATGAGTTAGACGCTCATCGAAAGCTGCTCTATTTGGTAACTTAGTTAAGCTATCCAATAAGCTTTTGAACTTTTGTTCGCTGAGTCGCTTTTTATAATTTGAAACTTTAGACTCTAAGGTGTTAATACGATTATTAATTGCATCAAACGAGTCAAGCAGCGCCTCTCGTTCATTTTTTTCAAGCTTTTCACGCTCTATCAAATCAGCACTCAGTAGTTTCAACTCATTGTCGACCAAGGCTTTAAGCTCAGTTATTGAGCTAGCGTTTTGGGTTTGCCGATTTAAGTTTTGAATTTTTAATTCTATTTTATTGTTTAACGACTGAAGTTCTTTAGATGTTGATTTTGAACGCGCCGTTGTTTCAACAATAGAGCGATGTAGCTCTTCCAGTGTTTGATTCAGTGAAACCAAAAAACCTTGTGCGGATTGGCGCTCTTTGGCAATCGTTTGCGCAATAATTTTAATGATTTCTGTCGCTGCTGAATATAAATTATCTAAACTATTGTTTTCCGCAACGCTTGCACGGATCTCTTTAACCTTTTCTATTACTTCATCTTCGAAAATTAATTCGTTGATCAAAGCTTGAAGTTCAGCAGCTAGTTCTGGGTGGTGGCTATGAGATGCTTCTTCAGTAATTTCTACTTTTGATTGTAAAACCGTATGGTAGATAGAAACCAAAGACTCTAATGCGGGGATGTAAGCATTAGTAGAGTTGATATCTTCAAGTTCTACGTCCAATAAATGACGCAACTTTCTGCGCGACTCATCTGGTAATCCCTTGAGCTTCTGCAGTAACTTTCCGCTTTGCTGAATTGCCGTTTGCAATGCTTTTTGATTATTTGAATTGGTCACTTCTTGTGACTTTAGCGGCTCGGAAATTCCGTCAATAAAAGGCACAAGCAGCTCAAAATCGACGCCTTTATTAAGTGCAATACGAAATTTAGCTAACTGATTATCAAGTGAAACATCTTGCCCTTTGCAGGCTAAGGATAACTTTGCAGCAAATTGAGTAAGGAGTTCTACTTGTTGTTTTCTTGCATCCTCAAGCGTTTTTCTAGCCTCTATGGCTTGCTTTAATTTCTGCTCGAGCATTACGGCATTGTCAGTCACAGATTTCCAATCATAAAATAATCTCTTAGTTACTAAGTCTACAACAAATTACGCCGTTATGCGCAGAAATTTAACACGGTAAAGTATCGGAGTTTGCTGTTTACTCATCGATATTACTTCGCGTGTAAGTCGCTGATTTGGTAAATTGATTTTATCTCGAATTACCGAAACAAAAATAATGAAGAAAAGTCTTATTGCCTTAGCATGTACAACAACCTTTAGTGTTTATGCTGACGTCGACTACCATATTTCAATTACACAACCACAGCATCACCTTGCAGAAGTAGAAGTTAAGTTTCCAAAATCCTCACAATCAACCATTGATGTGCAACTTCCAGATTGGCGTACAGGTCGCTACGAGATATTGGATTTAGCCAACGGCGTACGCTTTTTTGACGCAAAATCTCAAAGCGGGCAAGCACAAAAATGGGAAAAAATTGATAAAAACACATGGCGTGTACACCTTAGCGAGCCTACCGAGCTGACGGTTAAATATCAGATTTATGCCAATGAGTTAGGTCTTCGAGCCAGACACATAGATGACACCCACGCGTTTATTGATGCATCTGGCTTTTTGATGTTTAGTGAATCTTTCAGATCTGAGCCTGTTTCTGTTGAACTCAATGTACCTAAAGGCTGGCGTTCTGTCTCTGGTATGGACTTTGCCGATTCAAAACACAGCTTCAAAGCTGATAACTACGACATATTGTTAGATTCCCCTATTGAAACTGGTATTAATCAGCTACACAAATTTGAAGTAGATGGCCGCAAATATGAATTAGTTATTTGGGGCGAGGGTAACTATGACGCTGACCAAATGCTCGCGGATCTTAAAAAACTCGTTCAAACCGGCACGCTCATTTGGCACGATTATCCTTATGACCGTTATGTCTTTATGGTGCATGCAACCAGTGGTGCACGAGGGGCAACAGAGCACTTAAACTCGACGATTATTCAAAGACATAGAGACAGTTTTAAAGAAAGAGATGACTATATTGGTTTTATCTCTACAGCAGCACATGAATTCATCCACACGTGGAATGTTAAAAACTATCGCCCGGCGGGCATGGTTCCTTATGATTACGTCGCACCAAATTACACGGATTTGTTGTGGCTAGCTGAAGGCTCAACCAGCTACTTTGAGGATTATTTGCTGCTAAGTGCAGGGATCACCACCAATGACGAATATCTTAAAATGCTGACTAAGCGTGTTAATCGTCATTTGAAAACTCCTGGTCGTCATGTTCAGTCGGTTGCTGCAACGAGCTTTGATAAATGGATCAATCAAGGTGGCGATCATGGGATAAATTACAGCACCAATATCTATTCAGAAGGTGCGTTGGTGTCCATGGCACTTGATATCGACTTACTCGAAAAATCAAAAGGAAAAATTAGCTACCGTGACGTTCATAAAGCGCTTTACCAACAGCATAAATTGCCAAATAGCTTCACCAGTGAAGATGTTAAAAACATCCTAAAAGCGCTTACCGGTCAAGACTACAATACTTGGTGGAATGAATATGTTGACACACCAGCGAACATAGACTTTGACAAGTTATTCGACAAAGTAGGACTTGTTTATGATTATCCAGAGTCGGCTAAAATGATCGCAGGCTTAGATGGTATGGCAAGACAAAAGGGTGAATTACTGGAGCTGACCCATGTAGCTCGAGATGGAAATGCATGGCAAGCGGGACTAACAGCAGGCGACCTTATCGTTGCATTTGATAAGCACCATGTTCGTAAAGATTTAAAAGCGAGCTTAGAAAACTTCAAGCCAGGTCAAACAATCACGGTAGATTTTATCCGTCGTGATAAGTTGATGAATACGAAAATCAAGCTTGACCGCGACCATGATAAGCCCAAAAAGATAACATTTACACCTAACCTATCAAGCGAGCAAGCGTTACTTTATAAAGCGTGGATGGGGGTTTCTCACCCAAATGAAATAAAATAATGGCAATCAAAAAGGGCTGATGATTATCAGCCCTTTTATAGTCCGCAGCCCTAAGCTAAAAAGCAATTAGCTAAGCTTAGGGCTACTTAACTTACATAATGCGAGAAAAGAAGCGTGAACGGTTTTTAGAACGACTTCTACGCATAGAAGAACGGATCTGAGAGCGTGTGCCCGCAAGCCAGCTTTCACGATCGACCTTAGCATTATCACCACGTCTTGCTTCTTCAGTAGCTCTAAAGCCACAGAATTCACGGTATGCTTTTAAATCTAGCGACAGTTCTTGTAACACAAGTTCAATCATAATCGCATCATCGACATAGCCCAATACTGGGATATGATCTGGAACGATGTCTTCAGGCTCACTGAAGTAAGCAAGAGAAGCCATGATCTCGCGTTTTTCATCTTCAGGCATTTGCCATTCTTCATCTAACACTGCGTCAATTAGCGTTTGTAACGAAATTAGACGAGTGCTTACAAATTCAGGAAGGTTGGATTTCTCCATCGTTGCCACTAAATCACGCGCTTTAGCAATGATTTCGGCATCACTTACATCGCCACTTTTTTCAATAGCAGCTTTCATCATTCCACGGAAGTGTTCAAGATCTGAATCAGAGAGTTCAAAGTTGATTTCTATAGACACGTCTGTGCTCCCTCAACGTTGTTATTATTAATGGTTTAAGCAAAAAGTTAAACTTATTGCAATAATCTTAGATACTAGCACATCTTTTTCAGAAGTCTTCCCATAAATTACACTTTTAACACGAATTTTTCTCTATTACGTACAAGTATAAAACCCATTGTTCAAAAGGCGTACAGCGGCTTTCGCACCATATAACTAGAAGTGTTGTTGATAGCGTTTGAGAACCAACCCGCGATAAAACTTGTTTTTTATAAACTTATTTATCTGAAGCAATTGTTTGCGCCAAAAATACCGCTTTGCTCCTGTAACACTTGGTGCTCTATCTATGGTACTCGCAAACTTTTCACCATGGCTAACAGGACAAGGACTCATTACAAAAACACTTAGATCTTTTTCCCAAAAATGTTGATAATCAATATCAATCGGTCTGCCGAAAGGAATCGATTTGGATAATATTTTCTTTGCTCCCTGAAGACTTACGAGCTGGGCAACGGTTCCGGCAGGTACCTTATTTTGCATAAATAACGATAACGATTTATTTAGCGGAAAGCTTGCTATCGGAGTGCGTTTGTTCTTCTGAGACTGGAATAGCTTGATCATATCCCAATCAAATGGCAATGAAGCGATCAGTTGGTCAATCTGTGCTAAGTCGTCGTGTAGTTGGAAATCATCTTCAAAAATAAAAGCATAGGGCAGTTCTAACTCAACAATTTTGCTCAGTACTTTTATATGACTTAAATAACAACCTATCTCTCCTAACGTTAAAGGCCGGAAATATTGCTTAGCGTTTTTTAACTTACAATAGCTCGCATCTAAAACGTCTGCGCTCAGCTCTGCACCTTTTACAGCGCTTATCCTTTCAAAGGGTAGTGAGAACTTATCAAACTGGAGAGTAGATTCCTTGAGTCTATCAGTACAAGAATCTAAATTGATGAGAAAAATATTCGGTTTGGTCACAATGAGTCTTAAATCCGCTAACTAATTACATTTTGAGTGTGCGACTTTTGTATGACAGTGAAATGACGAAATTTTGACATAGAGTAGGGTATCAACCCTACTCTATAGGGAAGTATTACCAATCACTCGCAGCTGAGCAATAACTCACTGCAGTCTGACGGTCTTCCGTTCTGTTATCATGGCGACTTGACATGCCGATGATTGCACCATTACCGCCTAATGTCCAAGGTTGGTCGTAGCCTGTGTATTGTGTTGTAATACATGATTCAGCGAATAGTGCAGCGCCTGTGCTCGAGGTTGCCATAGATGCGCAATTAAAGTTAAACAAACGGTCTTCTGTGCCATTATCGTGACGACTTGACATTCCGACAAAGAATTGACCATTAGGACAAACAAAGTTAAACGCTTGATCGTATGAATTTACGTAACCGCTCCACTTTGTCGTTTTACGATAAATGCGACTGCCGCTATCCGTTGTAAATTTTGCACAGACTAAGCTAAAGCGTCTGTCTTCTTGTTTATCTTGGTGGTAGCTTGAGATTGATTTAATAAACATATTACTTGGACAAGTGTAAGTAAATGCTTGGTCAAAATCATTTAAATACCCCGTATTGAGTTCACTATAAACGCGTAAGTTACCACCAGCTAGCGCTGAAAAATCACTGGCAATTTCTGTGCGCTCAGTTTTTGCTAACTTAGTCTCAGTAACGTCATAAGCTGAAACATCGTTATTAGTTTCTATTAGCGCAATTATCTCATCTAGATTCTTAGCTTGAGAAGCGGGGATCTCATATACACTGCCATTTACTGTATACTCAAATGGCTTAGCTTGTTCATTAGCCGAAGCAGGGTTACAAAACATAGCAAGAGAGAGGGATAGAGCAGACAACTTTATCAATGTGTTCATCTTAATTCCTTTAAAAATAGTAGTTAATTTAGCGCTAACAACAAAAATAGCAGCTGAATTAAATGCTACTTTTTTTTAATAAACAAGCTTTTTATTAACACATAAAAACCAGAGAAATGCATAATTAGCATCAATTAAATATAGACTGTTGCAGATCCCAACTCCGCTCAAAATATATACTGCTTATTTTTTCTAAATTTTTATCGCGTTACACCACAATTACTATTCACTATTTTCATATAAAAGACGCCACGCGAAGCGACATTAGAATCGAGTAAAGCAACAATTAAAAATTTATTAACGCTCAAACAGACAAAGTGAAGTGGATTGCAAAGGAGGAATGCTAGGGGACAGGGTAGGAGAAGCACAACGCTTCTCCGTATCTTATATCTTATTTTTCAGTCACATTAAACGTAACGATCCATGGCGTGACTTTGTCGAGGCCTTTGCCTAGTTCAATTGCAATTTTGCTAGTAGAGCTCGGTGACATAATTTCCGTACGCATTAGCTGGCCACTCTTTTGGCTATCACCAACCCAAGAGTGATCTAAACATTGCTTTGCGAGACTCTGCGCATAGTTATGGATTTTTACCGCGTTTTCGTATTCCTTGAACTGCTCAGAACAGGTATATTTTGATTTTCCAGAAGCGCTTTCTATGATTTGGCATTTATTGCCAACTAGATGTGCCTTGGCCTGCCAAGAGTTGATTAACTTTGCGCCGACTTCAGCACCTTTAAGCGCAGAAAATCCATTGGGTGATGCACTTAGAAGCGCATTAAGTTTCTCGCAATTAGACATATCATCGAGCTTCTCTTGTTGCTCAGGGGTCAATGTTGAACATCCGGCAGCTGTCAACCCTGCCAGCATTAGACCAAGTAATCTTGTTTTCATAAACCGTTCCATACTGTTCGCAATCGCACCATTAAAGTTAGACTAATATTTTGCCACTGCATAGTTGTAAGACTATGAGAAGTTTACCTTATTTATATGAACAGGGGTTGATCTAATTACAGATTTATCCCGATTATGGTAGGTTGGCTTGTTACTGCACGATGCCTAGAACAAGCCAACGAAAAGATAAGCGAAAGGATTACTTACCCAAAGCGCAAATTACTTATGCCTATCTTTGAGCGTATTGACCACATCACTGAGCGTAAGCCCTTGTCTCTGTAATAAGACAATAAGATGATACAGTAAGTCTGCGGACTCATTGAGCAACTCTTCGTTGTCGTTTTTCATCGCCGCCAGCGCCACTTCAACCCCTTCTTCTCCGACCTTTTGACAACTACGGCTTAAGTCTTTAGCAAATAAAGAAGCGGTATAACTGCTATCAGGAGATGCATTTTTCCTCTGGGCAATCACTCGCTCAAGCTTTCCTAAAAATGCAAGCTCTGGCATGGTTTCCGCAAAGCAGCTTTCGCTACCGAGGTGGCAAGTTGGACCTTGCGGCTTTGCATAAATCAGTAAGCTGTCTTTATCACAATCGGTATGTACTTCCACCAAGGTTAAAACATTGTTTGAGGTTTCACCTTTGGTCCAAAGACGCGATTTTGAACGCGAATAAAAAGTGACGAGCTGCTTTTCTAGCGTCATTTCAAGGGCTTCTCTGTTCATAAAGCCTTGCATCAACACTACCCCGGTTAATACATCTTGTACGATAGCGGGAATGAGTGCTGACTTATCAAAATCTACTTCTGCGATGTTTTGTTTATTAATTATCATTGTCGTGCCGCCACATTATTATTTATTAAGAACTGCTTGAGCTTTGGAATGTCAATCACACCTTTATGGAACACACTTGCAGCCAAAGCACCATCGACATTAGTTTGTTTAAATACATCAACAAAGTCTTGCATACTGCCTGCGCCGCCAGAGGCGACAAGTGGCACTTTACACAGCGTTCTAATCGCGCTGAGCTGCGCTATGTCATAGCCATTACGCACGCCATCTTGATTCATACAATTAAGTACAATCTCTCCAGCACCAAGATCTTGAACTCGTTTGACCCATTCTTGCGTTTTATATCGAGTACGACTTGCCGCATTCGGATCGCCAGTTAACTGGTACACTAAATACTCTTGAGTTTGCTTATCATAAAAGCTGTCTACGCCCACAACCACACATTGCTTGCCAAATTCGTCATGTAACTCTTTAATGAGTTCAGGCCTCGCAATAGCAGGGCTGTTAATAGAGATCTTATCTGCGCCTTGCTCAAGCACTCGAGCCGCATCAGCCACCGATTTAATCCCTCCTGCTACACAAAATGGTATATCGATATGTCTGGCAATTTCAGCTACCCAATTGACATCGAGCAAACGCTTTTCAACGCTGGCACTGATCTCATAAAACACCAGTTCATCAGCACCTGCCTCACTATAACGCTGGGCGAGGTCAAGAATATCACCGACGACTTCATGGCCTTGGAATTTAACACCTTTGACCACCTGACCGTCTTTTACGTCTAAACAAGGAATTATGCGTTTTGATAACATGCTAAAGCCTCCTCAACGCTAAATACACCTTCAAGTAGTGATTTGCCAAGTATCACTCCACCTACTTGTTGCTTTGCAAGCCGTGCAATATCGTCAAGAGAGCTCACGCCCCCTGATGCTTGTACTTTAATTGCACTGTTATGCTTAGTGATGTCTTCGTATAAGGAAAACGATGGACCTGTCATTGTGCCATCCTTACTGATATCCGTGCATAAAAAATCACTTACACCTTGCTCAACATAAAAATCTAATAGCTTGAATAGATCGCTTTTCGCATCATTTAGCCAACCGTGAGTGGCAGGGGACCAGCCACTTTCAGTTTTGTTCACATCAAGTGCTATCACAAATTTATCGGCGCCACATGCTTTAATCCATGCTGCAACTTCTTGCTGTTTATCGACCGCCATCGAGCCTATCACCACTTGGGCGGCTCCGGCATCTAGCCATTGCTTTACATCGTCAATACTGCGAATACCACCGCCTACCTGAAAGGGAACAGATAAAGCCTTAGTCGCCGCTTGGATAGTGCGCCATTGCTTTTTGCTCGGGTCACGAGCGCCTTCTAAATCCACCAAATGTAGCTTGGCTGCGCCTGCGTTTTGGTATTCAAGTAAACGCTCAGCTAAATTAAATGGGTAAAACTGTGCGGTTTCGTACTTGCCTTGATACAAACGAACAATATTGTTCTCTAATACATCTAAAGCGGGAATAATCATTGTTCGTCCTTTTATAGCTGCCAATTAATAAAGTTTTGTAAAAGCTGCGCGCCAACCTTGCCGCTACGCTCAGGGTGAAATTGCATGCCGGCATAATTGTCGTTTGCGACAATCGCAGAAAACGCTTGACCGTACTCACCCGAAACCAGTGTCGATTGATTGATGGTATGCGCAAAACTGTGCACGAAGTACACTTGGTCTTGTTCACTAAGCCCTGTAGTGAGCGCATGAGGCTTCACCACACGAAGATTATTCCAGCCCATGTGCGGTGCAGTTAACTCGTTAGTCTCTAATAACTCAACCTTACCCGGAATGCGACCTAAGCACGGAATATCCCCTTCTTCAGTCGACTCACAAAGCAGCTGCATCCCTAAACAAATCCCCATCAAAGGCCGTTGATAGTCGGCTACTGCGTCTGCCCAGCCTTGCTCATTTAACCGTTTCATTGCCACATTAGCGTGGCCGACGCCGGGTAAAATGGCTCGTTCAAAGCGGACTAATTTCTCCGGTGCAGTGATCACTTCAGGCGTAACACCAAGGCGCTCAAATGCAAAACGCACTGAGTTAATATTGGCACAACCAGTATTAATAATTGCAATCATAAACACCCCTTAGAACTTGCCATTTGCTGTGACGCATCCGTTGCAATTGCCATACGAATAGCACGAGAAAACGCTTTAAATAAACCCTCAACTTGGTGGTGGGCATTACCTTCGCTTACGCTCAAAATTAAACTCACTGCCGCATTATCCGCGAAGGACTTAAAGAAATGCTCAACCATTTGAACATCTAAGTCACCCACTTTATCTCGTGTAAAGTCAGCATTAAGTACAAAAGACGCGCGTCCAGATAAATCCAACTGACATTCTGCTTTACATTCGTCCATAGGCAACGCAAAGCCATAACGTGCGATTTGTGATTTTGTACCAAGCGCGGTCTTAAAGGCCTGACCAAGGGCAATTCCGATGTCTTCTACGAGGTGGTGCTCGTCTATATGTAAGTCACCTTTCGCCTGAATATTCAGGCCAAGGTTAGCGTGAGTTCTGATCTGATCTAGCATGTGGTCGAAAAAACCAAGCCCCGTTGAAATCTCTCCATTGGCTTGTTGGTCCAGATTTATCGCTACCGAAATCTGTGTTTCTTTGGTATTTCTGGCAATTTGTGCACTGCGATTTAAGGTGGTTAACTGCGTCACAATAGCAGGCCAGTTATCTTCGTAGAGAATACCTTCAATGCAGAGGTTTTCTGCAAGCTGAATATCGGTTTGCCTATCGCCAATAACAAATGATTTGCTAAGGTTCACTTTACCAGAACGCATCAATTCAGTGAGTAATCCTGTTTTGGGTTTGCGACATTGGCAGTTGTCTTCGTCAAAGTGAGGACAGATCAGTACTTCTTCAAAACGGATCCCTTGGCTTGTTAAGATTTGCATCATTTTGTCTTGAGGCGCATCAAAATCAGCTTGAGGGAAGCTATCTGTACCGAGACCATCTTGGTTAGATACCATCACTAGCTTGTAACCAAACGACTGCAGTTGTAATAACGCTGGGATCACATTGGGTAATAGTGCCAACTTCTCTAGGCTATCCACTTGCTTATCGGTTATTGGCTCTTCGATAATAGTGCCATCGCGGTCGATGAATAAATAGGGGGCGCTCATGATACTTCCTCAGTCACTTGGCATTGTTTCAGCCAGTTTTCTACTTGTTTTAATTCCTGCTCGTTGCCGATAGAGATCCGCAACCAGTTGTCCTCGCCAAACAGCACAAATGGCCGCATGATTAACCCCTGGCGCATCGCTTGCTCCACAAACTGTTTGTCGGTTAGCTGTAAAGTAACAAAGTTGCCTTCGCCGCATAACATTGCGCTTACGAACTCGCTGTCTTGTAGCCATTGTATAAGCTTCTTTTTTGCTAGGTTCAAAATAGAGACTTGCCGGCGCATCTGCGTTATCGCATCTGACGTTAACGCTGTTGCTGCTATTTGTGCCACGACTGTAGAAACAGGATAGGGCGCAATCACTTTTCTCACCGGAGCCAATAGCACTTCACTCGCTAACATAAAGCCAACGCGAAGACCTGCCAGTGCAAACGCTTTAGATAGCGTACGCAGCACAACAACGTTTGAGAATTCTTTGATAAGCTCAACACAGGTTTTTTCTTCACAGAACTCAATATAAGCTTCATCTACGACCACGATTGCACGGCCTTTAAGCTTATCTGCAAGTGCAGCGACTTTGCTGGCAGGTTGTATTGCGCCAGTTGGGTTATTTGGATTACAAACGAAGACAAGTTTAGCGTCTCCAATTGCAGCGGTTAGTGTATCCACATCGTCATTGGCAAGCTGCGTTTGGCTCAATTCATTAATAGCGATGTTGTGGGTGTCTGCCGTAACTTTGTACATACCATAGGTAGGAGTAAAGATTGCAATGCTATCTTTAGCCGGTTCACAATATGTGCGTATTAATAACTCAATGCCTTCATCGGCACCACGCGTCATCAGTACATTTGTTTGCTCGACCTTAGCGTAGCCTGCATAGGCATCAATTACCGCTTGAGGCTGCGGATCTGGATAACGGTTTAAGTTATCAAAGCGCATTTCAAGCACACGAGCGTATGGACTTTCATTGGCATTGAGCCACGTGGTGCCTGTTAGCTTTGCACTTTTCGCAGAACTGTAGGCCTTAAGCTTTTCAATGTTATTTGGTAGCGCAATATTAGTCATTATTATTCTCCAGCCTCACTTTGACGGCATTCGCATGTGCATCTAGTCCCTCAGCTTGTGCCAAAGGTAAAATGGCAGAGCGCAAACCACGCAGGCCTTCTTTTGTGATGGTTTGTACAGTGTAAGCCTTATAGAAATCCATCAGATTTAAACTTGAATAGGTTTTTGAATAACCATAGGTTGGCAATACATGGTTGGTGCCAGACGCATAGTCACCTGCTGATTCTGGCGTATAGTCACCAACAAACACTGAGCCTGCGTTTTTTACTAGCGGCAGGAAACGCTCTGCATCTCTTATCTGTAAAATAAGGTGCTCTGGCCCATACTCTGCTGAGATCTCAAATGCTTGCTCTATGCTCTCAACTAAAATCAGCGTGCTGTTTTTAAGCGCAGCTCTGGCAATATCAGCGCGACTAAGCTTGCTTAGTTGACGCTCGATTGCAGCTTCAGTTTCTTCAATAAGTTGACTGTCAGACGCCAATAATATGACTTGCGAGTCTTCCCCATGCTCCGCTTGAGAAAGTAGATCGGCGGCGATAAATTCTGGGTTAGCGCCCTTATCTGCAATCACTAACACCTCTGAAGGACCTGCCGGCATATCAATCGCAAGTCCCGGCACTGATTGAGAAAGCAGCTGTTTTGCCATTGTGACAAAGCTATTGCCTGGACCAAAAATTTTGTTCACTTTTGGTACGCTGTTAGTACCTAGCGCCATGGCAGCAATTGCACCTGCACCACCACATTCAATCACATCGGTAACGCCACACAGTTTAGCCGCATACAAAATAGCAGGATGTATTTGGCAATCACCTTTGACTGGCGTCGCCAACACGATTGTTTTTGCACCACTTAGCTGCGCACACACCCCTTGCATCAAGACAGAAGAAGGCAGTGGCGCGCTACCACCAGGTACATACAAACCCACGGCTTCTATCGCTTGATATCTGAGCTCGCAGGTCACACCAAGCTGAGTCTCAATTTTCTTGCTTTGTGGTAATTGCAACTGGTGAAACTTCTTAATGTTGCTATAAGCTTGGTCAATAGCACTTTTAAGTTCAGGTGCTAACGCAAATTCGCTTTCAATAAGCTCTGATCCCGTTACCCGTATTCTTGGGCTAACACGGGCGTCAAACTGCTCGGCATAACTTAGTAACGCGGTGTCACCATTGCGAGCGACGTTATCAATTATCTTTTCAACTGCCGCTTTTACCTTATCACCCACTTTGACCGCAGGACGGCTCAAGCATTCGCTGCGTTGCTCGCTGGTGGCTTGCTGCCAATCAAACATGCTGTTACTCCATCATCTTTTCTATTGGCATGACGAGAATCGAGTTAGCACCAAGCGCTTTTAACTCTTCCATCGTCTCCCAAAATAGGGTTTCGGAGCTGACCATGTGAAGTGCAACATATTCATCGCTGCCAGCAAGTGCAAGTAAAGTTGGTTGGCCTGTGCCTGGAAGTAACGCACATACTTCATCTAGCTTATTCTTTGGTGCATGCATCATGATGTACTTGCTTTCTTTTGCTTGTTTCACCCCTTTAAGGCGTGGCATTAGCTTATCGATCAGTGCAAGCTTACTTTGGTCAGTCAATGCTGCATTTTGAATGAGGCAAGCGTTAGATTCTAAGATGGTATCGCCTTGCATAAGGCCATTAGCCTCAAGCGTTGCACCGGTTGATACTAAGTCACAAATGGCGTCAGCAAGGCCTGCTCGAGGTGCTACTTCTACCGAGCCCGTTAACATGACCACGCTAGCATCGATGTTCTCACGTTTTAGATATTGCTTTAAAATCTCAGGGTAGGTGGTTGCGATGCGTTTGCCGTTAAACCACGCTTTATCCTGTTGACCTAGCTCTTGTGGCCACGCCAGCGCTAAACGGCAAAAGCCAAAGTCCAGTTTTGAAAGTTTAGTGACTTCAGCAAACTGCTCGTTGCGAACACGTTCAGCTTGAACTTCTTCTAACACGTTTTCGCCAACAATACCTAAATCACAAACGCCGTCCATTACAAGGCCTGGAATATCGTCATCACGCACTCTAAGTACGTCAATAGGCATGTTGGTAGAGTGGGCGATTAAACGCTGTTCACGTAGGTTTAGTTTTACACCAAGTTGTTTGAGTAGGGCTTGGCAATCCTTTGAAAGACGGCCTGATTTTTGGATTGCGATTCTTAAACGGTTGCTGTTGCTCATTATTTATTTCCTAATTCTTTAAACGAAAAACCCCGAGGCGGAACCTCGGGGCGAAATAAACTTTGACTATACTTTTTGCTTCGCCGGAGGTTCCTTTAAGGAATAACCCACCAGCGAAATAACTGACAGGTTATCCCGTATGATGATGGTGATGATGAATTGCTGTCAGTGTCATTAGCATGATGTTACCTTTGTAATATATCTGCTGTTCGAAAAGTTCATTTATAGATAAACATAATTTTGTTCTTCTTGGCAATCATTTTTTAACGCAAATTAAAGAATAGCTTATAACAGCCGATAATAAGTAAGACCAACAGAAGGTTAGTGGGGGAACAGATGGATGCATTCAAACCTTTTTTAGGCCCAATCGTACGGCTAGATGTAACTCATAAGTCTGCATTTCATGTAGCTGGTGTGCAGCACTATAAGATTGAAAAGGTTAAGAAAGATCTAAAAACCGAGATCGAACTTAAACGCCAAGCTGCTGAGCATGAGAAAATTAAAGAAAGCGAAGATGAAGAGGATGAGGAGGAAAAATCTCACGAAGAACATAAGGGTGAGAATCTAGATACATGGGCGTAGATTTATTTTGCATAAAATAACCTGTTGAACATCTCTCAATACCTGAGTTTATCTATTCCCCCTACATATCCCACCCGCTGTTCGAGCCTAGCTTATGTACCATCTAGTCCAGCGAGAGCCCGGTGAATATCTCGCTCAATTGAACGCTCTGTGGTGAGATTCAATGCCTGAAGGTAGGCACTTCTAGCCTTTTCGCTTTGTTTGAGCTCCCGGTATAACTCAGCCTGAAGCATTAAATACTCTATATGCTGCTCATCCTGTACTCGCTCTTTTTCCAATAAGTGTTCCATAGCGTCAACAGCCCTACGCTTATCACCGTGTTGCTGAAGCGCTAAATAAGCCGATGAAATACAAGCATCTCTCCACGTTGGTAGTTGGCTTAATGCGATATGCTCAATCAGGCACCCGTTAGTGAATAAACGCTGCGCTGCGTCTTTCGCTGAAAAAGTCCACAATAAGTTAGCAGCTCGATGGATCAAAACGATATCTTGTGCATAATGTTGACCCACAGAAGCTATCGTTTTTAGGGCTAACTCTTCATTTTGTGTGTTTTGTAAGTAATCCATCAAAGCCAAGTTATAGTAACGGTCATCCATTGCTTTTAGCCTATCAACTATCGCTTTTGATGCTTTTTTTTCAGAATCCCAAAAGCCACTTTCTATAGCTAATGCTTTCGCTGCAGATACTAAGTACTCAGGATTATTTGGCGCCAATTCTGCAGCTCTTATAAAGTGCTTGTTAGACTTTTCAACTAAGCTAAGTTTATTAAAAAGGTTTGACTGTTGTTTAATTTGATACCATAAATTACCCGCAGTAAAATGCACCTTTGCATTGTCTATATGGCGCTTAATCAAGGTGTTTAACAGTGTTTCTTTATTATCATCATTTTGCGCAACCGCAACTGACACGACCATTATTTCAGCATCAAGCTCTTTATCTTTTAGCGTGTTAAGCATTTTAGTGACTTGCTGATACTGACGATGATAAAAAGCAGACTCAAGCATTGTTATTTGAGAATTGGGTTGCTGTGCCTGAGTTAAAGCACTATACAAAATAATAACTGTGCAAGAGATGTATATAAGCGATTTAATAAACATGTTGTGTCCTTTTTAGTGTGTCCATTATCACTATTGTGTGTTTTCTAACGTAAGCTTAATTAGCAGTTTTGATACCAGCTTTTACTTTTTATATTTTTATTCATACAATCAATATGATGTAGGCTGTTATCGCGTTATTCTTACTGTATTTTGCGTGTCATTATCGATACACTCGACATGTTCTGTTTCGATACCGATACATTTGATAGTTCTGTTTGTATTCAATACATCAAACAAAGTTGCATAAATAAACGACCATTTATTTAAGGAGAAATAACATGTCGTATAAATCAGTAAAAAATCTCGTAGGTTGGTTCGTTGTAGGTCTATCTGCGCTAGCGTTAGCCCCAAGTGTTGTACCTGGTAGCATGGCTGTTTTAGCATTTTACTTAAGCCTTGCACTGCTCCTAGTTTCCTTGTTTACCATTTCTTCAGCCAATCATCGCCACTTTCAATTGACAGCAATCATTGTCGGTGCCGGTATGCTGGTTTTGAACGATTACCTGCGTGTTATCATGCCTTCACCAGAGTCTACTTGGCCTAACCGCATCGCTTTGTATCTCGTGTATTTCACTATTTGTGGGGTAGGTATGCTTAAGATCAAACGACAACTTAACAAGTAATACCAGTTGTATTAAGTAAATGATCTATTTCGAAGCGGGGAAATAGCTTTAGTAGCTAGGCAAAAATTTTGCTATTTAGTTGTTCTAAATGAGAAGTTTTTAACGACGCTAATATGCTACTTCCCCCTTCAAATTGATTAGAGAATTAATTCAATTGGTATCCACATTCAGTTATTGCCAAACAGCGGTTGCGATCTGATGCTTAGCCACATACAATTTCGCGACCTGTCCGTTTGTAAACTACATTACTTTGGCTGTATCTACGACTTTCTCTTCTACGGGGCCTTTAGCCCAGCATTTCCCGGGCTATCAACCAAGACAGCCCCAAATTGATATGGCTATTGCGGTAGAAGAAACCATACAAAATGGTGGACAATGCATCGCCGAAGCAGGAACAGGGACGGGGAAAACGTTTGCCTATCTCATTCCTGCCTTTCAGTCTAAAGGTAAAGTCATCGTCTCAACCGGCTCTAAGGCCTTGCAAGAGCAATTATTCCATCGTGACGTGCCGACCTTAAAAAAGGTGCTTGGCAGTGGGAAAAAAGTCACGTTGCTAAAGGGTAGGGCCAATTACCTTTGCCCTTATCGTTTATCACAGCATTTGAGCCATGTGCCAACCGACGACCCAGATGTTATGCACCAACTTGCCATGGTTGCAAAGTTCGCTTCTGAAACACACAGTGGAGACTTAGCCGACTGTGTGGGTATCGAAGAAGACGCAAAGGTATTACCCTACGTTACCTCAACTGCAGATAACTGTTTAGGGAAAGAGTGCCCAGACTACGAAGACTGTTATATCCGAAAGGCAAGATTAAAGGCAGTCGATGCCGATGTTGTGGTGATCAATCATCATTTATTTTTTGCCGATATGGCCGTAAAAGATTTAGGCTTTGCGGAGCTCATGCCAACCGCGGATAGCTACATCTTCGATGAAGCACATCAATTACCAGAAATAGCCAGTGACTACTTTGGTGAGACTATCAGCACTAAAGCTTTGCAGGCACTTATTAACGATTTAAGGGTGATCTACCGTTCTGATATTCCAGATATGTTGCAACTTGGCAAAACACTCAATAAATTGGAAACCAGCGTCGCCGATTTGCGTTTGGTATTTGGTGGCGATGGTGCCCGTGGTGATTGGCGTGAAGCGCTGGCGAATAAACCGATTTGCGATGCCATGCATCGAGTGATAGCTAACTTAGACTTTCTCTATAAAGTGCTCAAACTTTGTCTGGATAGAAGCGAAAAAATAGAACACCCATTTGAAAAGGTCATGACCTTTAAAAATCAGTTTGAACGTGCCTTTGATACCAGTCAAACTGGATTTAGTTACTGGTTCGAAACCACAAGACGCTTTTTATCTATTCATATCACGCCGCTTGATGTATCAAGTAAGTTTGCACAAATTGTCAAAACCACTGAGGCAAGCTTTGTATTTACCTCAGCCACCTTATCCGTTGATAACTCCCTAGAGCACTTTAGTCGTAGCTTAGGACTCAAACCGACCTCACAATTTATTGTTGATAGTCCATTTGACTATAAGCAGCAAGCTTTACTATGCCTGCCACGCTATTTGCCAGAAACCCGTGACGACTTAATGCCACATGCGCTGGTAAAGCTTGCAAAACAGGTGATTGAAGCTGCAAAAGGGCGTACATTTTTACTCTTTACCAGTTATCGCGCGATGCATTTAGTGTATGAAGGGCTGAATACAGCACTGCAATATCCCATTTTTATGCAGGGTCAAGCATCGAAACGGATAATTTTAGAGCAATTTATTCGGCACGGTAACGCCGTACTACTTGGTACAGCTTCTTTTTGGGAAGGCGTGGATGTGAGAGGTAACACTTTGAGTTGTGTTGTCATTGATAAGCTACCATTTGCTTCACCAGATGACCCTTTGTTGCAAGCGCGCATGCGAGACGCTGAAATGCGTGGATTAGAACCCTTTGATGCAATACAACTCCCTCAAGCTGTTATCGCGTTGAAACAGGGGGTTGGGCGATTAATTCGTGATGCTAACGATAAAGGTGTACTGATTATTTGCGATAATCGCTTAGTTACGAGAAAATACGGCCAGACGTTTTTAAGTAGTTTGCCTGATATGTCTCGCACGAGAGACTTAAACAAGGCAATTCGATTTTTAGAGAATATTGATAAAAATGAAAAATAACCTGTTGGCCATAGACGCCTCCACCGAAGCACTCAGTATTGCATTGCACTATGAAGGCAAGTTTATTCGCCACTTCGAGGTTTGCCCACAGCAGCATAGCCAAAAGATACTGCCTTTAGTTGAACGTATTTTACGCGAAGCCGATATCACCCTTAGTGAGCTTGATGGCATCGTATTTGGCCGTGGGCCTGGCAGCTTCACTGGGGTGAGAATAAGTACAGCGGTTGCGCAAGGCTTAGCATATTCTTCAGGTCTTAAGTTGGTTGGTGTTTCAACTTTGCAGGCGATGGCGCAACAAGCATACATGGAAACAGGTAAATCCAGTGTAGTGTCAGCAATAGATGCACGTATGGGTGAGATCTACTTATGCCAATACAACGGCGAAACTCGTGGTGTTATTCAACCGAGCACCGAAGAAACAGTTATTAAACCTGAAAATATCGATTTTACATCAACTGGCGCGGCCGGTGTTGGTACAGGGTGGCAAACATTCTCAGAGCTTGCCACACAGCTTGAATGCGAAATCATTGACAATATCACGTTACCTGATGCTTATTACATGCTGTTTATAGCCGACGATAGTTTCACACAAGGCTTATCTGTGGATGCGGCTGACGCCCAGCCGCAATATGTGAGGGATACTGTGACGTGGAAAAAGTTGCCAGGTCGAGAATAAAGGCGTATTTTTATACAAGCATATCGTATTTATTGAGCTAAACCGTGAAACTAAATTCAATCATTCAACAAGCAGGTACATATCAAGTAAAGCCACAGCCTAAAAAGGCGGTGAGCACTGCTATTGATGAAGGAAATACGGCTAAGCTCAATACCGCTCAGATTAAAACCAGTGAAAAGGGCATTGCGTTGGTTGAGCAGTTCCAATCGCAGCAACGTTCAACTATCTACGACCGACCTAACTTTCGTACTGGACAAGCAATTAGTGAATACAAAGCAATTGCAACGGAAGCAAGACGAGATGAGATCAAAAGTATGATTGGCGTTTCTGTTTACGCGTAATACCAATTCGCTTAATTAAGTGGTCTATTTTGAGGCGAGAAAATCTTGTCGATAACACCGCTACCGCGTCCTGCTATCGCTAAGGTACCTGCATCCATGAAGGCAAGACAAAAATTTTGCTATTTAGTTGTTCTAAATGAGAAATTTTTAACGCCGTTAGTGTCAGATTTGCTCCTTCAAATTGAGCAAGTATTAAGGCTAATTGGTATATTACCTCTTCCAAGACTCGATAACATAAAGGTCAGCAAATGCTGACCTTTTTTGTTTGGAATAGTAGATGAAGATTTTTACTTTTTAATAAATCCAATCAGTTTATCAGCAATTGCGGTATTGTTTTGCGAGCCGATGAACGCTTCTTTACCTTTACCATGGGCAAACACTTGTACATCGATAGCGGTGTGACCACCCGTTGTCCAACCAGTGAAAGATGCATCACTAATTGCCTCTTTAACGACAACACTAAGCGCCTTCGGACCTTGTGAAAGTGCTTCTTTTACTTTTAGCTCAGTCGCACTATCATACTCAAGACCTGTGAGATCTTGCCATGTTGCTTTAACGTCTTTTGTCTTTGCGAGTGCTTTTGCTATCTCGCCCGCTGAACCTTTCACTTTAGCGATCACATCACGCTCCCAGCGATACTGACCATTCGCACCAAGCGTTAATCCACCGGTAGAGTGATCTGCTGTGATCACCAAGATAGTGTCTGGGTTGTTATCAACAAAAGCCTTTGCCTGCTTAATTGACTCTGCAAAGTCGTCCATTTCATGCATAGCACAAGCGATATCATTAGCATGTCCACACCAGTCAATCTGACTACCTTCAATCATTAAGAAGAAGCCTTTATCATTCTGGTTTTCCAATAATGATAATGCCGTTTTAGTCATTTTAGTTAGGCGCTGCGGCTCTTCATCAATTGCGAATGGCAGACCTACTTCTGCGAACAGACCCATCGCAGGAATTTTATTTAGCGTATCAAGCTTAGATAAAGCATCAACGTATTGATAACCTGCATCTTTAAATTCATTAACTAGGTTTCTATCTTCACGAATGAAGTATTTAGTGCCACCACCAAGCATAAGATCTACAGGTAATTTTCCTGCAATTTTATTGTCGATGTAATCATTGGCAATGTCGTCATAGTTACGACGCGATTCATTATGAGACGCGAAACTTGCAGGTGTTGCGTGGTTGATTTGCGATGTGGCAACAAGCGCGGTTGTTTTACCTTTTCTTTTCGCCACTTCAAGCATTGTTTCCAAATGTTCTTTATGGGTATCTACCGCAATTGCGCCATTATAGCTTTTAGTTCCTGTACTTAAGGCGGTTGCGCCCGCAGCACTGTCTGTTACAACCGTGTCGTCGTCTGGGTAGGTATGCGCCATACCTACCAAAATAGAGTCAAAAACCGTTGGGTCAACCACTTTCGTTGAAGGGTCATCTTTAAAATAACGGTAGCCCGTAGTGTAAGCCGGCCCCATACCGTCGCCAATCATATAAATAATGTTTTTTGGAGCAGCCAATGTCGGAGCCGCAAATACTAATCCAACAAATGAGGCCAAAAGGCTAGTTTTGAAATTCATTGTTATTCCCGTGTACTTATTGTGATAGAGGCATGTGATTCTCTACTATTTGATCGATTTAAAACACATTCATAATAGAATGGATGTTCGATAAAAATATTTTCAACAAATCAAAGTAGTAAGTTCAAATATGTCACGGTAAGATGATAAATCAATGATGGTACAATGAACACTAAAAGAATTCGTCGATGTCTCTATATGCGATAAAAGAACAAAAAATCGGGCCATTCTCCTACCAAAGCTGGGGAGAGGGAAAGCAAACCGTTATCTACCTTCATGGTTGGCAAGACAACAGCAATAGTTTTGTACCGTTTGCGCCATTTTGCAATACACAGTACACACATATCGCACTTGACTTAGCAGGTCATGGACACTCAGATTGGAAAAGTGCCGACGCCTTTTATTACTTTATCGATTATGTCTATGACTTAAAGTGCTTTTTAGATTTAGCACAGATCAAAACGTGCCATATTGTTGGCCATTCTATGGGGGCAATGATAGCTAACTTGTTTGCAAGCTGCTATCCAACACGTTGTTTATCGTTGGTACTAATCGAGGGAATAGGGATTGTGAGTTCCTCAGAGAGTGATACCAAAACCCAGCTCATTAATGCGTTTAATTCCCGAGATAAATTAAAACAATCTGAACCACGGGTTTATCCTGATATAAATACACTTACGCAACTGCGCAGTAAAATCAGTGATGTTTCGGTAGAAATAGCAGCGCTGCTTGTGACAAGAAATACCCAGCCGCATCCTGATGGCGTGCAACTTAGATTGGATCCCCGACTAAAGCATCACTCTGGATTTAGGTATTCCATCTCTCAAGCAAAGTCGGCGCTCAATGGGATATCCATTCCAACCTTATTGGTGTTAGCGGAACAAGGCTATGACATGATTGTCAGACAATATAGTCAATTTAAAGGCTGTTTCGACTCACTCAGGCTTGAGAAAATACCTGGCGGCCACCATTGCCATATGGAAAACCCGGAAATTTGCTATAAGCTAATTGAAGCACACCAGAACCGCGACAAAACAGCGTTTACAACTGAAGGAGCGTAAAGAATAAACTAATCATGGAAAGAAAAGTTCACAAAGAGCGCTAAAGCCCACGTTTCAACAGCATCTAGATTGTAAATCCTCAGATATTGTGGGAATATGGCGTTTTTAGAGTATTTGCTCAATTGTTAAAGTGCCTTACATCGTTTATGGTTTAGGGTGAATATAAAAATAACGAGAACACAGGAGCTAAGAGTGGAAAAAATCTGGCTTAAGCGCTACCCAGAAGGTATGCCTGAAACTATCGACCCAGAGCATTACAACTCATTGCTTGAATTATTTGAAAAAAGTTTTGCAGATTATGCTCAGTATCCAGCCTACACCAATATGGGTAAGACACTGACTTATCAGCAAGTTGATGAAAAAACCAAAGCAGTTGCTAGTTATATACAAAATGAATTGAAACTTGGCCGTGGCGATAAAGTTGCGGTCATGATGCCAAACTTGTTGCAAACCCCAGTTACCATTTTAGGTGTACTACGTGCTGGTTGTACCGTTGTAAACGTCAATCCGCTTTACACCGTGCGCGAATTAGAGCATCAGCTAAATGACTCCGAGTCAAAAGCTATCTTTATTCTTGCAAACTTTGCCCATACACTGGAGCAGGCCTTACCAAAAACCAGTGTGAAGCACGTAGTGCTGACAGAAATTGGTGACATGTTAGGTGGCTTCAAAAAGCACTTGGTGAACTTTGTTGTTAAGCACTTCAAAAAAATGGTGCCTGACTTTAGCCTGCCAAATACCATTCCTTTCAAAGAAGTAATTGCAGCAGATCCTACAAAATATCAGAAACCTGATGTGACGCTAAGTGACCTTGCCTTCTTGCAATACACTGGCGGTACAACTGGCGTATCTAAAGGCGCGATGCTTACTCATGGCAACATGGTAGCAAACCTTGAGCAAGTTTCTGGCTGTTTAGATACAGTATTAGTTAAAGGAAAAGAAGTCGTTATCACGGCGCTACCGCTATACCATATCTTTGCATTAACAGCGAACTGTTTGACCTTTATGAAGTACGGTGGTCACAATATCTTGATCACCAACCCGCGTGACATGCCTGCGTTTGTAAAAGAGCTGGCAAAGGTGCCATTTACCGCTATCACTGGTGTTAACACGTTATTTAATGGCTTGTTGAACACACCAGGTTTTGCCGACCTAGACTTTTCAACCCTGAAAATGTCTCTAGGTGGTGGTATGGCCGTACAACGCCCTGTCGCTGAGCGCTGGCAGAAGGTGACAAAGTCAAAGCTGATGGAAGGTTATGGCCTTACAGAATGTGCGCCGCTAGTTACTATTTGCCCACATGATCTTGAAGCCTACAACGGTTCTATTGGTTTACCTGCACCAAGCACTGACATTAAGATAGTTGATGACAACGGCAATGAAACACCTAAAGGTGAGCCCGGTGAGCTGTGTGTTAAAGGGCCACAGGTGATGGCTGGTTACTACAACCGTCCAGACGCAACCGCCGAATGTTTAAAAGACGGCTGGTTTGCAACGGGTGATATCGCTACTTATGATGATGACGGTTTCTTCTACATCGTTGATCGTAAAAAAGACATGATCTTAGTGTCTGGCTTTAACGTTTTCCCTAATGAAATCGAAGAAGTCGTTGCTATGCACGAAGGCGTGTTAGAAGTTGCAGCGGTTGGCGTGCCACATGAGGTTAGTGGTGAGCAAGTTAAAGTTTTTATTGTTAAAAAAGACCCATCTTTAACAGAAAAAGATATAATTGCACATTGCCGAGATAATCTAACGAACTATAAAGTACCAAAGCTAGTTGAGTTTAGAGATGAACTGCCAAAGACTAACGTTGGTAAAATACTGCGTAGAGCGTTAAAAGAATAACAAATAGAGCCGGCACTAGCCGGCTTTTTTATAACTAGCGTGATATCGCTAGTTATGTAAATTGCATGGGAGTAACAGTGCAGTATCAAGTTATTGAAAGCCAAACAGCACTAGATGAATTTGTCTTGTCTATTTCGAAAGCCAAAGTGCTCGCCGTCGACACCGAATTCATGCGTCGCCGCACCCTATATCCAGAAATTGCTCTGTTACAGATCTTTGATGGTAACCACCTTGCCCTTATCGATCCACTAGCCGATATGGATTTTAGTAGGCTGTGGACATTGTTTTCAGATACTAGTGTTTTAAAAGTACTTCATTCTCCATCAGAAGATATCGAAGTATTTCTAAAGTTTGCAGGTTTTATCCCATCACCAATGTTCGATACCCAGTTTGCTTTACAGTTGTTAGGTGAGGGTAGTTGTATTGGTTTTGCTAATATGGTGAAGCAACTTAGAGACGTAGACATTGACAAAAGTGAATCCAGAACAGATTGGTTACGCCGCCCCTTAACTCAAAACCAATTAGATTACGCCGCCTCCGATGTATATCATTTACTGCCATGTTTTGAGACTATTCAAGCGCGAGTAAATGAAAAGCAGCTATTTAACATAGTGCTTCAAGAGAGTGAGTTGCTCGCCCAAAAGAGGAGCTTCCGTCAACCAGATGAAGTACTTTATCTTGATGTCAAAAACGTGTGGCAGCTTAAGCCTAGAGACCTTGCTACTCTAAAAGAGCTTGCAGCGTGGCGCAGAGCCAAGGCAGAGAAAAAGAACTTAGCGCTAAATTTCGTGCTTAAAGAACATAACATGGTCGAAATTGCCAAACGTCGTCCAAGCTCACTGGGCAGTTTACGCAATGTTCCAGGTGTTGAGCCAATGGAAGTTAATCGCTCTGGTAAAGAAATTCTCGCCTGTATAGAAAAAGCAAAAGAAGTAAGTGAACAAGATTGTCCACAACGCGTGAGAAGGCTTATCGACTTTAAAGGTTACAAAGCAGCGTGCAAGGATATTAAACAGGTTATCGCCGAAGTCGCCAAAGCTAACGATATTCCGGTTGATGTGTTTGCTTCGAAAAAACAAATCAATCAGGTGATCAGCTGGTCGTGGAAAAAGTCACCGGAAGAAAAGCAATTGCTGATGAAACCCGATCTTGCGTTAGGCTGGAGGGCTGAGCTTGTTGCAGATAAGTTAGACAGTTGGTGGCAGTAGCACTCCTGTCGATTAAAAGGTGAAAGAAAAAAGCTAAAGCGATAATAACATCCACCTTCCGAAGAAGGTGGATGATACTCAACTAGTCTTTTGGTTGTTCGATACCAAAGTACACGCAATGTAACACAGGTAATACAATCAACGTCAGTATGGTCGCAAAACCAAGACCGAACATAATGGTGACCGCCATGGATTGGAAGAACACGTCAAATAATAGCGGGATCATACCCAATATGGTTGTGATAGCAGCCATAGACACCGGCCTTACACGACTCACACCAGAATCAAATACCGCTTGGTAAGGGGACTTACCAGAGTCAATTTCGATATTTATTTGATCCATCAGTACAATACCATTTTTAATCAACATGCCGGATAAACTTAGCAAGCCTAGCAGCGCCATAAAGCTAAATGGTGCTTGTAGTAATACAAGGCCTGCCGTTACCCCAATAATAGCAAGCGGCACTGTAGACCAGATCACTAATGGCTTTTTCACAGAGTTAAAGAGCAATACAGTGATCATAAACATCGCTAAATAACCGATTGGTAATGAGCCAAAAATAGCTTTCTTCGCTTTGCTTGACGACTCATACTCGCCGCCCCATTGCATCTCGTACCCTTGGGGTAGTTCAATGGCTTCGATATCCGCCTTCACTCTTGCAAATAACTTCGCTGGAGTTTCATCACCTATCACGTCATGATCAGCCATTACCGTGATGGTACGTTTTCGGTCGCGGCGCATGATCAGGCTATCTTCCCAAGTGACACTAAAATCATCCACGATTTGTGAAACTGGCACGTAAACGCTAAGGACAGGGCTGAATATTTGTAAGTCACCAAGATTTTCAACATTGAGCCTCTCTTCCTCAGGAGAACGTGCAATGATAGGTAACAGTTGCGTACCATCTCGATATAACCCTACCTTGTTACCTGACACCGAAGTCAGTAGCAACTGATCTAAATCAGATTTACTGATCCCCAAACGACGCGCCTTCAATTCATTAAACTGTGGGCGGATCAACTTGGTTCTTTGTCGCCAGTTATCGCGAATATTAAACGCTTTATCGTCTTGGCTGATAATACCTTTGGCTTCTTCAGCTAGTTGGCGTAACACAACAGGATCTGGTCCCGAGAACCTAGCCTCGATTTTTGCGTCGGTTGAAGGACCAATTTCCATGCGCTTTATTTTGAGACGTCCGTCTAGCTCATTTTCAAGCTCATAATCGCGAAGCTTAGCAATCATAGCCACTACAGCTTCTCGGTCTTTTACACGTACAATTAACTGACCATAAGCGTCATATTGTTTTTCAGGCGAATAGGTCAACATAAAACGAGGCGCACCTTGACCAATCGTTGCCGTTACTTCGTTAACCATAGGGTCGGCCAGTAAAAAGGATTCAATTTTCTCAACATTTTTCGCCGTGCTGCGTATATCTGCACCTTGATAATGCCAATAATCCACATAGAACATCGGTGTATTTGAAGCCGGGAAGAAGGACTGCTTAACCGATTTAAAGCCAACAACTGCAGCGACTAATAGCAGTACCATAGAAATAATGGTAATAGCGCGATTTTTAAGGCAGAAGGTAAGCATGGATTTATACACGGTGAAGATCACACCTTTATAGGGATCGTCTTCTTCGCTGGTATCTGATGACTTTTCCTTCGGTCCTTTAAACATCATATTGGCAAAAAATGGCGTCAGTGTGATTGCCGTTACCCAGCTTAATAGTAATGAAATTAACAACACCCAAAATAAAGAACCAGCAAATTCACCACTGGCATCTGAGCTTAAGCCAATCGGCGCGAAAGCGGTGATCCCGATAACGGTTGCGCCAAGAAGTGGCCATTTTGTCTGTTCAACAATGTTCACAGCAGCTTTTACTTTAGATTGACCCCGTTTAATATTAATCAAAATGCCTTCAGTCACTACAATGGCATTATCGACTAGCATCCCCAGTGCAATGATCAAAGCACCTAATGAAATACGCTGTAAATCAATGGCGAATATCTTCATAAAGATAAAGGTACCCAGCACGGTAATAAGCAAAATACCGCCGATTAAAATACCACTCTTTACACCCATAAAAATAAGCAAAACGATAATTACAATGGCAACGGCCTCTAAAAGGCTAACGATGAAACCATCAACCGAGGTTTCTACTTCTGTTGGTTGATTGTAAACCGTGTTGATCGTAATACCGTAAGGGCGCTGATATTCTAATTGCTGTAAGTGATGTTCGATTTCTTTACCCACCTCAACAACATTTACACCAGAAGTAAAAGAAACCCCAACCAGCAGTGCACGCTTTTGATCAAAACGTGTAATATGATTCGGCACCTCCGCATATTCGCGTGTTACTTTTGCCACGTCACCCAAATAAATAAGCTCTTTGGCGCCGGGCTTTGAGATAAGTAACCCCTCTAGCTCAGCAACGTCTGTAAACTCACCAGTAGGGTGCAGGCGAATAGACTCATCTCCCACTCGTATTTTACCCGCATTAGATACCGTATTTTGAGCTTGTAACAACGAGAAAATGTAACTAGGCGCAATGCCAAGTTGTGACAGTTTTTGTGTTGATATTTCGACGATCACTTGTGCTTGCTGCTCACCCGCAACAGTGACCTTACTCACACCTTCAACTAGCACTAATTCGCGCTTCAAAAAGTCAACGTAGTCTTTTAGTTCATCATACGAATAGCCTTCGCCGGTGATCGCGTAGAGTTCACCGTAAACATCAGCAAAATCGTCGATAACGCTTGGCGGCCTAACACCTGGCGGTAGCTTCGGCGAGAGATCATTTACTTTACGGCGCAGCTCATCCCAGATCTGTTGTAAGTCTTTCTTACGGTACTTACTCTTCATCTCAACAGTGATCTGCGACTTACCGGGAGAAGAAATGGAAGTAACATAATCAACATACGGCAGAGATTGAATTGCATTTTCAATCGGGAAGGTGACTTCCTCTTCCACTTGTTGTGGCGATGCGCCAGGATACATGGTCACGACCATGGCTTTTTTTAGTGTGAATTCAGGATCTTCTAGTTGGCCTAAGCCCAAATAGGATACCGCCCCAGCAATAAGTAGGAGCAAGGCAAACATCCAACTGATAACCTTATTCTCAATTGACCACTTGGCTAAACTCATATTACAGACCTCTTTCTTTAGTCCAAGGTCTCACTTTTGCGCCTTCTTGCAAGTAATGCACGCCCGCAGCAACAATTTCTTCACCAGGTTCAAGACCCGACATTACCTCAATTCCGGTATGATTAAGTTGGCCAACGGTGACTTCGCGTTTTGTGACGGTCTGTTTATCGCTTTGATATACCCAAACGTAACTATTTCCCTCTGTGCCTTGCTTTTTATCGGAGAATACTGCTTGGTTAGGTACGATGATTGCCGTATTTTCACGGTTCGTAATTTTGCTTGGGTCAACGTAAACATGGCCAGTCATACCTGCGAACAAATTAAAGTCCTCGGGGATTGGAAGACTAAATACGACTTTGTAGGTTAAGGTTGCAGGGTCTGCCTGCGTATCCCATTCCTTAATCGTAAGCGGGTAAGACTTACTTGGGTAGCCATCAAAAACAACGGTAGGTTTGTAATCAGAATCTTTATCAACACGTGCAACGATGCGCTCAGGAACTTGAATAACCACATCCATCATATCGCGTGTTTCAAGGCGAAGAATATTTTGCTTTGCTACGACGTTTTCGTAATTTTTGACAAATACCTTGGCAACAGTACCACTAAACGGTGCTCTAAGTTCGCTATATTCGAGGTTTGTTTTAGCAATTTTAAATGCAGACTCCGCAACTTGCTTGTCTGCATTTGCTTTATCAAACTCAGCTTTAGTCGCTATGCCTTTTTCAAATAACGGCTCAATTCTCGATAACTGCGATTTAGCCAGTTCAAATTGGGCTTTACGTTGTTCATATTGCAGATTGAAATCTTCAGGATCAAGCTTGGCTAGCAATTGCCCCTTTTGTACGTCTTGGCCTGCGAGAACTGGAAACTCGATAAGTTCGCCATTCACACGAAAAGCAAGATAGGAGCCTTGATTTGCCACCACTTCAGCAGGGAAACTGCGAAGCGTGCTGCTATTGGGATCCGAAACCGTGTGAATTTTAACTGGTCGGTTAGGGGCTTCTGTTGGGGCTTGTTCTGCTTGCTCTTGGCAACCCACTAATAGGGTAGCCAGCACAATTCCAGAAAACACTCTTAACATATTGTTCTCCATGACAACGTCAATTTTAATACGTGCAGAATAATGGAATTACATATAAAATAAAAATTATAAAACATTCTGTACTGCATAAGATTTATTTATGAAGATTTCGGACTTAGCAGCGTTTTGCACCGTTGTTGAAGCGCCTAGCCTTACCGAAGCAGCAAATAAGCTTCATAAGACGCAGCCTGCGGTCTCTCAATCAATTAAAAGATTAGAACAATCTTTGGGATTTGCCCTTTTTGAGCGTGAGAAATATCGCAATGTGTTAACAGAGCAAGGTCGTCGATTTTATTTTGAAGCCGAAAAATTGCTTAATCATCATAGAGATTTGTCATTACTCGCGACTGAATTCGCGGCGGGTAATGAACCAAGCTTTAACATCTGTTACGAACCGATCGTATATCAAAACCAGATTGATCAAGTATTAGGTAATGCCTTCATTAAGTTTCCCGCAACTGAAATGAACATCTCAAGTGGTAAACGTTTTTTTGCGCTTGAGCAAGTCACACAGGGGATTGCAAACCTTGGCATTGGCCCTTGGTTTGATCTTTTTCATTCAACTGGCGATTTAGAATCAATGCCGATTGGACACGTAAAATTAGGCTTAGTCTCATTAACGGGCTATATGCCACCAGAGCTTAGTTTTTCGGAGCTTGCGCAATACCCATCTCTTGCAATGAAAGAAAGTAAATTCAAGTTTGACAGTGAGCGCTTGGCATACAGAAACAGTAACAATGTCATGAAACTCGATGACGCACTGGCAATAAAAAGATACTTATTGCAAGGTATGGGCTATGCCCTAATCGGCCTTGACCTTTGTAGAGAAGAATTAGAGTCTGGTGTTTTGCAACAAGTGAGGGTGTTTGATAGAAAGGATGAGTTTGAAGCCGAGATCCACGCGTATCGTTTGCATATTTCCCACCATGGGCCAGTAGCAAGATATTTTTGGGATAAATTAAAAGAGTTAAATATTCAATATGAAAAGCAGCAATCCTCAGCAAGAACTCGCTGAAAAAGTCTTCACCGTAATTGGTGGTATCCCATTTGGAAAAGTTGCGTCTTATGGGCAAATAGCGAGATTAGCTGGTTCCCCAAAACATGCCAGAAAAGTAGGCCAGTTATTAAAAAACCTACCGCAAGGTTCAACGTTACCATGGTACAGAGTAGTAAATAGCCAACGGCGTATTTCATTTCCTCAAGACAGTAGTAAATTTCAAGAGCAAAAATCGCGCTTGCAAGCTGAGGGCGTCACATTCTCAAATAGTAACGTGATAGCTAAACACTGTGTTTGGGAATAGTCATAAATTTAGCGTCAACTGATCCAGATAAATAGGGCAGTCGTAATTATCGTTAGTTTTTGTATATTTGAACGGGAATTATGAAACTCGCTTTATTTCCATTGCCGATATTCTTGCTTCCAGGCGGGTTCACCCGCTTGCGGATCTTTGAGCAGCGCTATTTATATATGGTAAAAGAGGCCGCGAAAACAGAGCAAGGTTTTGTGTTGTGCCCATACCTCGCGGATACGCCGAACAATGTGTCAAAAGAAGGCGTGCACGTTAAAATCGTCGACTTTTCACAAGATGATGATGGTCAGCTGCTCATTGATGTTGAGGCACTATCGCGCGTCGCGATCAGTAATGTGGAAGTAGACTCACAATCTTTACGTTATGGCGATTGTGACATTATTGATGGACCGCCATGGCAATGTAGCGAGGAAGCATTGAGTCTAGTTGACGAAACCCTTGTTGATAAGCTTCAGAGTGTTTTTATCGCCAATCCAATCCTTGATGATTTGTACCGCGACAAGCATTTTACTCAACCTCTTTGGGTTGCTTATCGTTGGCTAGAAATCTTACCTATCTCGATGACCCAAAAACTGAAAATAAAACAAGCACAAACATTTGAACAGGTGGCAGAGTTCTTACATACTGTATTAGATGAAAAATAGTGATCCATGCCAAGTTTTACAGCGTATTACAGCTTATAATTATAAATTGGAAGGTGAGCTATGTTAGGCCAACAGCAATCTATCGATTGCAACGTTCAGTCAGGAACTCGCAAAGCAGTGCAAGAAACTCCCTCTCAAGCGTTATCAGACGCTTTAGTTAAGGTTGCAGAAAAACGAGATCGCAAAGCTTTTGCGTTCTTGTTTGAGTACTTTGCGCCAAAAATCAGGCGCTTTGGTGTGAAACAATTTGGTAATGACGCCCAAGCGATGGAGCTCGTACAAGACACGATGACGTCAGTGTGGCGTAAAGCACATCTTTATCATCATGACAAAGGCGCAGCCACAACGTGGATCTATACCGTAATGCGTAACGCGTCGTTCGATGCACTGCGTAAGATGAAGAGTAATAAAGAAGAACACATCAGTGAAGACATCTGGCCGATAATTCAAGACTCGCAGGCTGACGACGACGGTTTTCAAGATCACTTGCAAACGGCGCAAATTCAAAAATACATCAATAAGTTGCCGCCAGCACAACGAGACATAGTCAAAGGCGTGTACTTTCAAGAAATGTCTCAAGAACAATTGGCAGAGCATCTTAATATACCTGTCGGGACAGTTAAGTCACGTTTACGACTTGCTTTACAAAAACTTCGCGCAGAAATGGGAGATCAAGCATGATTAAGCATCACCCTAATGATTCATTATTAAGCCAATTTGTTGAAGGTAATTTGCCTGCAAGTATCAGTGTCGCAATTGCAGCACATGTCGAACTATGTCCTTGTTGCCAGAAAAAGACCCAACAGCTTGAAGCGCAAGAAGCGAATGTTCAGCTTGGAGGAGGCAGCGAATCTTCACTAAGCTGTGATTTTGAGGCGATGATGCAAGCGATAACACTGGATGACGAAATAGACGAAGTTAAGGAGTATATCCAACCCACATTTAACTATCAGGGTAGGGATGTTCAATTACCTAGGGCTATTGCGAATATCGATCGCACCAAATTTTCAGGTGTAGGCAAAATCGCTCGATCTCGGTTATTGATAGAAGATGGCGACTTACGCTCAAGTCTTCTACAAATTGGTGCGGAAGGGGAAATTCCAGAGCACACCCACACGGGCTTTGAAATCACCTTGTTACTTGACGGCGATTTTGCAGATGAAGCTGGGGAATACGTACCGGGCGACTTTATTTGGCAAGACGGCAAACATAATCATTCTCCGCGCACAAAAGAAGGCTGCCTGTGCTTTACCGTGGTAAGCAGTGCACTACACTTTAATAAAGGGTTAAGTAAGCTGTTAAACCCAATTGGTAAGTTGATTTATTAAAGGAATAGTTGCGAAATGAAATTTTCATCACCAATAAAAATTGGCATTAGCGCGTGTTTGGCTGGAGACAAAGTACGATTTGATTCAGGCCACAAGCGTTCAAACTTTTGTATGGATGAATTCGCCGAACATGTTGAGTATGTGCGCTTTTGCCCGGAAGTTGCGATAGGCATGCCAATTCCAAGACCAACCATCAGACAGATCCGTGTAGGCGACATTATCAAAGTTAGTCGCCCCGACGGTAAAGAAGATGTCGCACCAAAGCTTAAGGAGTTTGGCGAAAAGGTTGCAACCTCACAGACACAAAGCCTTTCCGGCTTTGTGTTTTGCGCCAAAAGCCCAAGCTGCGGAATGGAGCGTGTTAAGGTTTATAACGAAGCAGGAACAGGTAATACATCTGAAGGTATTGGTATTTTTGCTGAGCAAATCATAAAACACAATCCGCTTTTACCTTGCGAGGAAAATGGCAGATTGAATGACATGCATCTCAGAGAAAACTTCGTAATGCGGGTATTTGTTTATAAAAGCTGGCAGGAACTAACTCAATCGGAAAACATCGGTCTACACGAGCTGACGAATTTTCACGCTAAGCACAAGTATCTGTTGATGAGCCATAATTACCAAGCCTATAAAGATCTAGGGCGTCTACTCGGTGATGGCAAACAATTTGATAGAGAGACGCTGAAACATAAATATATCAGTGGTTTGATGTCAGCACTGAGCAAGCCTGCCAATCGCAAAAATCAAGCAAACACGTTAACGCATCTACAGGGATATTTTAAGAACGAGCTTTCCAGTATCGAGAAGCAAGAGATGGGCGGCGCAATAGATCAATATCGCAAAGGTATTGTACCTTTATATGTACCGTTGACTTTGCTCAAGCATCATCTCACCGTGCATCCTAAAGCGTATTTGCAAAGCCAAGTGTACTTTGACCCATACCCCAACGAACTGCGTTTAAGATTCGGAATTTAATAATGAAAACAGCTTTTTGGTTTCGCCGTGATCTCAGGATTTACGGCAACGAGGCTTTGATTGAAGCCGTGAATGAGGGCGCACGCGATGCGCTCTTTTTTTATTGCAAGCCACAGTGGCAGTCACACAACGTGGCCAGTATTCAGCTCGACCTACTTGAGCGCAGATTACTTGAGCTTGGCAGTCAGCTTAGTGAATTTGGCATTAGGCTACATATCATTGAAGCGAGCACATTCGCTGAGCTGCCGGCGCAGCTTCAAGTTGTTTGTGACGATAAAGGCATTGATTGCTTATATGCAAATAAAGAATATGAAGTAAATGAAGTGGCGCGCGATGAAGCGTGTGAAACTGTGATCTCGTTAAAATTATTCGATGGCGATCTCGTTGCCAAACCGGGCTCAGTGCTTACGGGCTCCGGTGAGATGTTCAAGGTGTTTACCCCCTTTAAAAAAGCATGGTTAAAATGTTTTGTGGGGCAGCAATTTCACTTCTCTAGCTGGCCACTGGACAAACAACATGAGGCAAACTTCAAAAAGCCAACTTTCTTCGAGATGACCAATGAATCTGAAAAGTGGCCAGTGGATGATAATGCCATTGTCACGATTGTAAATCGTTTTATTAAGGACAAACTAGCAGACTACCAAGATGACCGTGATTTCCCTGCAATCAAAGGAACTTCGGGGCTCAGTCCATACTTGGCATTAGGCATTGTGTCACCCAAGCAGCTCATCGCACAGATCCAACTTCATTACCCTGAAGTGCTTGAAAACCCAAGTAAGCCAGAGTTTTGTTGGGTGAACGAACTCATTTGGCGTGAGTTTTATCGCCATCTTATCGTCGCTTTTCCGCGTTTATGTAAAGGTTTTAATTTTAATGATAAATATAACGCGGTTAGATGGCGTGACGACAGCCAAGCGTTTGAGCTCTGGTGTAATGGCCAAACTGGCTACCCGATTGTCGATGCGGCAATGCGTCAGCTCAATAAAACCGGCTGGATGCACAATCGACTACGCATGATTGTTGCTAGCTTTTTAACCAAACACTTGCTCATCGACTGGCGTGAAGGCGAAGCCTATTTTATGTCAAAGTTAATAGATGGCGACCTTGCCAGTAATAATGGTGGCTGGCAGTGGGCTGCAAGTACGGGGTGTGACGCCCAGCCTTATTTTCGTATTTTTAATCCCATCACGCAGAGCGAAAAGTTTGATCCCGATGGTTCCTTTATTCGTACATATGTGCCTGAATTAAAAAATGTTCCAGCAAAGCATATTCATTTTCCCCATGACTATTTAGCGGCATTTGGCGGAAAGGATGACTATGTAGAGCCGCTGGTTGATCATAAAGAAGCAAGGGCAAGAGCACTTGACGCATTTAAGGTTTAAATAGGTATGGATCACAGAACGCAGCGATTCGTGGCAATTTATAATGAAATAGACAAATACTGTCTCGGTAAATTGGCTTCAATTTACACTGAGGACATCAGTTTCGTAGATCCTTTACATAAAATTCAAGGACTTGATGCGCTAACGAGTTATTTTCAAGGGTTATATGAAAATGTCCCTGAAATCGAATTTCTTGTTACGAACGCCTATCAAGTTGATGACGTCAGCTTTATCTACTGGACTATGTCCTACCAACACCCCAAGCTAAACGGCGGTAAGCTCATAGAAGTCGATGGCCATAGTCGCTTGAGTTTTATTGGCGAAAAAGTGGCGCAACATCGGGATTACTTTGACAGTGCGCAAATGCTGTATCGCCAAGTCCCACTACTCGGTGGTGTTATTCGGCTATTGGATAAAAGGATCACGGCATGAGCAACATCTTAATTACTGGCGCAACATCAGGGATAGGTAAAGGTCTTGCTGAATTTTATGCAAAGCAGTCACATAAAGTAACTGCTTGTGGCCGCAACCAAGAAGTGTTAGACGAATTAGAAAGCAGCGTAGGTGCAAAGAGCAAAGCATTTGATTTAACAAACCGCGAAGAGATAGAAGATAACTTCAAAGATATTGACGGCTTGGATCTTGTGATCCTCAACGCAGGTGGTTGTGAGTATATCGATAACCCCAACCAATTTGACGGCCATTTGTTTGAGCGAGTAATGCATATCAACGTCATCTCAATCGGCCACTGCCTAGACGTTTTACTGCCAAAAATGAAAACAGGCGGGCAACTTTGTATCGTAAGTTCCAGCAGTGCATTTTTACCTTTACCTCGTGCCGAAGCGTATGGCGCATCGAAAGCTGCTGTCAGCTATTTAGCGCGCACCCTGACAGCAACATTAAAAGACATTGATGTAACCTTAGTTCACCCAGGCTTTGTTGAAACGCCGTTGACAGATAAAAACGACTTTCCGATGCCATTTATTGTCAGTGTCGATGAGGCCGTGGGTTACATTAGCAAAGGAATAGAAAAGCGCAGCAAGGAAATACATTTCCCAAAAAGATTTACTCTATTTTTAAAACTTCTCAGGTTACTGCCGTTTTCGTTGTGGTTACCTCTCGCAAAAAGGATAGCCCGTGGCTAAGATTGCAATAATTGGAAGCGGTATTTCAGGTATGACCGCAGCATACCTGTTAAGTCGTCAACATGACGTGAAAGTCTTTGAAAAAAAAGATTATATTGGCGGACATACGGCAACTATTGATGTTGAATACCAAGGTGAAAAGCTCGCGGTTGATACCGGCTTTATCGTATTTAACGACAGAACCTATCCAAAGTTTGAAAAATTGCTGGCTGAAATTGGTGTTAGTCGCCAAGAAACTGAAATGAGCTTTAGTGTTCACAACAGTCAATCTAAGCTTGAATACAATGGCCATTCACTCCGCACGTTATTTGCACAAAAGCGTAACCTATTGAGACCAACCTTTTGGCGATTGCTAAAGGATATTGTGCGCTTTAACAGTCTTTGTAAGTCATTGTATGAAAAAGGCGACTATCGAGGTGTTGAAACGCTTGGCAAACTGCTACAGCAACACCAATTTAATGAGTTTTTTAAGCTGCACTACATCTTACCGATGGGCGCCGCTATCTGGTCAATCAGTATCAAAGAAATGCTCGATTTTGAAGCTAAATTCTTTGTCCAGTTCTTCTTCAACCATGGGCTCTTGGACATCACAAACCGCCCTCAATGGTATGTTATCCCTGGTGGTTCCAGGGAATACATTCAACCATTGGTGGCAGAATTTAGAGACCATATTGTGCTTAATGCCGACATCGAAACAGTGGTTCGTGATGAGTCTGGTGTGACCATCATCTTCAAAGATGGCAGTAATGAGTACTTCGATAAAGTCGTCTTTGCATGTCATAGCGATCAGGCTTTAGCATTACTAAATACCCCATCGAGTGATGAACAAGCGATACTTGGCGCAATTCCTTATACTGCAAACTCAGTGGTGCTGCACACTGACACCCGTTTATTGCCAAAACGTCCGCTGGCGTGGGCCAGTTGGAACTATTTATTAAACGAAGCGACGGACAAAGCCGCTGTTGTCACCTACCAAATGAACATACTGCAGGGGCTTGATGCCAAACATCAATACTGTGTCACGTTAAATCATGATGAAGGGATAGCTGAAGATAAAGTGATCCGCCGCTTTGTCTATCATCATCCCGTTTTCAATACCACCAGCATTGCGGCTCAAAAACGTAAAGCCGATATTGATGGTAAACACCATAGTTATTTTTGTGGTGCGTACTGGTTCAACGGTTTTCATGAAGATGGGGTGAGAAGTGCGGTAGATGTGGCCGAGCAATTGGGTATCTCATTTTGAACAGTGCAATACTGGTGGGTAAAGTTCGGCATCGGCGATTCGCCCATGCCGAGCATGCTTTTTCTTACCCCATGTATATGATGTGGCTAGATTTAAGTGAGCTCGACGCACTCAATAGTATTTCGTCAAAGTTTGGTACATCTGGCTTAAAACTGCTTAAATTCAATCAAGCTGACTATATCCTCACTGAAGGCGAAAGCTTAGTGGAGCGCGCACGCGCTAAGTCAAATGCGCTTGGCAAAGCCGTTTCTTCACAAACAAAAGTATATTTAATGGCGCAAATACGCTGTTTAGGCTTTTACTTCAGCCCGGTTAATTTCTACTTTTTTGAAGGCGAGAAAGAGGCAGGTTTTAGCCATATGCTCGCTGAAGTCAGTAACACGCCTTGGAATGAGCGTCATTTTTATTTAGTTGAATTAAATAAAGAAGTGAACTTTAAAAAGCAATTTCACGTATCACCTTTTATGAATTTGGATATGCACTACCACTGGAAAGTGAAGCCACCCGGTAGCAATACACTAATCCATATTGAAAACAGAAAAGGTGACGAATTGCTATTTGATGCCACGATGACGCTCAAAAAGCAGGAGCTCAATGAAGCAAATATTAATCAATTGCTTAAACGGTTTCCTGCAATGACATGGAGCATAGCTAAAGGTATCTACTGGCAAGCGTTGAAGCTATTTTTAAAAAAAGTGCCTTTTGTTGGGCACCCCGGAAGAGTATAAGATGGAAAATACCACGACAATATCCTCATCAATTTCGCTTTCTACATTCGATAGAGTGTATAAAAAGCTCGTCTTTGGCGCGTTGAACACCTTAGAAACCGGAAAAGTGGTACTTGTCGAGGGCGACCAAAAATACTGTTTTGGTGAGTCAGAAACAAGCCTAAGCGTTGATATTCAAGTTCATTCAGTGCAAATGTATAAGCTATTTGCACTTGGTGGCAGTGTCGGAGCAGGCGAATCTTACATTCTTGGTCACTGGAGTTGTTCGGATTTAACCAAACTGATTGAGATCTTCGTCCTAAACCAAGCTCAGCTGGATGCCTTTGAAAATAAGTTTGCATTTTTCTCCGGCATTGTGAATAAGGTAAAACATTTAAAAAACAAAAACTCAAAACAAGGCTCAAAGCGTAACATTGTCGCCCACTACGACCTTGGGAACGACCTTTATGAATCATTTTTAAGTGAAGAAATGCTGTACTCTAGCGCAGTGTATCCCTCAAAGGAGGCATCGCTTGAAGAGGCGCAGCAACATAAGTTAGCCGCAATCTGTAAGCGCTTGGATCTTCAGGCAACAGACAAAGTTGTTGAGATTGGTACCGGGTGGGGCGCATTTGCAGTTTATGCTGCAAAAAACTATGGCTGCCATATAACCACGACAACTATTTCAGAAGAGCAGCATGCGTACGTAAAAGCACTGATTGAAAAAGAAGGGCTGCAGCAGCACATCACACTACTAAAACAAGATTACCGCGAATTGGACGGCCAGTACGACAAGCTGGTGTCTATCGAAATGATTGAAGCGGTTGGACACGCGTATTTATCGGGCTTTTTTACCAAATGCAACGACTTGCTAAAACCGACAGGCGCAATGCTGATTCAGGCCATTACCATCGCCTGCCAGCGTTATCAACATTACCTCAAACAATCGGATTTCATTCAGCAGTACATTTTTCCTGGCGGTTGTCTTCCTTCCGTGAGTGAAATGAGCAAGCAAATCGTAAATTCCACCGATATGGTTGTCCACGAGCTCCATGATATCGGTCTGCACTATGCCAGAACGCTATACGATTGGCGTGTTCGGTTTGAAAAAGCATGGCCTTCACTTGATAGTAAACGTTTCGATGAGCGCTTTTATCGCCTTTGGCAATTTTATTTATGCTACTGCGAAGGGGCGTTTAAACAAAGAGCAACCAGTGCCGTGCATTTAGTCGCCAGAAAACCAAGATACCAGTCAAATGTCTGTACTCAAACATTGGATTACTAACGCGCTACTCTTCCAAAGTATTTGGTTTGCTGCATTATTTTTCCAAGCAGACGCGCTTTGGTTGATGTTGCTAGGCTGTCTCGTTATGCTCGCAGGACACCTAAATAAGCGCCTCAATTTGGTGCTTGCACTCGTAGGTTCCGCCATAGGAATGAGCATTGAATTGATTGCGGTCAAAACTCAGCTCATCAATTACCAAGGTAGTGAATTAGTTCCGCTTTGGCTTTGGGTTTTGTGGATAGCATTGGTGCTGACTATAAATAATGCACTTTCCAAACTATTAACGCTCAAAGCGCCGATATTATTAGTGGTATTTTTGGTCTGCGCGCCACCTAGCTATCTTGGTGCAGCTAACTTTGATGTAGTTTCTATCTCAACACCTTGGTACATTTTTTGGCCAGCATTTGGCGCACTGTGGAGTGTGGGGTTCTACCTGATAGTGAGTTTTAATCGCATTTTATGGGGTACAAAGCTTGCGCAGTTGCCAGCAAATTGATAGCGTTTGATTACAAACCCACAGGATCCGGGGCGAAACGCAATAAAATAATAAATATTTCGTCGAATTTCGCAATTTTGGGGTTGCACATAAACGCAAAATGCATAAACATAGGTTTTGCTTAGGCAAATTATAAAGTTATAGGAATCTAATAATGAATAAAGCTCAACTAGTTGAAAAGATGGCGGCAGACGCAGAGATTTCAAAAGCAGCGGCAACTCGTGCTTTGGAAGCGTTTACTGGCGCAGTAACTAACACACTAAAAGATGGCGGTTCTGTTGCTTTAGTTGGTTTTGGCACATTCTCAGTAAAAGAGCGCGCTGCGCGTACTGGTCGTAACCCACAAACTGGCGCTGAAATCCAAATCCCAGCTGCGAACATTCCTTCGTTCAAAGCAGGTAAAGGCCTAAAAGACCAAGTAAATCCTTAATCCACTCGCTGGACAAGAAAAACCTCCCAAGTTGGAGGTTTTTTTATGCTTATCATATTCATTATAATTGATAGCGCTATCTTGAATTTGCTACTATCGCCCCAATCTCGTATTTTTATCTAATAAGTTGTTTAATCAGTTTTCATGAAGCGTTTTAACCTTTTCGCCGTTATGTCATTACTCATGTTGTTATGGGTTGCTGCTGCGTGCGCGACAGGAACGCCTGATACTCACTTATCCCATACTTCTGATACGCGCAGCACGAGCTTCGAAAGCATCACCCAAAAGGGCCTCGCTGACGCCAATCAGTTACCCAGTAAGCCAAGCCCTGCGAGTCCAATAAAGCTCAGTGGTGAAACCACGCATCACGAAAAGGGCTTATTACCGGAACGCGAGCGTACTAGCCACCCTAGTTATTTTCTACACCCTAAACAACAAGCCGAATATGCGCTTGTATTTGAGCTTGCAGCAGAAAAATATATACCGGCCTCAGTCTATGACATCAATAGACCTAAGCCCGTGCCTTGGTACATGTGTGATACTCGGCCAAACAATGGCTTTATCGACAACTGTAAGCCGGCAAACTTAACCTTCAAAGGCAGTCTCAACTTCGCCTCTTAATCATTATCTACTACCAATAAAGCACCCAAATAGTAGTTTTTGATACCAGTCCCCTAACGTCTGTATGACCAGTATTCGTTAGCAAATCGGTATCGCTCAGATAGATAATGAGAAAAATATGAAAGATATAAATTCGCCAACGAGGCCATCAACCCCTCGTGGAGCCACCGCGCGTGCAAAACGCTTTTTTACTGCGCTTATTGTGTTCTTGTTGATCCTTTGTGCACTACCAAACGTGTATCCCAATAAGAATTTGATTCAAATTCAAACAAGTAGTAACGAGGTTGTGTCTCTGTCGCTGCCTGAGCTTAAATCTCAGCTAGAAGGAGAGGGATTCAAAGTCAAGCAAATCGAGTCTCATCAAGGTGGCTATTTAGTTGAACTTGAAAACCGCACGCTAACCGCCGAAGCGCGTGCTTATATGGCTGAGTCTCACTCAAAGCTAAGTGTTAAGGTTGTTAGCGCTTCAACGATGCCACAGTGGTTAGAAAGCACTGGACTCAAACCTATCAAGCTAGGACTCGACTTGGACGGCGGTGTGTTGCTCATACTCAAGGTTGACACAGAACAAGCGGCGCAAAATAAACTGCAGTCACTCGCAGACGAAGCCAATAGCCTACGGATCAAAAATCGTTATCGTAACCTATCTATTCCTCAAGTTATCAGTGGTGAGCAGGTTGAGGTCATAGCGAAAGCGCAAGGGCAAAATGAACTCGTTGCGCTTACTGCGACACTGCGCGAACTCTATCCACAATTTACCAGTACAACTCATAGACAAGGCAGTTTAACGAAAGTGAACTTCCGTTTTGCCGAAGCGAAAAAAGCAGAGTTCGATAAGCAGTTAATGACCCAAGCGCTGTCTACTTTACGTTCGCGTATTGAGGAACTTGGGATCACAGAAGCCGTTACGCAACGTCAAGGCACTAATTATATACGAATCGAATTACCTGGCGTGCAAGACCCAGAACAAGCCAAGCGTATTATCGGCGCCACAGCAAAGCTTTCATTTCATGCATTACAAGAAATGGGAGGTCAAAAATTAAAGAATAAATCTGGCGCTTTGGTTTCAGTCGACCCAGTTGCCATTTTTGGCGGGGATGAAATAGAGTCCGCAACAGCAGGAAGAGATGAATACGGAAAGCCTTTAGTGCAACTATTCTTATCTTCTCAAGGCGGTGAAAAGATAAACCGCTTTTCTAGAAACAATGTTGGTAAGCCAATGGCTACTGTATTCAGCGAATATTACGCGGATCCAAAAGGAGAGATTAAGCGCAAAACGGAAGTAATTTCAGTAGCCACTATTCAACAAGTATTAAATACCCGATTCAGTATTACCAATATGCAGTCAATGGAACGCGCGCAGGAGTTAGCATTATTGTTGCGGGCGGGTTCTCTTGACGCACCAATCACCATTGTGAAAGAGCAAACCATTGGTCCTTCATTAGGCGAAAAGAATATTGAAAGCGGCTTTAAAGCTTTGGCGTTAGGGCTAAGCCTAACTTTGCTGTTTATGGCAGTATGGTATCGCAAGCTAGGCGCAGTGGCCATTACCTCATTACTGGTAAACTTAGTTTGCCTGATTGGATTAATGTCGCTGCTTCCTGGTGTTGTGCTTACCTTACCCGGGATTGCAGGCCTAGTTTTGACTATTGGTATGGCGGTCGACACCAATGTTATTATTTTTGAGCGAGTTCGCGAATTAAGGCGTAAAGGCATTGGGATGGTTACTGCATTAAAGCAGGGTTATCAACAAGCCATGTCGAGTATTATCGACGCTAACTTAACCACGATGATAACTGCTCTTATCCTACTTGGTATCGGTTATGGACCAGTAAAAGGGTTCGCGATCACCTTGGCGCTGGGCATAGTAACCAGTATTTTCGCCGGTGTGGTCGTCTCCGGTATGTTATCAGAATCTCTTTATTCAAAATCACGTAAAGGCGCAAAGTAAAATGACAAGTAAAACGCAAAAGGCGAGATTCGTCGGGCTAATTTCTGGATTGTTGCTTGTCCTTGCAAGTCTCATCGCCATCGCTCAAAAAGGCATTGTATTAGGCCAAGACTTTACCGGCGGTTACGTTACGGTTATCGACTTACCCAAGCAAAAGAGCCAAACAGAAATGCAAAACAAGCTTGCTGAGCTTGGTGTGCAAGATGCGCGAATCTCTCTACTAAACGATGGTAGCTGGCGAGTTTTCCAACCCCCTCAGTCAACCGATGAAACACACGTCAAACAGTGGATAGAGGGACTTGAAACACAATGGCAAGCAAGCGTATTAGACGCCAGTTATCTTGGTGCGCAGGTGGGGAATGAGTTAATCGAACAAGGTGGCCTTGCAGGTATATTCGCATTACTTAGTGTATTGATTTACTTGGCGTTTAGATTTGAGTGGCGCTTAGCGGTCTCCGCAAGTATCGCGCTTTTTCATGATGTGATTGTGACGCTAGGTTTGTTTGCAATAACGCAAGTAGAGTTTGACTTAACCGTGCTTGCAGCGCTGCTGGCGATTATTGGTTACTCACTCAACGATTCGATTGTGATTGGTGACAGAGTTAGAGAGCTTTTGTTCGAAGAGCAGTGGAAAAACAGTCCCGTGGGCAATACCATAGACCAAGCGATAAAGGATTCAATGAGCCGCACGCTTATCACCTCATTAACGACGCTCACAACGGTGTTAGCGATATGGTGGTTAGGCGGCGCAGGACTTAATAGTTTCGCCATGGCGTTGTGTTGTGGCATTCTCATTGGTACTTTGTCTTCCTTGGCAATTAGCGCAACTTTACCGCAGTTTTTAGGCTTGTCGTTTAACAACTACCTAAAAGAAGAATCTGACGCAGCTAAACAGCAACTCGCTGAGCCATAAGCGTAATATGCGATTTAGGTTAAAAAAGTAGCAATTGCTCTTTTTTAACCTTGTCGTGCTGATGTATAATCCGCACTTCGAAAGGAGCCGGATAAGGATTAATGTCAAAATATAGTTATCAAACTCGGTGCGGGAAAGTAACCCTCTGGGCCGAGCAAAATATCCTCTTTGCCTGTTTCGAAGGAAATATTAATGAGTCTATGATCCATTATTTTTCTAGGGCATTAGAGCAATGTCGAGCTGAGATCCATTCTTCGACATGGGGTTACGTGAGTTATTCCGAAAAGGCCATAGCTGCGACACCAGAAGCCTATAAGTTACTGGTAAATACAGCAAAGCGCTGTTTGCAGTTAGGCTGTGTTAGTGCTGCGTATGTGTTGAAGTCGGCAATTGCGAAAAGCCAGATTGAAAAAATGCGCAAAGAAATTGGCATGCCAGAGCCATTAGATCAAGTTTTATTTGCTGATGTAAGCGCTGCCATTGAGTTTGTAAAAAGTACTTTAGCTACACCTGAAAAGTTGTCGGTATAAGACATCCTAATTCTATATAAGTGACGTTGCCTGTTGGGACGAGCATTTATAATCAGTTTGATTGCGCCTTCACTGTTAAGGCTTCATTGGGCCGCATCTCGCAACGTGCGATGATGCGGTTGTTTTTATCTTCTTCCTGTCTAAGCAACATACCTTCGTCATTTTTTGTCCACCACACAAACCCATCACCTTGATATTTTGCACCGCTGGCTGAACGAGCAATCTTCATCCTAACCACTTGTTCGTTAAAATGGACAGTTGCCTTATCACTGTCGTTGTAGTCAACCTTTATCACCGAATCATTATCACATTGATAGCGGCTAAGTGTTTCACTAAGCTCAATTTTACGATTCGAGATGTCCTCGCCACATGCACTGAGAACAACGCTAATTAAAACAGCAAAGGCAATTTGAGATTTCATAAACAGACTCCGGCGAGAAAAAGACGGTATCTGATAATTTAGCGTAAACGGATGAAGTTAAGGTGAATAGTGTAGTTACAAGGCAATAAAAAGCAGCATAAAAAAGGCCCAACGGGCCTTTAAACATGATTACAAGTTATTAATCCTTTACTGGAATAGCATTAGAGATACTCTGCGCTTCACGTATTTTTGGCGTGTATAATCGCTTCGTCATCGCCATAAAGAAAATAGGCGTAAACAATAGACCAAATAAAGTAACCCCTATCATTCCTGAAAATACTGCAATCCCCATGGTTTCGCGCATTTCAGCACCCGCACCAGTTGCAAGTACCAGAGGTACAACCCCTGCGGTAAAGGCAATTGATGTCATCAAAATAGGACGTAAACGTAGTTTACATGCCTCAATAATTGACTCTAAATTAGTCTTGCCTTGCTCGTACTCTTCTTTTGCAAATTCCACCATTAGGATTGCGTTTTTGCACGCTAAAGCAACCAAAACGATAAGAGCAATCTGGGTAAAGATATTATTATCGCCGCCTGTTAGCCACACCCCAACCAATGCTGACAGTATGGTCATTGGCACAATGAGGATGATTGCAAATGGTAGCTTTAGGCTTTCGTATTGCGATGCCAAAACCATAAACACCAAGAGTACAACCAGTGGGAAGATATACACCATCACATTACCCGCGAGGATCTGCTGATAGGTGACTTCAGTCCACTCAAATGCCATGCCTTCGCTAAGCGTTTCGTTTAGCACTGCTTCAATTGCCACTTGCGCTTGATCCGAAGAGTATCCGGGCGCAGGGCTGCCATTTAACTCGGCAGTAGGATACCCGTTATAGTGCATAACACGATCAGGTCCCGTTGTCGGCGTGACTTTGAGTACCGCACCAAGTGGCACCATTTGACCGTAGTTGTTTCTTACTTTGTAAGACAGAATCTGTGCAGGATCTGCCCGAAAATTAGCGTCAGCCTGAGCGGTGACCTGATAAGTGCGGCCAAATAAGTTAAAGTCATTGACGTACATTGAACCTAAATAGATCTGTAATGCATTAAACACTTCCTCGAGCGGTACGCCTTGTACCATTGCTTGCTCACGGTCGATATCAATGTCCATTTGTGGTACCTGGATCCTAAAGCTTGAGTACAATCCCATTAGCTCCGGTTGCTGCTGCGCTTTTGCTATCACTGCTTGTAAGTCAGAGAATAGCTTCTCAAAGCCAAGGTTTGCTCTATCTTCAATTTGCAGTTTAAAACCACCTGTGGTGCCTAACCCTTGTATTGGTGGCGGTGGGAAAACCGCGACAAACGCTTCATCTATGATGGCAAACTTCTGATTAAGCAGCGCAGCGATTGACGACGCATACAACTCTGGTGACGTACGATTTTCAAATTTATCTAGGGCAACAAATACAATCCCGCTATTTGGACTGTTTGTAAAACCATTTACTGAAAGCCCTGGGAAAGACACGGAATGTAAAACGCCTGGAGTCTGTAGTGCAATTTGTTCCATCTCACGTACAACGGCTTCAGTTCTATCCAAACTCGCAGCGTCTGGCAGTTGGGCAATCGCAACAAGATACTGTTTGTCCTGTTGTGGAATAAAGCCACCAGGGATGGTGCTAAACAACTTAGTAGTAGCAAAAACTAACCCTAAATAAACCACCAACACAATGGTGCTCAGTCTAATAAGCTTTTTTACCAGTCCAACATAGCCGTGAGCTGCCTTATCAAAAAAGCGATTAAACGGTTTGAATAGCCACTGACCAAACAATTTATCTAACACCACTGTGAGTTTGTCTGGTTTAGCACCGTGCGGCTTTAACAGTAGTGCAGCGAGCGCTGGTGATAATGTTAATGAGTTAAATGCCGAGATCAGCGTCGAAATCGTGATCGTGAGGGCAAACTGTTTGTAAAACTGACCTGACAAGCCGGTAATAAATGCAGTTGGAATAAACACCGCACAAAGCACCAATGCAATCGCTATAATAGGGCCTGTCACCTCCGACATCGCTTGTTTAGTCGCCTCGAAGGGCGCAAGGCCGTTTTCAATATTACGCTCAACGTTTTCAACCACGACGATGGCATCATCAACCACGATACCGATTGCCAGTACCAAACCAAACAACGACAACGTATTGATAGAAACACCAAGCCACTGCATTGCAGCAAAAGTACCAACTAACGATACAGGCACGGCCACCAGCGGAATAATCGAAGCGCGCCATGTTTGCAAGAATAAGATAACAACTAATACCACAAGTACAATGGCTTCTAATAATGTCGAAATTACCGCATCGATTGAGCCGCGAACAAAAATTGTCGGATCGTAAACGATATCGTATTCAACCCCTTCAGGAAAACGTGTCGATAACTCTTTCATGGTTTCACGCACCTGATCCGACAGCTCTATCGCGTTAGAACCAGGACGCTGGAAAATCGGCATTGCCACCGCTTCGTTACCATCTAGCAAAGCTCTTAACGCGTAGTTATCTTGTCCAAGCTCAACTCGGCCAATGTCTTTGAGTCTAGTGATCGCACCATCGCCTGATACGCTAACAATAATATTGTCAAATTCACTGGTATCTGCCAAACGGCCTTTAACGTTTAACAGAATTTGGAATTGATTTTCATTGGTTGTGGGTTGAGCACCCAAAGAGCCAGCTGCCACTTGGCGATTTTGTTGTTGGATTGCTCGGACCACATCACTTGCGGTTAAGTTTCTTTCAGCCAATTGCTCGGGGTTTAGCCATATCCGCAACGCGTATTTACCGCCGCCGAATAGTTTTACATCACCAACTCCCGGCAAACGCGCTATCTGATCTTTGACATAAATATCGGCATAGTTAGAGAGGTAGCTTGTATCATGCGAGCCACTTGGCGATACCAAATGCACCACCATAGTGAGATCTGGTGACGCCTTCTCAGCCACAACCCCTAAACGTTGTACTTCTTGCGGTAACCTTGGAATAGCGCTATTTACACGGTTTTGTACTTGAACTTGGGCACGGTCCAAGTCAGTACCAAGTGCGAAAGTCACGGTAAGCGTTAAACGACCATCACTGGTTGCTTGAGAAAACATATACAGCATGTTCTCAACACCATTGATCTCTTGCTCAAGTGGCGTTGCAACGGTTTCAGCAATGACTTTTGGGTTTGCACCGGGGTATGTTGCAGATACCACAACCGTCGGTGGTACCACCTCTGGATACTCACTCACGGGGAGCTGAAAAAGGGAAATGGCCCCTGCGATTAATATCACAAGCGACATCATCGCCGCAAAAATAGGGCGCTTAATGAAAAAATGGGAAAATTTCATTATTAGTTTAATCCTTGTGAAGAATCGCTTGGCGTCATCGCAACCACTTCTGTGGCAATGTTATCTGGCAAGGTAAGCGTCACGGAGTTTGGGCTTATCGGCATACCTGGGCCTACACGCGCTGGACCATTCACCGCGATACGCTCTCCAGCTGCTAAACCCGACTCAACAGCACGAAATTCGCCATAGCGATTACCGAGTGTGATTAGACGATATTCAAGTGTATTAGCGTCGTTGACGACAAGAACAAAACGATTTTTAAGATCTGTACCCACTGCGCGGTCTGGAATTAATACTCGATCGTTTTGCTCGCCGGATGAAAGACTCACTCGCGCAAACGAGCCAGGTCGTAATTGTCCACTGAGATTATCAAAAGAAGCGCGTACTTTTAGGGTTCCGGAGTGGTCATCAATGGCGTTGTCAATAAAGTCTAGCTCACCCATGACTGGCTGTGACTCACGGCCCAATAGCTGTAATTTCACAGGTAGCGGCTCACCTTCCGTCACTGATGCAAACTGGCTATTCCAAGTGCGCTCGTCGATATCAAAGTACGCATACATCTTATCGGTTGCGACTATCGTTGTAAGCAAAGTGTCGTTTGCTCTAATGGTGTTACCTTGAGTGACCTCAGCAAATGAAATTTTGCCGCTGATTGGTGCTGTGATCTTGCTAAACTCTAAGTTTAACTGAGCTGCTTTAAATGAAGCTCTAAGCGCATCTAGTTCGGCTTCACGCTGTGCGGTAAGCGAAACACGGGCATCGACTTCTTCAGTTGAAATCGCTTTTTGCTTGCTTAAACGAAGCGCACGCGCTGACTCACTTTTTGCTTGCGAAAGGGCCGCTTCGGCACGTTTCACTTGTGCGGCAAGGCTGGCAACCTCAGCCAAGAAAGTTCTATCGTCCAGCTCAAATAGAACATCGCCTTGGTTCACCGTATCTCCCTCTTTGAAGTTTACCGAGCCGATCACTCCCGTGACACGAGCGCGAAGTGCGACTTCGTTTGGAGAAGAAAGGCGTGTTGTATAGGTGTGCCAATCAGCAATGCTAATTTGCGGTGTTGCTGCTACATCAATTGGTTGAAGAGGCGGAGTTTGACTGCTTGCCTGCTCAGCTTCGCCACATGCACTTAGCAGTAGCAAAGCTGAAATAATCGTTGCGAGTTGCGTTGGTTTTAACATAGTTCCTCCTTTGTGTATGGAGGTAACTATACGTTTCATTTGTTGCATTAAACATAAGCTAAATGGAATATGATTGGTGCCAAATTAGAATCAATTGATGTAGATAACGAAATCAAAATGTCTTTTTCGTGTGATTTGCGCGAGATCTAAGATAATTCTTCCCGATTGATTTAAAATAACAAAAAGCCTAACGGAATTGAATTATGTCTAACGCTAACCGTTTACAATCCCTACTGAGTGGCGTGCTCAATAAAAGTGACGATGCAGTTGCTATTGTTAGCAACAAGTCGGTTCTTGAATTTTGCAATAAAGCAATGGCGAAGCTAATTGGACAACCCTCGTCTCACATAACAGGACGCACACTGAGTAATATTTTCGACCCCCAAACAGACGATACGTTTGATGACAGAATCGACGGGGATGAACTCACGGAATGGTTTTTAGGCTTAAGCAACGGCTGTGAATTAGACTATCCAGAAATTGAAATTGATACCTTAAGCGGTGAGTTCTTCAGATTACGATGTTTTTCGCTGCAAGATGATGCCTTTGTTATCTACGGAGACAACATTACCACAACAAAAGCAATACATAGCGAACTCGATCACTTACGTAAAGAGCTTGATTTTATTACCAAAACTGATCCATTAACGGGCGTCGCCAGTCGTAGGCAGCTAAGCGATAAAATTGACAGTCAAATTAGGTTGTATGAACGTTACAGAACACCATTTAGTGTGATACTGACCGACCTCGATAATTTCCGTGCAATCAACGAGCGATTTGGCCATGAAGCGGGAGACATAGTGCTGGTTCACGTGAGCTCGCTACTCTCTGACATGTTACGAGACACGGATTTAATAGGTCGGCTAGGTGGAGAGGAATTTGCCCTGGTACTCCCTAATACCGGCTTAGAGGGGGCAATCTTAGTCGCCGAGCGGGCACGCATTATGATAGAGCAGGCATCATTTCAAATTGCGGTCGGTGAAGAGGTCGATATTACCAGTTCATTTGGGGTTGCAGAATTTGGCGCAGGTGAGTCTGGCGTTGAAAGCATTATTCGTCGTGCAGATACGATGTTACTAGAGGCCAAAAGCAGTGGCAGAAATCGAGTTGTTCCAAATCCGCACTAATTAAGACCAATCGTTAAATTGTAATAATGCTTAACTAAGCTAGTTCCTTCAAGTAGTAGATAAGTGCGCCCAATATGGCGCATTTTGCAGTTAAGGAACAATAATAATGGCAAGTTTTACCCGTCGAGATTTTATTAAAAGTGCATTAATGGGCGTTGGCGCAGCGACAATTAGCGTCTCGTTAGTAGGTTGCGGCAGTAGTAACAGTAAAGCGGTTGCAAGCAACGATTTTGCTGTCGCATTTAACCATGGTGTCGCAAGTGGCGATCCTTTAGCTGATAGCATGATATTATGGACGCGAGTCACCCCTGAGGGTACACCTAACAGTGTGGCTGTCACTCTACAAGTATCAGAATCTGAAGATTTTGGTGTCTTACTACAAAGCCACCAGCTCGCCGCATTAGCAAAAAACGATTACACCGTTAAAGTAGATCTTAATGGCCTGACTGCAAATAGCCGCTACTTTTATCGCTTCGTCACTAAAGAAACGCATTCACCCATAGGTAAATGCAAAACCTTGCCCGTTAACGATGTAACTCAAGTAAAACTTGCCGTCATGTCTTGTGCAAATTATCCGGCAGGTTACTTTCATGTTTACGCAGAGGCTGCAAAACGCAGCGATTTAGACGCGGTGTTGCATTTAGGTGATTACATATACGAATATGGTATGGGTGGGTATGCCACTGAAAATGCCGACGCCATGGGGCGAGGGCTGGATGCAGATAATGCGAACGAGATTATTTCATTAAATGATTATCGTCGTCGTTATGCAAAATATCGTACGGACCTTGGTCTGCAAGATCTCCACGCCAGTACGCCATTTATTGCGGTATGGGATGACCATGAAGTATGTAATGACTCATACATGGATGGCGCTGAGAACCATAACGAAGGAGAAGGGGAGTACGCTGCCCGCAAACTTGCTGCGCTGCAAGCCTACTATGAATGGATGCCGCTGCGTCCGATGGTTAAGGACCAACTTGAGAGCCTCTATCGTAAATTTGAATTTGGCGACTTGTTATCACTTTATATGCTAGATACTCGTCACGAGAGCCGCGCTAAAGCACTCGACTATCAAGATTACATTGACCCTAGTACAGGGCAAGTAGATTTTGCCGGATTTCAGGCGGATCTCACTGCGCCTTCGCAACAGCTATTGGGCGTAAACCAATTGACTTGGCTCACAGATAACTTAAAGACATCTGCAGCGAAATGGCAAGTCTTAGGGCAACAAGTATTGATGACCAAAATGATGATCCCAGCCGAGCTGCTCATGTCTCTTGCCAACCCTTCTGCACAAATGTCGACGCAATTAACAGAGCTTGCTCAAATAAAGGGGAGAATGCTTGCTGGTGATTCAACGTTGTCAGAACAAGAAAAAGCACGAGTCACGTTTACCGCACCTTATAATTTGGATGCATGGGATGGCTATCCGGTTGAACGTGAAGTGATTTTACAAACAGCAAAAGCGGCCAATAAAAATTTAGTAGTCGTTGCTGGAGATACACACAACGCGTGGTCTGGTAAGCTCTGCGACGCAAGCGGAGCTGTTTGTGGTCAAGAATATGCGACAGCTTCTGTCAGCTCTCCGGGGCTTGAGCATTACTTGCAATTGGGCGATGAACAGGCGCTACAATTTGCAGAGGTATTGCAATTACTAGTCGATGATCTTGAATATGCCAATATTCATCAGCGTGGTTATTTAACGCTTAATTTCACAAAAGAGAAGGTGGAAAGTGAGTGGCATTTTGTCAATACAGTTAAGCAAGAGCAGTTTGAAAGTCATAATAAACAGCGCGAGCTTTTACTGTAAGTACGGCTAGCTACTCGCGCTACGCTTCTTGTACAGCTGAGTAGAAAGTGTGTAAAGGGGCTTTACAGCCCTTTGCATTTAGCTATTTTATCTTGCGAAAGAAGCGGTGTTACTCTGAACGGCTTCTTTTTATTCCCTTTAACTTTAACCTTTGCAATATCTAAATATTGAAAGTCTCCAGGGGCGTTAAGACGCCATAAATTCTTTGACTGTTCAGAAAAGCAAAACTCTCCCGTATCTCCATGTATCAACAGCAACGGATAACTGAGTTGAGCGGCATATTCTGCAAGTGTCTCTCGATATAACTGATAACCATCGCACTTAGCCTTTGAGTTTTTATCACAGCGTCCTGAGTGCTTCTCTTTTTGATAAAGGTCAGCTTGTAGAAATATCACCGCAGCTTTGTGGCTTGGCGTCAGCAAGCTATCCAACCACTTAATATTCTCTACATCACGACGATGGGACTCTTCGTGCACTACTTTTTTATCGGATAATAAGATTTGTTTGCGACCATTGTTGGTGCCAGGTACATGCAAAGTTAAAAACTGCACATCATCCACTATCCAAGATTGATTTTCAGGTACTGTTTGCTGACGTTTAAACTTTGGAAGGTCAGGTATTTGCACCGCAAAGTGTTTACGGATGAAATCCAATCTTTCTAACTCATCAAACCTAGGGTTTAGAGTTTCGCGGTCGCAGTCTGTCCAATCATTGTCTCCAGGCGTGAATATAAATGGTTGACTACTCACACTTGAGATCAGAGCATAATTATCTTTAAGCAGTTGGTCAGTACAGGGCTCAGCACCGGATTTCATATCACCTACGTGCACCATAAAATCATGCTGTATATCGTTTACCTTTTCACGCAGTGCACCATTTGGCATCAGCATGCTTCTGTCTATCTCCGTATAAGGCATATCACCAAAGACTAAAAATGACGTAGCCGAGGCCTGAAATACACTGAGCATAGGCATCACTGCCATGGCGAATAATTTAACGAGCTGCACAATAATTCTCCTTTATGTTAGCCCCTATCATACACCAACTCTGTGACAGAAGAAGTCGCGCTCTCAATAAAAAACGCCGCTAATTGCGGCGCTTTGCTACTTAAGATGTTTTTCGAAAAAAGCTAAAAACTCAGTAAGCGTCTTCACTCTATGTGCTTGATAACTCAGATGGTGGTTGCCATCCTCGAGCTCTATGTATTTGAACTTCTTGTCATGATCTTCAAGTTCATCTGCCATGTCACGACTATGATTCACAGGCACGACTTTATCGTCATCACCATGAATAAGTAACACGGGGCGGTTAATCTGCTTAGCGTAGTTAACAGGAGATTGTGCCTCAAGTTTATCAGTATCTTGTCCAAATTGGTCACGAACAAGCTCTTTGTTTGTGAAAAAGCGCGCACGACTGACTATCGATTCTAAGTCTGTAACACCGGCAAAACTTGCTGCACATTGAAACGTTTCAGGATGTTTTACCACAGCCATTAGTGCAGCATAGCCGCCGTAACTTGCACCACCTATACAAATTTTATTTTTGAGTGCATACTTTTCTGCAATCAACCAGTTTGCCGCATCTTGTAAGTCATCTTGCATCTTTCCTCCCCAACCTTGATTTGCTTCATTAAAGAAGTCAAAGCCATAACCAAAAGAGCCTCTAAAGTTAGGTTGGAAAACCACAAAGCCTCGGCTTGCCAATAGTTCAGACCAATAATCAAAGCCAGCGTAGTCGCGAGAGTATGGTCCACCGTGTGGAAAGATGATTGTGGGAGCAGCCGCATCGAATGCTTTAGGTAGGGTTAAGTAACCCTCAATTTCAAGGCCGTCACGGGCTTTAAACGATACCCTTTGTTTGCCCAAATAATTGTCACCAATAATATCTGGATATAAACGTCCTAACCCCGCTAAAGAGCTGGTTTCTCTGTCACCAATCAGGTACGTACCAGAGTCTTGGTCAGAATCGCCGTACGCAATGTATTTTTTATTATCCGCGCTCATACTTATTACAACGGTGTCGTAGCTTGGTAATGCCGCCTTGAGTGAGCGTTGTAGGAGTTTGCGGTCTTCGTCCCAATAGACTCTCGAGTTATCAAGGTTGGAATGGCTGAAGCCTATGGCTCGACCGTCGTGTGAATAAATGATACTGCCATCAAAATCATAGTCTGGATCGGAGAAAATAAGCTGAGGTAAAAGCGGGCGCTTAGTAATGTCTGCTTTAAACAGCGCATTTTTACCATTATGAAGTGCGGTGAGGTAAATAATATTTGGGTCTTTATCAAATCCAAGAATATGGATAGCTTCCGGACCACGAGCCTGAAAGGTATAGAAATCGGTTAAATCCTTCGTCTCATTATCATAGAGCATATAATAGGCAGTGATCCCTTCAAACCCATAACCCATTCTTACATTGCCTTGTTGATCGGCTATCCAGCTAGATATTTTTCTTCTTGCTCGAACAACTTTCTCGCGTCTATCTTTAGCTATGTCTAAGATATAAACGCTCGGCTTGTTTGCCATATCGAAGTCAGTTTGTACCAATATCTTGTTTGGTTGTTCTGGCAGTATGCTAATTACATCGTCTTGAAATTGGGCAGGAATTTCATTGCGATAAGCACGATTGATTTGAATCAATTCATCCGTAGGGTTTTTTAAATCAAATTTAAATAAACGAGATGTTGTGTACTTTACGCCTCGCTGCACTTTGGTGTAATTAGCACCAAATAAGAGCATGTCATCGCTGGCCCAATCGTACCAACCAAGTGCTATCGTTTTATTATCAGTTTGCAATATATAGTTTTTTTTATGCGTTTTTAGGTCGTGAACAGTAAGAACGAGATTTCCTTCATAATTTTGTAAATACGCAACTGCCTTACCACTAGGTGAGAGTGAAACTTTACTCATATTAGGGAGTTGCGCGTAACTTTCAATAGGTAACTGAGCGTTAGCAGAGCTAGTGCATAACAGTGCAATAGCAAATAGAATTATATTTTTCATTTTTAGATAAGATGTAGAATGTTTTATGTGTATTTAATTTGGCGACATTATTCCCTATTTTGAGGCTAAACTCCAACCTATATGCTTTGTCATACACTATCATTAGCGATAATTTCAAAAAAGTGAGAGCAAAAGTTCGCTACATTGCTCTCACCTTAACGAATTTGAAATGAAAGCTGCGTACACACCAGTTTATGCGTACGCAGATTGAAACTAACTTTTAGTCTACTATACGTTTATTGGATTTGAGGCGTGGGTTTGGTAATCGGTATAACCTTGTTCGCTACCACCAAATAATGTCTCAGGCTGATGTTCGTTTAAGTACAAGTCATTTGCCAGCCTGTAGGGCAAATCAGGGTTTGAGATAAAAGGACGACCAAACCCAATCATATCAGCCCAACCTTCATTAAGAGCTTGTTGGGCGCGCGCTTTAGTATACTTTCCGGCATAAATTAACACGCCATTAAATGCCTCTCTAATTGCGTATTTAAATTTCAAAGGCATATCTGGCGCGTCTTCCCAATCCGCTTCTGCGATGTGTACGTAGCATATGTTGAGCGCAGTTAGCTGTTTAATTGCCGCGAGGTATGTCTGCTCAGGGTTTTCATCTACTGTACCATTTAAGGTAGTAAGCGGCGCAAGTCTAACGCCCACTTTGCCACTGCCTATTTCTTCACTCACCGCCGTTACGACTTCACGCAAAAAGCGAATGCGGTTATCAACAGAGCCACCATAGCCATCAGTCCTTTGATTTGAGTGAGAGTCTAAAAATTGATTAATCAAATAACCATTCGCTGCATGCAGTTCAATTCCATCAAATCCTGCTTGCATCGCGTTGCGTGCAGCGTGTCGATATTCGTTAATAACATTATTGATATCTGCTTGGGTCATTGCTCTAGGTGTTTGTGCTTGAATAAAATCAGGGGAGTCATTTTCATCGATGAAAACTTTCACACCCTGAGCTTGAATTGCCGAAGCTGAAATCGGCTGAGGCCCGCCGGTATTACTTTGATGCGATACTCGCCCGACATGCCAAAGCTGCGCAAACATAACACCGCCTGCATCATGCACTTGTTTTGTGACTTGTTTCCAGCCAGCAACTTGGGCGTCTGAATAGATCCCCGGTGTCCAAGCATATCCCTTACCTAGTTGCGATATTTGTGTCCCTTCACTAATAATTAAACCAGCCGTAGCACGCTGTGCGTAATAGGTTGCCATCAAATTGTTAGGGATATCCCCGGGTTGACTCGCCCGCGAGCGGGTCATAGGCGGCATCACTATGCGATTGCTCAATGTTTTACCAGCTAAGTTAATCGACTCAAATAAATCAGCCATTTGGCCTCCTCAACGTTTATTTTCACGATGAGAAGCTTAACGGTTTAAAATATTTTCATTAACCGCAATAAATACAAAATATATTTGTAAAAAATGAAAAAGCTATAGCGTGAGCCTAGGCGCAATGTAGTCTAGAAATGCCGAAATCCGAGATGATACACCACTATTTTGATAATACACGGCTTGTACTGCTTCTCTGCGATTTGGCGAAATAATTTGCTCGGTAAAAACTTCAACAAGTCTTCCGGCTTTTATATCTTGCCTCACCATAAAGTTAGATAGCAGTGCAATGCCATGGCCTGCGATACACAATTGCCTCACGGTCTCACCACTGGATGCGCTAATGGAAAACTTGAGCTGCTGCGGACTTTGTAAAGGCCAGACGTTGAGATGTGGGGCATCGGTAAAACCTATCAAGTTATGATATGGAAGATCAATCAGTGGTTCATTACCTACAAATTTACTTAAATAGTCAGGGCTGGCTACAAGGTGAAGTTTACTGCGACCTAGCAAACGAGCATGAAGATTAGAGTCTGCCAAGTCACCAATTCGTATTGCGATATCAGTTTTATGCTCTAGCAAATCGATGATGCTGTCATGACTCGTTATTTCCAAAGTAATATCGGGAAAGGCCTCATTAAAACCTTTTAATATAGGCGTAAGCTGGTGAAAAACGAAAGGACTTGCAGCATCCACTCTTAATTTACCAGCTGGTGAAAATCGTAACAACTTTAACGCCTCTTCACCTTGCTCAATGGTATTGAGTGCCTGCCGCGCATAGCTTAAAAATAGCTCTCCTTCTTCGGTTAACTCTATCCGTCGAGTCGTTCGATTGAATAGGGTTACACACAGCGACTTTTCCAGTCGAGTTACTGCTCTTGAAACCTTTGCAACTTGTTCGTCCATCAGATTTGCTGCAGCGGAAAAACTCCCAGTATCGACAACACAGATAAAAGCTTCTAGATCTTCGGTTTTTGAGCTAACGGCCACGTGTGTTCCTTTTCATTTTCTACAAAAGTATTTTGTCATTTTTGCTATTTTTTGCAAATAAAAAAGCTTTCACACTACACCAACTTATTACTTATCACGTTAAAAGGGTTATTTATGCCGCTTGCATTACTGGCGCTGACATTAAGCGCATTTGCCATTGGTACCACCGAATTTGTCATTGTTGGTTTAGTACCGACTATTGCTTCCGATTTATCAGTTTCTCTGCCAAGTGCAGGTTTACTGGTGAGTTTATATGCCATTGGCGTTGCTGTTGGTGCGCCCGTTTTAACTGCACTGACAGGGCGATGGAATAGGAAATCTGTATTACTTAGTTTGATGGCACTATTTGTCTTTGGCAATCTGCTTGCGTGGCAAGCGCCAAGTTATGAAAGTCTCATTTTAGCGAGGATCATGACAGGACTCGCTCATGGTGTGTTCTTCTCGATTGGCTCTACGATTGCAACTAGCTTGGTCTCAAAAGACAAAGAGGCAAGTGCCATCGCCATTATGTTCACGGGACTAACCGTTGCGCTCGTAACAGGTGTCCCCTTGGGTACTTGGATTGGCCAACAGTTTGGCTGGCGAGCCACTTTTCTAGTAGTTTCTGCTTTAGGTGTTATCGCTCTATTGGGAAGTGCTTTATTAATTCCAAAGAACCTAAAGCAAAGCGCATCTGCCAGTCTATCTGAGCAGGCAAAGGTATTATTGCAACCCAGATTACTGCTAGTCTATCTTATGACCATACTCGGCTACGGTGGAACCTTTACGGCATTCACCTATCTTGCGCCAATTTTACAACAGGAAGCTGGTTTTAACGCCGCTACAGTCAGTATTATTATGCTGGTTTATGGCGTATCTGTTGCTGTTGGCAATATTTATGGCGGAAAATTAGCAGATAAAAAGGGGCCGATAAGCGCTCTGACCATCATCTTCGCGTTACTCTCGATCATTTTGGCTGTGTTGACATTTACCATGCAGTCGAAAGTAGGCGTGGTGATCACAGTACTAGTGTGGGGAGCATTTGCTTTTGGAAATGTACCTGGTCTTCAGGTCTATGTTGTACAGCTAGCCGAAAAGTTTAGTCCAAAAGCGGTGGATGTCGCATCAGGGTTGAATATCGCTGCGTTCAACGTTGGAATTGCGCTCGGCTCTGTCTTAGGTGGTCAAATTGTTGAAAATATGTCGCTGCAGGACACTGCTTGGGTAGGGGCACTTATTAGCGCTGCAGCCTTATTAGCAACCCGTTTTAGTGGCCATCTGGATAACAGATCTTTATTGAAGGCTCAAGTTGTAGAGTAGGTGGTAGCTTATCACGGGGACTTTTATTAAGAGACCGCCACGTGAAGTGACTCCTACGAAAAGGCGATCTGGTTTAGCAAATATTCAAATCTCACCAAAGTAGGAGCAGGTTAATCCTGCGAGCTTTTGTTAAAAGATCGCCACGTGAAGTGGCTCCTACGAAAAAAGCAATCTGATTTAGCAAATATTCAAATCTCACCAAATTAGGAGCAGGTTAATCCTGCGAGCTTTTGTTAAAAGATCGCCACGTGAAGTGACTCCTACGAAAAGGCGATCTGGTTTAGCAAATTTTCAAATCTCACCAAAGTAGGAGCAGGTTAATCCTGCGGACTTTTGCTAAAAGATCGCCACGTGAAGTGGCTCCTACGAAAAAAGCAATCTGATTTAGCGAATATTTAAGCCCCAACAAAGTAGGTGCAGGTTAATCCTACGAGCTTTTGCTAACAGATCGCCACGTGAAGTGGCTCCTACTAGACTAAACAGCGCACTATTGTTTGGGGATCGCATTTCCTTTAAACGACACTTTGATATTCGTCACTTTACTTAAGTCATAAAGCTGTGGATTTTTCAGCTTGATTGACCAAGTGGTAAACGGAGTTGGTTTAAAGTAATTAATCGCATAATCATTTGCGATTGCACCACTGGTGATTGGATCTATGCGCGTCGTTTCACTATCTAACAGCTCGTAACTTACCAATCGGTATAACGACTCTGCACTAAATTGATAGGGTTGCCCTTTAAACCTATCTTGATATGAACCACTAGATCTTACTTCGATATCATAGCGCTGGTTCTCATTTAACCCAGAACCTTCTAGTACAACATTGACCTCGTCTAATCTAACTCGATCAAACTGGGAAAAATCAATATCTTCCAACGACAGCGTAAAGCTCATTTCACCGTCTTGCGCAAAATCCAGCAATTGCTGCGGCGCATCTAACTCTTCTATGGTGAGCATAAAATCTTGAGGTCGAGGGTTAAAACGCAATAATGACGCGGCCTCTTGTTCACGTAGTAAAGCTAAGTCTCGGCGGTATTCTTGATAACTTTGATTAAGGCTTGGTGTCACTATGGTGTCATCAAGAGACCAGTAGCTAAATGCCGCCTGATAGTTTGTTAATGCAACAAATATCGGACGTTTTAGATTATTCAAAGTCCGGAATAGCTGTTCCTCCATGTCCTGAATTTCATCTAGACTGTTTTGAGTGTTTTGTAAAAATGCATCTATACGATTGATCTGTTTAAGCTTTGCATCAGCGGTGATGCGCAAATCTATCTGTCTAGATTGCTCCTGGGCAATATCAATCTCTACAGCAACTATTGCCTTACCATGATTAATCAACTTTTCGATAGCAACAAGGTAGTCACTTGCACCATCAATGTCTTCATCTATGGCCTTTTTCATTTGTGCCTTAGCAGTTATCAAAAATTCGTCCCAAATTCGATTTGCCTCTTCTTTGGTCGGAATGAGTGAATTAAGACGATTGAACTCTTGTGCAAGCTCACTACTAGAAAACGGATCAGCGGTTTTTTGCGATAACACGTTTAACTGGCCGCTAACCGTTTGTACTTTATCCATTAATGACGCGATATCATCAATTTTGGTTTTTAATTCATTGATCTCTTGGATTGTGGCGGGCAAGCTCGCGACCAAGTCTTTCAGACCGCTGGTGTCACCCCCAGCAGCACCCGCAAATGCAGTGCCCGCACTAATTACGGTTTCAAGTACTTTAAGCCCAATTTCAGTGATTTTATCTAGTTTGTAGTCCAAAATTCCTTGTTGAAACTCGACCCCAGAATAGAAGACATTATTTTCTTGTCCGCTGAATGATGCTTTTTGTTCATCAAGTGTTTTTACCAAGCTCGTCAGTTGCTCAACAGAGCGAGAGATAATTCGTTGCTCAGCAGATGCAACGTCGAATAGGTTATCCTGCATCAAAGTGAGATCTTGGCGCTTGTTTTCTAAACTTCTGCCTTGTTGCTGAAAATTATTGTAGCTATCCTGATATGCTTCCATCGCGTCAATATATGCTTTAATCGTTAACTCATAAAAGTCGCGGGATAGGCTAGGCACATAGTTTTTGTTAAGTGTTGCGTACGACAAAAACTGTTTAAAGTTAGCCAGCTGCAAGTAAAAATTCTTTGCTTGAACGGAAGATTCTCTAACATCATGAGCTGCGTTTAAAATAGATTCAGGCCAACTCAACATCTCAATACTCAACGCTGGATTTTGATCATAGATAGAAGCCGCCATATCGAATGACTTTTCAAATGCATCTAAAAAGTACTCTTTATGCACAGAGATAAGTGACGTTAACGCTGGCGAAACAGGCGTTGCAAACTTATTGCCTTGTATTACCTGATATAGCGTACCAAACGAATCCGGTGCAATACTAAAGCGTTCAATTTCACCATCACTTGGCGAATGAGCTGTGATTATATTGATATTGGCCTCAACTTTATCAGCCATAAATACCAATGTTGATGCTTGAGCACTTTGGGTGTCTAAATTGATACTCACCGTACCATTACCCATTATTTTACGTGCAACGATAAAAATTCGTTTGTTTGGTGCATCGAAAATCATGTTTCGGTCGATTTCTACCGTGTCAGCCGCAATGACGATAGTATTATGATCTCTTGCACTGGAAAGCACGTCATTCAAATTTACATGTAAGGCCGAGACCAAATAATTTTGTGTGTCTATCTGTTGTTGATTTGAAGTCGTAACGCTCGGTAGGTTTTGACTTAGCTCAAGATTATATAGCTCGTTCCAAGTCGCAGCTTGGCTCGAAAAAGCGCAGCCAATCAACAGGCTGAGTAAAGTTGGTTTCATAGTAACTCCTTGTTGCAACATAAAACACCAACCTATTGAGCGCTCTATGAAAGTAGATCGCTCAATAGCTGTTGATTTATGATGCTAAAAATTCAAACTTATTGATGTTTACTGCTGTGATGTAGGCAGGTAGGCATTTTGTAGAAACGTCCTTGCTTTATCTGCAATGTCTTTCCATGAGTTGCTGGCATTGCTAGCAAGAGGTGAAGAAACGATCCCTGCAACAATCACGTTGGCATTACGTAAAGCATTTTCACTGTCTAATTGAGTCAATACATCTCGAAGAGACTTCATATCTCCATACAAAGACTGCCAGTGCACTTGAACTTTGCGTACATTAATTAGCGCAGTTTCAATTTTTTCGTTCATGCCTTCCACTTGACCTTTGGCAATTTGATAAGAGGCCGCTAGACTCATCGCGTGAGCGAGTTCCTTATTCGCCGTCTCAATTTGAGATTCTACTTTATTAATCTCGCTCTTTACTTCCTCTAACTGAGCACCTTGGATACTACCGCCAATGATTAGCCCAAGTATGCCGCCAAGACTACTTAAGCCAATACCGGTTTTTAAATCACTCTTTTCATCATTCAGATCGTTAAGTCGTCGTTGTAATGTGCTAATTCGGTCACGTATATTAGCTGGCTGGTCTTTGTTTAAAATGTCCTCAAAAGTGCCTTCTAGTGTATTTAATTGTCCAGAGTGTGTAGTTAAATCTCCTTGAAAGGAAACAAGTTGATCTACCACTGTTTGGGTTTTTGTTAGATTACCATCAACAAAATTCATGAAGGTGTTTAGAAATGAAATCGCTACTTGTCTGCTTTGCTCAGCAGCTTGCAAATCTCCGCTTAGCGACGCGTTATGTAGCTTTGTTAGTTCATCAATAAATGGTTGAATTAGCAATACATGGGTATCGGAGTAATTCGCTAATTTTGTCGCAAGATCAATGATGCTTGGATAAAGCTTATGATTCCAATTCTGACCCGACGCATTGATTGATTCAAAGGTTGTCATCAGTGCAATGTAGTCGTTATTTAGAGGCGTATCTACTGGATATCGCGTCGCACTTCTAAAGGCAGCTTCGTTATTAGGTAAACTAACAGCTGACTCAGCAAAAACTTGAATTGTATGCCATTGCTCCTGAGTAAGTAGGAAGTCATTCGACCCAACATCTATAAACAGCGGTGAACCTTCGATATCGCCTTGAAGTGTATCGTACATAATTGGTGAAATTTCTGGGACGTTGGTATTCGCCGTAGCAAGCTGACTAAGCCCAAATAGCTGTAGTGATGTTACGATAGCGATTGCGCTTTTCTTTAACTTAATTGATTTCATCTTTCATATTCCTTAATCAATCGGTGTTCTAACTGTTAAGTTGCACTAGACCTCTTTTGGTCTCTAAAGATGCAACTGAAGATAAAAGTGCATGTAGTTAAAATGTTAACCAAATGTACTTTTAATATTATTGATATAGGGACAATAAGAATGGAAGAACTTCTACACTTTCTAACAAATTGAGGGATTTAGTTGCATTTTCAATAACACTAAATAACATGGCATACAATCTACAAAATAACAAATTAAGTAAATGAAAGTTAACAAAAACGAGCTACAACCTAGCCATCCATAGCTATAGATGTAGAGGGTTTTGTTACAGACAGATAGTCAACAGTTTATTTTTACAGCTACTTTCGCTCAAAATTCAATCTCAATTAAATTGTTTCATAAAATCGAACTCAATGTTTCTACCGCTGTAAATGAGACGCACATTCTTTGTTGAAAAAATAAATTCAATCTATTATCAACCATCTGATCTTAGTTAGAAAAATCAAATTAACTGCCCGTTAGCACAACCACTTAAAGTTATCTAAATGACTTAAAAATTCAAACAAGATTACACCTAAAACGATTAAGTAAATTATCAATAACCACTTTTAGCTAGGTTGGGAAAGTGACGCTGAATTTGGTATAGACCATAAAGTACATTTCATTTATAACTATTAAAAATACATGTTTAATTTATGTAATATTTATGTAATTTTATTTGGGTGTGGCGGTCTTTATCTTATAAAGTAACGTGAAAAGAGAAGTCAAAATGAACAAACTAAGAAGAATGATGATATTTAAGGGGGTGGTAGAGTCAGGATCACTGACCAAAGCCGCGGAGAAGTTATCTTTGTCTAAATCAGTGATCAGCCAACATCTCAAGAAACTAGAAGAAGAGATAGGAACACCACTATTATACAGAAACACACGAAGCCAATCATTGACCAACGTTGGTAAAGACTTCTATGCGTATTGCCTTGAAATCAGCCATTTATCAGAGTTAGCTTGGGAAAAAGCAAGATCTAAGCAATCAGTACTTGCAGGGCAGTTAACAGTGACAACATCCTATGCTTTGATGCAAACCATCGTTGCACCTGCACTATGTAAGCTGATTAAAGCGCATCCTAAGATCCGCCTGAATTTAATTAATGAAGATCGCCCTCTCAATCTAGTAGAGCGGGGGATAGATCTTGCTGTTAGAGTGGGAAAAAGCGCAGATGTGGAGCAATCACAGCAATATATTGGTTCATTTAGAGACGTGCTGTATAAAGCAAAGGACAGTGAATTTAACGACACAACCGCTCCTTACATTGCAAACTCTTGGGAAGGTAAAGTCACAAATTATGAATTTATCCATACCACACAAAATATCGTTAAACCGCTTTCATTCAAAGCACATCACAAAACCAATTCCGTTAGCGATACAATAGGGCTCATTGAAAGCGGTTTGGGTATCGGGTTAGTGCCAGAAATCATCGCATTTAATAATCATAACCTGGAGCGAGTAGATCCCGAATTCGAGCTGGAAAAAGTGGAAGTATTTTGTATTCATAAAGGTAGTACTGATGTACCCGCGACGATACGAATTGCGCAAAGTGCTATTAAAAGCTATATGGATGCTCATCAATTTGTATTGAAAAATGCTGCGATGCACTAGTGAGCGTCAGATGGAATGTTGTCCTCATTTGCGTTACTAAGAATCTACGTTATGCTTGCAGTAGTTTAAGAAAATTATTTCACTCTAAACATGAAGTTAAAGGAAAATCTATTCTCCCGTTGTGCCTTGGTATTTGGACTAATATTGTTTGCGATAGTGAGTCAAAGTACACAAGCGAAAATAACCATTGCGGTTGTAGGCAAAACTAAAAATGACACCTTTTATGAACAATCGTATAAAGGGTGTGTAGACTTTGCCAAACAACATCCAAATGTAGAATGTATCTACGATGGTGCAGACGACTATCAAGATTTTAGAACGCAAAGCCTTATTATTAACGAACTATTGAATGAAAAGGTAGACGGTTTATTAATATCAACTACCGATTCAAACTATCTCGTGTCACGTTCACTCAAAAAGGCGAAGCAATTGAAGATCCCAGTGATCACTTTTGACTCTGACCTTTTAACAGAGCATAAAGATTACCGTCTCGCCTATGTAGGAACCGATAACTTTGCATTTGGTGTTGCACTAGGAGAAGCCGCCAAGCCTTATAAAAAGGCGGCGCTTCAATCGTTTTGTATTCAAACAGGTCATCACTCAACACCTAATTTAGATAAAAGAATTAAAGGCGTTAGATATGCTCTTTCTACACATACAATAGACAATCTTACAAAAACAGAAAATGATCTCAAACAGGGGTGGCAAGAGTACGAACGATGCCCACTTTATACTATGGGTAAACGAGAAGATGCGATAAGCCAACTATTGACCTTGCTAAGTTATGAAGCCCCCCCGATTTTTATTGCTGTAGCAGGCTTCGCCCAATTTCACTCTAATTATATTGAACGCGTATTGCCATACAAAGAGAAGATCAAAAATAACAATGCAGTGATCATTTCCGCAGATACAGAAGAGATGCAACTTAAAGCTTTGGAAAAGGGACTTTCAACAATCAATATTGGCCAAAACCCCTATGAAATGGGCCGAAAAGGAGCGGAATTGCTTTATAATACGATAGCGCTTGGCCAGGCGCCCTCCGAGGATAGCTACTACTTAGACTTTCATTACTGCAATCAAACAAACATTCTTAGATGTACCATTAACCACTAGCTTTAATGACCTTGTTATACGTAACCTAAGCTTCAGTCAAAATAATGGATAGGTTTCAACACCTATTTTTCACGCTACAAAAACAATACTAAAGTATCAATTTAAAAACCTGTTTAGAGACGTAAAACATCATAAAATCTGGTTTTTCGGTTATTCATTGACCGCCAACTTAAAAAATACGACAATGGTAGTATATTGAGTGACGTTAATGTAAACAAAAAATTTACATTAACTCTATTTTATTGGAGTGGCTATGAAACTTAACTTTGCAACCTTGGCGTTAATGTCAGTTATTGGTACAGCAAGTGCTGCCGACAATTTAGTCGTTAACGGCTCATTTGAAACATCAGGCAATATTTCTGGTGATTGGGCGTTATTTGACAATCTCCAAGGTTGGAGCAGAGAAGGTGCCAAATTCGAAATTCAAAAGCAAAGCCTTGGTATTGCCGTGCCTCAAGATGGCAATCAATATCTAGAGCTTGACTCGACTGCAAATTATACAATCTACCAGAATATCCCAACAACGGCTGGTAAGAAGTATAAAGTGAGTTTTTATTACTCACCTCGAGTGATAAACAATGATTCAACTAATCGCGCACGTGCATGGTTTGGCGATAATACACTAGTGACGATGAATGCAACGACTCGTGGCTGGACAAAGTACGAGTATACTGTTGAAGCAACAGGTAGTTCGACACAGTTACGTTTTCAGGGTTTAGGTACTTCTGACTCATATGGTGCGTTATTAGACAACATCGTCGTGACAGAAGAGGAGGAAGTTTCACCTCCAGAGCCGCCAGTAACTTGTAAATTAGGCGTGTATGGCATCAATAACTTTGGTGAAAACAGCAATAGCTATGTTTATAAATTTGACATGGTAAATGGTACCTATGCATACGTTGACGGCGTCGCTAACACAGCCTCAAATATTGCTGCGCACAATGGCGCACTTTACTTTATGGAACAAAACGACAGTGCATCTAAAGCTTCATCACTTTGGAAAGTTTCACTAGATAGTGCAGAACAGACTCTAGCTGCTAATGCGGTTTCATGGCCATTATACCGTTCAGCAGTAACGCCAGACGGTACTAAATTACTTGCAAGCAGCAAAACTTATCTTTATGAGTTTGACATGCAAACAGGCGCAAAAACAGTGCTTGGTAAACTAAGCTATGCAGGTGATGACTTCTCACATGGTGATATTGCATATTCAGCAGATACTAACGTGATTTACGTACTAACAGGTAAAGCACTTTACACGCTAGATAAGGGTGACATGACTTTAGATCTTGTTGGCGAGCATGGCGTAAATTGGGCATCAGGTTTAGCAGTAAGCTCTGACGGCACTTTATACGTGTCTGGTCGTAATTCAGGTGAAGATGCTAAGATCTACACACTAGATCCAAATACGGCACAAGCGACCTTTGTTATGGATGGCCCAGAGCACATCAACGATTTAACGTATGTAGCGAATTACTGCGAATAGGTCAGTCTAATTAAGCAAGGCGAGGGGAAACCCTCGCGTTTTTTTGTATATAGCTAAAGTAACTGATTGTTTTATATTAGAAGCCTAACACCATGAAGTTTGTAAAGGCCTTAGCGAAGATGCTTTGATATTTCCAAGAGATATAAAATTTGTAAGATAAAAAGATATTGTTAGGGCATCTAATCCTGCATTCTCTCTAAAACCTCTTTTTGAATTTCTTCTTTACTCGGCCTGCCAATTTCTAAAAGAGGAAACACAAAGTGAATAGCAGTTCCTTTTTTTGAGCTTTTAATACTCAACTTGGCTTTATAGCTTTTCGCAATTTGTTTTATGGTATAGATCCCTAATCCGAAATGAAGTCGTGAATAAAGCGCCATTCCATTACCATTATCAGAAATCATGACATGAATTTGATCTTGTTGTTTACTAATAGACAGGCTGAGTTGTGTTGCTTTTGAATGTTTAAGCGAATTATCAACACAATGGTAGGTTACGCTGTAAATGTCCTTTTCCAACTGTTTTTTAAGTTGTGTCTCACCAATGGAAATATTGAAATCGAGATCCATATCACTCATATATGAACAATGAGCCTGCAACATACTGATAGCAACGCTCAGTTTTTCTTTACCAAGTGCCGCATGACCTCTTGCCAATGGTTCGAGCTTCAAAAGTGCTTGGTCGAGTTTGTCTAAACCTTCTGAAATCCTAATATCATCACCGCTACACAACTTTTTAGCCTCGGCAACTTTAAGGACAGAATCACTCAAGTCTTCTTTTTGGTATTGGCGTTGATTATTCCTGAAAACCTTATGAAAACTCTGCACCCAAATATATATATACACAGAAATCGCTATCACTAGGATGAAGACCAAGGCAGCATACACTGAAATAGCTAAAGGTGTTGAATACCACGGCGCAGCCACGTTAAAAGTCAATGACGTAACGTTACTGTAGCGTCCCTTATTCTCAACCCTAAATAAAATATCGTATCCTCCTGGTTTTAGGTTGCTAAGTTGCATTCCCGCAGCTAACAATTTTTGCCATCCAGTATCGTTTATGTTTGCTTCAAACGAGTTGACATGCTGATCTACAAAATTGTAGTCACTAATCGTTATTTCAATAGCTGGATGCTGACTAACCAGTTCAGTAAACTCCAAATAGGTTTTACCATCCAGAGTGACACTTGTTACCTTTGGCGCATAAAGATCGACAGAAGGAGCCGTTGTGAGCTCAAATATAAAGTCTGAACTGGCAGCATAAAGCTTGTCGCCCAAAACCTTAAGGCTTCCGATAGTAAAAGAGTGTGCCTTTGTACCTGGTACCAATTTTGTGTGATCTGCACCTCTTTCTAAAATGTGGACACCATTGTTTGTCGCTAAATACAAATTGTCATTAAACTCCACGAATTCCTTTACAAAACTTGGTGAGCTTAACTTTTGCCAAACTCCACTATTGGGTTTAAACCAGACGCCTTTTCCATAAGTCGCTGCAAATAGGCCTTCCTCTGTGACATAGCTATCAGTGACAACTACACCATCTTCAAATAGACTGCGCGTCCAGTCTTGTTTATCAACAACCAACAAACCTTGTTTGGTGCTTGCATAGATATAATTACCACTATGATTTATGTCTAAGACTTCCAGGCTTGGAAGCAATTGCCTGAGTTTTTTGTCTACTATTAATTCCAAGTTTGAGCTAACTTCGACAACTCCATAGCCATTTGTAGCGATATGCAACGTATTATCAATCACTGAGAAATTAAGCACATAATCATCATGAACTTTTGTTATTTTCTTACTCGCTAAATCGACGAAATAGGTGCCCATATCGGTTCCTATCGCAAGACCGCGATTGAAGAGTTGAAAAGCCGTAACCTCAAATGCTTGAGCTGATATCTGGCTATTTAACCAAGTTAATGGTTCAACACTATTTCTGCCAGTTTTTTGGAATATACCCTTGGTAGTACCAATCCACAATTCTCCTGCAACACCTTCAAGTACATTATATTTAGACCCTAAAGACAATTCCGAAGACTTTAGACCAACTTCGATAGGCTCGAATGTGTTTAGGCCTAAACCCCACACCCTATTTTTGCCATCCACATGTAGTTTGCTGTAGTTCTTTTTCTTGGTGTTAATGCCTGTTCTTGTAATATTTAGGTCTGTCAGCGTAACTTCATTAACGCTTTCGTTATCTGTAAAATAGATAAAATAGGGGGCAGCAAATACGATATTATCAGCATTGTCTATTTCCATATTAGAGATAAGCTGCTGCTGTAGGGTAGAGTAGTAACTCATCCTATTATTAACAAAATAAACAACGCCATGCGGTGTTGCCGCTAAATTGCCATTATCAATGCTTAGTGCTTCAACGGTTTTTATTACGCCATCTTGTATTAAAAAAACACCTTCTGTTGTCATCAAATAGGCTAAATTTGCAAACGCGTCAATGTCTAAAACTCTGCTTGAGCTACTGTATATTGTGCTGACTACTCCTGACTCAATATCAATCCTTTTAACATCATATCTTCCTAGAGTGAAAAGCGAAGAGTTTGTTAACGCTAGTTTTGTCGCCTCCACAGACGCTATTCTTTTCGATTCTAGACTCGTTAGATTCGTGATCCAAACGTCACCATTAGAATACAAAGAAAACAATGTTTTATGTTGCAGTTTGATATCACGAACCAAGCCTCTGGGTAATCCAGCAGCTTTACTTAAAGGAAGAAAATGTCGGCCATCGTATCTATATACGCCATTGTGCGAGGACAAATAAAAGTTATCGTTTGAGTCATGAACGACGCCATTTAGATGTTCAAATTGGAACGCTTGTAACTGCAATGAAAGGGCAGTAAGAAATAAAAATACGAAGATGCGCATGAGACAATCCATTCATTAAATGCGGCCAACCACAAGAGCTGGCCTTACTTCCTAGTTGACCTCGTATGCATTGTGATCTCTTACACCACAACCCGCTACGACGATAGGCAAATCGTTCTTAGTTTCTTCAGATGCCGTTTTATCAACTATATTACGCCCCATTGTAACACTCTTTAAGCTTTTGTTAAGTTTTTGATTGTCACTTTGTGATTTTTTCCAATTAAATTGCTTTTCACGCTCTGCAAGCACAAACAAATAGGTGGGTTTACGAGGGTCGGTTTCATTCTTTTTATTATTCCAAGAATGCATCACAGCCTCGCCTGCTTCAACACCATATAAATGTGTGTAAGCTGCTGCCAATAGCTGAGCTCCAGAATCACTCATCACCATAAGCGCTGTATTTTTATAATCGCTACCACAATCGAACGACACGTCTACATTTAATGTAGAACCATCAGGCAACAGCAGGTCTGCATTCATCCTAGAAACACGAGCCCGGTCTTCTAGTGGAGTTAGAGCATTAGCCGCACTAATACAAAACATAGTTGCAGCGATTGGAAGTAGTATCTTTTTAAACATAGAGATTTCCTTTTAGTCATAAAATGCGTCCCTTCATCAACAGTTTCAACCAATACGTTATTGAGTCGTATCTAGAGAATTTCTCCTACAACAATAATATGGATTGTTTAAGTGTTAGAAGGCCACGCTACGGTATACAGATCTCGCCTGAAAACATAATTTGCAAGACCACATCTACCATCTTATTTGCAGATAAAATATCTTCAACTACAAAAGTACTGTGAGCTTAATCTTTAAAGCTCTTCTCTCTACTATTGTTGATCTGTAGAGCACCAACTGTAAACACCTAGTTAAGAGCTAATTTTTTATTTTATAGTACCAACCCGAAGTAGACGATGCTTTTTGCTGATGATAATTACAACGGCTAAAAACGTTACTAGCTTGTGGAGATGCAACTTTAATTGTGCTCTGGACAACAGCATGACTGATGATATGAATACTAAGATTGAACAAACACCCGTCATTTTGCGGGAGTTTAAGCTATTTAACATAATATAAATTATAGGCTTACCTATACAGTATTGCATAACACCTACCTGCATCACTATAATATGTCCAATACTAACCAATATCGGACTTACCATGATTTTACCACTAGTTGATACCTTAAAGCAGCTAAGGTATCAAATCGCCCACCTTGAAGATGATACGCTTGCGCATGAGTATCCTGAACTGACAAAGTTCTTGGCTAGTCATGGTAAATCACTACCGGTACATAACGAGCTGCAGTTCTTATTTCAGTTTTTGTATGTTTACGGTCGTAAGTCTGAAGCAACTTTTAACCGCTTTCGTAATGAGCTTGAACGTTTTTATTTATGGTCGTGGCTGGTTGCTGAGAAGTCAGTGTTTGAGCTAAAACGCGAAGACGTCGAGGCGTATGTAGATTTTGTGGTAGAGCCAGATAAAGCATGGACGCAAACTTCTGTACAGTGGCGTTATAAGCAAAACCAAGGAATCCGTCAGGTTAACGAAAATTGGCGGCCATTTGTTCTCAAAGAAAACGGCGCTAGCCAGCAAACGTTGGCCGCGATGTTTACCGCGCTGAATGTGTTTTACAAGTTTGCAATTTTAGAAGAAAAGTCGTTTGCTAACTTTGTTCCGGTGGTTAAAAAAAATAGCCCGTATTTAGTTGTTCAATCGCAAATCAATCTTCCTGATACGCTGAGTGATTTGCAATGGGAATATGTTTTTGGTGTAACTCGTGATTTAAGTGAACAGCAACCAGACCTTGAACGGAATCTCTTTGTATTAGCTTGTTTAAAGGGTTTGTATTTACGTATTTCAGAGCTGTCAGACCGCCCTCATTGGTCACCGGTAATGAGCCATTTTTGGCAGGATCAAGATGATTTTTGGTACCTAAGAATTATGGGTAAAGGCAATAAGCTAAGGGATGTAACGCTTAGCGAAGACTTTATCAGCTATTTAAAGCGTTATCGGCAGTACCGAGGATTAAGCGCCCTGCCTCGCGTTGATGAGCCCTACCCCATTGTTCATAAACTAAGGGGCCAAGGCGGTATGAACGTTCGTCAATTACGCCGTATTGTTCAGCAAAGTTTTGACTTAGCAGTGGCTAAACTAAAAGAAGATGGCTTTACGGAAGAGTCAGAGCAACTCGAAGCCGCAACTTCACACTGGCTAAGACATACAGGTGCAACACATGATGCGCAACACCGCCCGCTAAAACATCTATCTGAAGATTTAGGTCATGCCAAAATCGCGACAACCGATCAAATTTATATTCAAACCAATATTAAAGAACGCGCCAAATCGGGCTTAAAACGAAAGATTTAAATATAAGAAAAAGGACATTCGAGAATGTCCTTTTGAATCTTCAATGAATAAGTGCACTATGCTAAAACTCACTTACGCTTAAAGCGTACAATCAGCTCGTGCATTTCTTTTGCGGTCGATTCTAAATCTTTACTCTCTTGATGTACTTTGTCTGCACTATCCAGGCTATTGTTCGCAAGCTGAGCAATATTCACAACTTGCTGATTAATGTCATCAGACACGGTCGCTTGTTGCTCAACAGAAGTTGCAATTTGCATCGACATATCACTAATCTGGATAACAGCTTGGGTGATTTGTTGTAGCATATCGGTGCTTTGATTCAGCTGTTCAATACCATGGAGCGATTCTTCTTGGCCTTGCTGAGCAATATTTACTGACGCTTGTGTGCTGCTGGTTAGCTCTTCAATAATTGCATGGATCTCTTTAGTCGACTCTTGAGTACGCTGTGCTAGATGTCTAACTTCATCAGCAACTACTGCGAAGCCCCTACCTTGTTCACCAGCTCGCGCAGCTTCAATTGCTGCATTTAGTGCTAGCAAATTAGTTTGCTCAGCGATTTGTTCGATAATCTGTGCGGCTGCAGCAATTTTATCAGTTTGCTTAGAGACGCCTTCAACAGAATTGCGGATATCGGCAATGGTATTACTTAAATCACCAAAAGCAATTTTGGTTTTATTAGCGATCTGTTCTGTTTGAGAAGTCAAATCAAGGGAGTTCTGAGCATCTTTAGCACTCAATTGCACGCTGTTAGAGACATCGTTGATGGTTGTTGTCATTTCATTCATGGCAGTAGCAACAAGCTCAGTCTCAGTTTGCTGCTTTTGTAAATCGGCATAAGTTGCTCGCGCTTCTTTACTCGCCGTATGCGCTCCTTTTGATACGTTTTGCGCCGCATGTTCAACACGCGTAAGAATTGTATCTAGGTGTGCCCTTTCACTCTTTAAACGAACTTGGATTGATGCCATGGTGCCATCCCAAGTCGAATAAACTTGCTCAGATATCTCATCGCAAAAACTGTGCGCCAACTCAGATTCTAGTCGTCTCAGCTGTTCTTTATCGCGCCAAGTTGCATAAGCTGAATATGCTAGCATATTGGCCATTAACCAAAAAAAGCCTGCAGATTCTGAAGCAAAATACCAAAGTGCCAGTGATGAGACGATGTTAAATACTGGCCAAACAACACGTAATTTGGGAAGACTGAAACTGCTTCCTTTATTAGTATTTACGTTTGTATAAAGTTGACTTGCCCGTTCAACCGTCGCCCTATCTGGGCAGCTTCTAACCGACTCATAGCCTATGATTTTGCCATTTTCTGTTATTGGGGTTACATAGGCATCGACCCAGTAGTGATCACCATTTTTACAGCGGTTTTTTACGATCCCCATCCATGGCTTACCTGTTTTAAGCTGCGTCCACATGGTTTGAAACGCCACAGGTGGCATATCTGGATGTCGTACTATATTATGAGGTTGACCAACTAACTCATCACGGGAAAATCCACTAACATCAATAAACGCTTGATTGCAGTCAACAATATTACCTTTCAGATCAGTGACAGAGATGAGTTTTACATCGCGAGAAAAGGTTTTTTCTCTTTGGGTTACTGGGTGGTTGGTTCTCATTAGACATGTCCAAAACTAACAAAAAATTGATTTTCCCTTAAAGATTTGCAGGAAAATACGCCCTCAATCCATGAATAGCAATAGAGAAGGGATTAATTAACGATAATTACAACTATAGTGTGAGTTAATTTTAGGCGCAAATTGATTTATGCCAGTTTAGATCGAAATTAGGCTTACTCCCGTATAGCCTTTCTTGTAAAATAATCCTATTAAAATGATAATCTAAGGAGCGTTAGGTGTCTCGCTTTTCAGCCATAACAGATAACCCCCATGAAGGCCGATTTAATTCCAAAACGGGTATTCTTATTACAAATTTAGGTAGCCCAGATGCACCAACGGCTAAAGCACTTAGAGTTTATCTCGCTGAGTTTCTTTCCGATCCCCGTATTGTCGAAATTCCAAGACTAATTTGGTTAATGATTTTGCATGGCATAATTTTACGTGTTCGCCCTAAAAAATCTGCACACGCCTATCAGTCAATTTGGACTGATGAAGGCTCACCTTTGATAACCATTAGTCGAGCGCAAACTGATAAAATAGAAAAGCAATTACGCAGTGAAGGTTTTGAAGGCATCGAAGTTGAGCTTGCCATGCGTTATGGCAACCCGTCAATTGAATCAGGGCTTGAGAAGTTAAGAGAAAAAGGCATCACACGAATTATCATTGTGCCGCTATATCCTCAATACTCCAGCGCGACAACAGGTTCAACCTTTGATCAGATCTCAAAGGTGCTAAGAGGTTGGCGCTGGGTACCAGAGCTGCATTTTATTAATGGCTATCACAAACATCCGCTTTATATTGAATCTTTAGCTAATTCAATTAGAGAAGATCTTGAGGCGAATGGAGAGCCAGATAAATTGGTTTTTTCATATCATGGAACACCAAAGTTATTTTTAGATAGAGGCGATCCGTATCATTGTTTTTGCCAACAAACGACTCGCTTAGTCGTTGAAAAACTTAATCTTGATAAAGAAAAAGTGATGACCACCTTCCAAAGTCGTTTTGGTAAAGCAGAATGGTTGCAACCTTATACGGACAAAACACTTGAGAGTTTTCCGAGTCAAGGTATTAAAAACGTCGCAATTTTAAGCCCAGCTTTTAGTGCCGACTGCTTAGAAACACTCGAAGAGTTAGAAGTTGAAAACCGTGAGGTATTTGAGTCTGCTGGCGGCGAAAAGTATCGTTATATTCCTGCGCTAAACGACCGTGATGATCACATTAAAGCGATCACAGCGCTGATAAAACCACTGTTGTAATAAAGACGCAGAAGCAATCTGCTATTTCTGAGGTGTGATATCAAAATATCACACCTTTATTTTTCTAATGCACTTTGTGTTTGTTCAGCAAAAGCGTCTGTTGTGAGTAACTCAAGGCAGGCATCTATTGGTTTTGCGGGGCTGTAAAAGAATCCTTGAATGTGATGACAACCAAGCTCTCGTAACTTTTCGAGTTGAGTAAACTGCTCTACCCCTTCGGCTATCACACCAATTCCCAACTTATCACTGAGCTTAATGAGGCAGTCTATCATTACTTGTTTGTTGTAATCAGACATTAAGCTGTCGACAAAGCTCTTGTCTATTTTTAGGTAATCCACTTGATTTTCTATCAAGTTACTTAATGATGAATAGCCAGTACAAAAATCGTCAAGCGAAACCTTTATCCCATGCTCTCTTAGTTGATTAAGCGTTTTCCAAGTATAGCGATTTGTAGCAAGCGATTCGGTAACTTCAATGGTAATTGCTTCATACGGGATCTTGGCTTTTTCAATGGCAGAGGTGATTAGCTTCACCTGATTAATACTGGCTTTAAACTCACTAACAGAGCGATTAATAGAGATCCCAACCTCTGTAAAACCAGCTTGGTGGATTTTTGCTAAGTCTTGACAACTACGCTCAAGTACAAACTGTCCAACTAAATGAATAAGACCAAATTCTTCGGCGATAGGAATGAAAGTACTTGGTGATACCATTCCGTATTCATCATCAAACCAACGTACTAGGGCTTCAAACTTTGTGATGTGGTTGGTATCAGCATTAACGATCGGCTGATAATAAACAGTAAGCGCTCCTTCTTTCAGAGCCTGCTTTAACTTGTCTTTAAGCTTTATTTTATTTAAATAGGCATTTTGAATTGCCGCATTGTGTAAGGCTACCTGTCCGCGCTCGGTCTTTTTCACGCTATTAAGTGCATGCGCTGCGTTTCTGAGTAAATTTGCTGCGGTGATCCGAGAGCCAGCTTCAAGCTGTGCAATGCCTGTAGAGCAAGTGACTTCTATGGTAATTTCATTAAATACATAGGGCTGAGAGAGTTTCTGTGAGAGCTTTTGAGCAATCTTTAGCGCGCTTTCTACATCGCTGCGCGTAAGTAGTAACGCAAACTCGTCACCACCGTACCTTGCGATAATATCATTTTGGCGAACCGCATTTTTCAATCGTTTAGCTACAGAAATAAGTACCTTATCGCCAATCTCCGGACCAAAAACATCGTTGACTTCTTTAAACCTATCCAAGCCAATAAAAAGTAGTGAGCAACTTGTATTGTTACTTCTTGAGCCCGATATTTGTTCTTCTAAGCGCTGCATAAAACTACGGCGATTTAATAGCGCGGTTAATGGTTCATGATTAGCGTAGAAGGTAAGTTGAGATTCATTACGCTTCCATTCAGTAATATCTCTAAAGATGCCGACGTAGTTAGCGACTTTACCTTGCTCATCCTTCACCACGCTCAGTGTTAATTCCTCTGGATAAATCTGACCGTTTTTGCGACGGTTGTGGATCTCTCCTTTCCAGTGACCAACCGTACTCAACGACGCCCACATTGCTTCATAGAATGATTTATCTTGCTTACCAGATGACAGCACCGCGGGGTCTTGGCCTAATAATTCGTAGCCGGTATAACCCGTTAGTCGCTCAAATGCACGATTTACCATAATGATTTTATTTTCATTGTTGGTGATCATAATGGCTTCTGTAGCATGCTCGAACACAACATTAGTGAGTTCGAGCTGTTTATTTAGCGATGAAATATAGCTAATATCTTGAATAGTCGCAGTGAATACAAGTTCATCGCTATGCTGCTCATCAGACTCTACTTGACCAATAATTCTTAATAACCCGTAGTGTTCGGTGCGAGAGGTCAACGAAACTTGTAAATCAACATGCCGAGTTCCACCTAGTTTGACTTTCTCTAAAGCTATCCGCAGTCGTTCACTATCTTCTATTGTGAGTTTATCGAGTAATAATGATAGAGATAGAGAATCAGTTTTTGTCTTAAGTAGATGATTAAGATGAGAGGAAAAGTAGTGTTTGTTCTGTTTAAGTTGCCACGTCCAAGTGCATAAGTCTGCTATTTGCTCGCCTTTTGCAAGTTGTTTGAGCAAAATTCCTTGTTTGGTCAATTCTAAATTATGGCTAAGCTCCGTTGAGATCAGGTGTCCTAATTCTTGAAACCATAGTTTTTCTTCTAGGCTGACTTGTTTTTCTTTATTAAACAAACAGACCATTATTCCTATGGGTGTATGATCTAATGCTCGCAAAGTTAAACCAAGATAACCCTCTATGCTTAAAACGCGAAGGATCTCATCCTCTTCATAAAGTTGCTGTAAACCACTTGTGACGCAACATACATCATTGCTTGCTTTAGCATCAAAACAAGGTGTCCCTTCAAGGTCATAAATAATATTATCGACTTCTTCACCATCCGCGAGGTACATCACGGTCTTTACACGCTTATCGTTATCGATAAATTTACCCACAAAACAATGATCCGCATCAAATCGTTCATACAACTGTTTCAATGCAAATTGATATCGCTGATTAGTGGATGTTAAATTGTAAAAATGGCTAAACGTTAAATTCATAGAAGTCTGTATGGCTCATTCCCGACCAAGATTTTTGTTTAATAAATAATAATAGCTTAATAAACTACATAGAATATAAATACAGATCAATAAATTTGCTTTGTGATGAGAAATTGAGTCTAGTGAAGGCAAGATAGCGCCGATTGGCGCTATCTAAGAAGAAAATTTGTTTATCTACAGTTGCGGTTGTACGTCCAAACCATAACCAAACATCACAGCGAGTACCAGTACAGTTGCCGCAGCGACCATGAGTTTAGCCATCAACGGCATACAGAATCTAAACCAATGTGTGTAAGGGACGCCAGCCATGCCGAGTATCCCCATTAATACCGCATTTGTTGGCACTATCATATTTGAGAAGCCGTCACCAAACTGATACGCAAGTACCGCAACCTGTCTTGGTACACCAACTAAGTCGCCTACCGGCACCATCAGTGGCATAGTCACATATGCCTGACCTGAGCCCGACGGAATGAACATGTTTAAAAGCGTTTGGATAAGTAACATACCAACGGCCGAAACTTCTGCAGCGACATAAGAAAGAGGAGTTGAAAGTCCATGCACAATCGTGTGAAGGATTTGACCATCTTCAAGAATAAGGGCAATACCACGAGCTACGCCAATAAGCACAGCAGTAGTGACCAAGTCTGAAACCCCCTCAATAAAACGGTTTGCAGCTTCGTCTGCTGAAAGTTTACCAAGAATTGAAATCACGACACCCCATGCGATAAATAAACCACCTAGCTCGTATAAATACCACCCCTGAGTGGCAATTCCCCAAACTGCACAAACAAGCGTCACAATAAAAGTAAGCAAAATAGTTCTATGACGACCGTTAAGCTGCGGATAGCTTGGCGCAGCCTGACCTGCCAGTGGGCAAGGCACATCTTTCATCATCGAGTGCTCAGGATTTTGTTGTACCTTTTTTGTGTAACTCCATACATGATGAAAGCCAATCAGTACAAATGGAACAAAAATAGCAAATCTTAACCATATACCCGAATAGACTGGTACTTCAGCAATTTGCTGGGCAATTAATACCGTAAATGGGTTAAATGCTGACACACCGTATCCAATACCGTAGCCTGCGATGATCATGCCAACGGCAGTCATGGCATCCAGCTTCATTGCCTTACAGAGCGCAACTAAAATCAGCACAAACGGAATGTATTCACCTGCAGTACCTATCGCACTTGAAGCGATTGCAAAACAAAACACCACCATAAAAATCAGCTTTTGTGGTTTATCGCCATTTTTCTCAAGTAAGCGACCGATCAATGCATCAACAGTGCCTGTTGCACGTGCAATTGCGAGTACACCACCCACTATCATCACAAAGAAGATAACGTCTTGCGCAGCAGCAAAAGCGCGAGGAATAGCTTTTAACAGATCCCAAGGAGTTAGTTGAACTGATTCTTCTGCAATGTGGTAGGTGCCAGCAAGTACAACTTGTCTGCCAGTGTCAGTGGTTGCAGTATCAAAAAAGCCTTGTGGAATAATCCAGGTCGACAGCAATGCAATTAACATCATACCTAGCAATAAGACTAGTGTATGAGGAACTTTCAATGTTTTTGCCATGGAAAGTACAGCTCCAAATTAGGTAACGGTAAAAATTGCAACGCATCTTACCGATATTCGGAGCAGATTTCACTTTTTAATATCGAATTTCCAATTATGCTACATTATGATTAGCTATAACGGCATGCTCTACGCGGTTTCTACCGTTAGCCTTAGCTTGATATAAACTACGGTCCGCTAGTTTAAGTGCGTGATGCAAATCCTCAGAGCACAGCGGCCAATGAGAGATCCCAAGAGAAATCGTGATATGTCCCGCCTCGCCAAACTCAGTTTCAGCGGTACATGCGCGCAGACGCTCAGCGATCCTATCTGCTTTGTCTATATCTACATGCGGTAGAAACATCAAAAACTCTTCTCCACCACTACGACATAGGTGATCTTGTTCACGTGCATTAGTGCGCATCAGCTCTGCGAGTTTTCTGATTACCACATCACCAACATCGTGGCCGTAAGTATCATTCACGTGTTTGAAGTGATCGATATCAAGCGCAATAATGCTAAACGGAGTTTGCTGCTCATAGGCAGTCTCTAGCCACTTTTCCATTCCTCGTCTATTGAATAAATGAGTCAGCTGATCTTGCTTTCTTTCATCGTCAAAGCGCTGGATCTGTGCTCCTAAGTTCTTAACACTACTGTGCATTGCCTGATAAAGCCACGCGGCTTCATAATACCATGTGGATACATGTGGAAAATCGATGTTTCTGCCATCTTCCACTTGCTCTGATAACTTAGCTAATCGCCATAATGGCTTAGCAATTAAGGTTCCGAGTCCAAGCACACAAATTAACAAAAATACAGTAAATGGAATGGTAGTTTTGAGTACGTGCCGCATGGTGTTCGATAATTGTGACATCGTGACCTCTAATGGGCGTTGTGCCACGACCCCCCAACCACTCGTCGCTACGGAAGCATACCCAGCTAGCATTGCTACCCCTTGGGTATTGACGATTTGGGCGGAACCTGAAGTTTTGCTGAGTAATGATTCAACGACCTCATTTTTGGTGACGTCTTGCCCAATACGATGATCATCATGATGATAAATGAGTTTACCGTTGGGGCCGGTAACATAAATATAGGTTTTGTCTTGGTGATGATGGTTTGCTAATAATCGGCCTAAGATATTGTCACCTTTAAGATAAATCCCAGCTGCGATAAAACCTACGAATATTCCTTCTTGGTCAAACATTGGATGAGTTGGGCTCACCATCAAATTCCCAGCCGGCGAAACAAATGGACCTACAATAAAAGGGGCTTTTTCACGAAGTGGCAAAGTTTCGACTTCATTTTTGAGTGTAGCTCCTATCACACCAAGTGAACTTGGTTGGGCACCGATAATTTCACCTTTTGCGTTTACTAACACGATAGAGTCAAAACTATGTGTCCTTGTAAGCATTTGACTCAACTCTTTATTAACCACCTCAGGGTTATCTAGCTGCGTCGCAATGGTTTCGCTCGACGCTTTTAGTTGCATCAATACTGATTGCAAGAAGAGATCGGTAACATCTGCTAACTTAGTTGCATAGGCACGATTTGCCTCTAGCGTATCTTTTACCATCACCTGTTTTTGCACTTGGTAGCTCGAAAACAATGCGTTTAGTAACGATGTAAATACGCATAATGTGGCAAGAATGAGTATCAGCTTTTTAAGGTCTAACCAATGTTTTGCTTTATTTATTTGTACCACTAAAAATTCTCTTTAATGTACTTCCATGACATTTTAGCTATTCGTTTGAGTGAAACAGTTAATCTATATCAAACTCTGGTCAGACCAATAACGAATTAGAACGTCCACATTCTGTGTGCCCGTATTATAACCACATGGTTAAAAATATTTAGTTTTTTGAACGGATTATTGGTATTGTCTCAGCTATCAGGTGTAAAATAATCTGAACATAAATACAGCGAAGTTCTTAATGAAGAAAAAGACTACCAATCCACTAGTTGGCCACTTTACACTTGCTTGCCTTGCGCTTGCGGCGATATGGATGTTCGTATCTGATAAAGATGCATTGCTTGTCCTTAATTCCTTGGTTCTTGTCTATATTGTATTTGCTTTAGCAAAACGGTTGATGAAATCTTCCAATAAAAAGTAACTTACTCTACTCACCTAGTTCAGAGCTAAGTTACGCATTAGCCCTGAACATCATAAATAGTTTGTTTTACTGCCTAACCAGCTTTAATAGATTTTCTCCCCTACTATCAAGCTCATTAAGTGGCTTAAGCCCCATAATGTGTGTAAGTGTTGGGTAAACTTCTAAATTGCTAGCTTGTTCTATCGTTACACCCGATTTAAAGGCGGGGCCACTTGCGACAAAAAATGCGGCCATATCAGCTGTTACCTCATACCCATGCGTACCATAATAACCTTGCTTACCTTTTTGCATGAAGACAATAGGTGCTTTTGCTTGCATGATAATGTCACCGATACGAGAAGACTCACCGCCATTAAGTTGCTGTTTTCGCTCACTACTCAACACCTCATAACGACCCTCCGCTTTTTCACGTAACTGCTGTATAAGTGCTTTTGCTTCAAGTTTTTCTTCGCCTAGCGCATAAAGCGACACTCTCGTTCCACTGTTTTTGATAGTCCATTCTTTAGGTATATCTAGCTCTTCGAGGATCACAGCTTTGTCTGGCTCTATACTTGCCATACCATGATCAGAAACGAGTACTAGGTTCACTTTAATTTTGTCCTTTTTCAAAGCAGCGACAAAATCTCCGATTAAGCCATCAACAAATTGTACTGCTTCTCTCGTTTTTTCATGGTCTGGTCCGTATCCATGACCCATAGAATCCACTAGAGAAAAGTAGCTAGCGACAAACAATGGTTTTTCGCTTTTTGGTAATTTTAGCCAATTGTGTATTTCATTAAGACGATTCTTGTAATCGGCTTTCTTTGAATAATGATAGTAATAGTCAGGCGTCATACCATTGATTCTAGCGTCTGATTCTGGCCAAAAATAAGCGGCAGATTTATATCCATGCATTTTTACAAGATTCCATAAGGGAATACCACTTATCCAAGAGCTATCCACTTTACCCATCCCCATCTTATAACACTCTTCACGCTTCTTATCGCAAAAGTAATTATCGACGATGCCATGATTGATTGGTTTTAAACCCGTAACAATAGACAGGTGATTTGGAAATGTCTTAGTCGGATATTGAGGCCATAGCTTAGTCGCGCGGACGCCCTGCTTCGCAAGATTTGCAATATTCTTTGCATCGTGTTTTTCAATGTAGTCCCATCTAAATCCATCGATGGAGATCAATATGGTTGTCGCGCGCTCAGCAAAAGCAGTGCAACTAAAGATAGATAAGGTGAAAAGGAGGATTCTTAGCATGTATAAATTCCCGTGTCATGTGAGTACCGCTGCAAAAGTAAGAGGCTGTGCAGCATAATCCGTGTGATTGCAGCCGCATTAAATCACAATGATTTGAAATTTATATTGATTTGCGGTCAGTGGATGGCAATTATAGATATTCGGGGAAGGTTAACTTTCACTATGTTGTAGTTGAGCTTAATTAATGCTTGATCTAAGTCAAAGTGACCTTTATATTAAAGTTTCAATAATTACTGAAAGTTTAGAACAATGAACTTATCACCAAAAATAGAAAATTTTGTACTTCATTGCGGCGAAATGGGAAGCCGTTGGGGTTTCAACAGAACTATAGGACAAATGGTTGGTTTGTTGGTTATTAATGAAAAACCATTAACAGCGAACGAAATCGCCGATGCGTTAAAAATTTCACGCGGTAACGTGAGTATGGGAATAAAAGAATTGCAATCTTGGCAACTAGTTAAGGTGCATCATATTCCCGGCGACCGTAAAGAATACTACTCTCCAAACGGCTCTATTTGGGATCTCGCTAACCGCGTATTTGAAGAGAGAAGAAAAAGGGAAATCGACCCAACACTCACTCTACTTCGTGACCAAATCCTAGATAGCGCCAACTCACCTGAAGAAGTGTATGCACAGCAGCAAATGCAATCCATTCATGACCTACTTGAAACCGTCACTAAGTGGTCAGCGGAACTTCAACGCCTATCACCAGAGCAATTGCAATCGTTGATGAAGCTCGGTTCTTCTGTGAGTAAAGTAATAGATTTAAAGGATAAATTATTACGTAAGTCTTAAAGTGCGAGGTGCGTCATGCTTGATACGTTGTTGTTGTCGCGAATACAATTCGCAGCAAATATTAGTTTTCATATTCTCTTTCCCACGATAACCATCGCGTTAGCTTGGTTTCTGGCGTTTTTTAAACTCAAGTATGACCTAACCGAACACCCGGTTTGGTTAAGAGCTTATCGCTTTTGGGTCAAAATTTTTGCATTGACCTTTGCACTCGGTGTCGTAAGCGGCATTACCATGTCGTTCCAGTTTGGTACAAACTGGCCCGGCTTTATGGAGAAAGTCGGCAATATTGCAGGTCCCTTGCTCGGTTATGAAGTATTGACCGCATTTTTTATGGAAGCAACATTTTTAGGGATCATGTTGTTTGGCATGAAGCGCGTACCACCTAAAATACATACTTTAGCCACTTTTATCGTCGCCATAGGTACAACGCTTTCCGCATTTTGGATCCTGTCTTTGAATAGTTGGATGCAAACCCCGACAGGCTTTGAACTTAGAGACGGTATCGTATATCCCACGGACTGGTTTGAAGTTATTTTCAATCCTTCATTCGGTTATCGCTTCTTCCATATGTTATTAGCTAGTGCGCTGACGGCTTCATTTTTGATAGCTGGTGTCAGTGCGTATCGGATGCTGAAAAACGATGAAAAACATGCTCCCAAAAAAGCGTTAACCGTTGCGTTAACAGTTGCGGCGCTGCTTACTCCATTGCAGGCTTTCGTCGGCGATTTGCATGGCCTAAATACGCTAAAACATCAACCACAAAAAATTGCAGCAATGGAAGGGGTTTGGGAAACAGAGAAAGGTGCACCACTATTATTATTCGCAATTCCGAATGAGGAAGAAAGACGCAACGACTTTGCGCTCGGTATTCCTAACATGGCAAGTTTTATTCTTACCCACGACGTTAACGGTGAAATTAAAGGGCTTAATGAATTTAAAGGTGAACACCCACCTGTTAAGCCCGTCTTTTTCGGTTTTAGAATCATGGTTGGGATGGGCATGCTGATGATCTTAGTTGCGTTTGTCACTCGTTTTACATTATGGAAAAAGGGCGAGTTACCTAAGTGGCAACTGAAAACGCTTGTTGCGATGACTTTCTCAGGCTGGGTGGCTACCCTCGCAGGCTGGTATGTCACAGAAATTGGCCGCCAACCTTATATCGTCAGTGGTATCTTAAGAGTTGAAGATGCAGTCACAACCATTGCCTCAGAAAACGTCTTATTTACACTCATTGGCTATCTGACGATATATGCAATCTTACTGTACGCTTATATTCGCACTTTGTTCCACACTGCTAGCAAGTCTGTAGAAGTGGAAGAATACGACATGAAGGAATTTGCTGAGGAGGTGACTCGTGTTTAATCCGGAATATCTATCTCTCATCTATGCCGGTTTGATGGCACTCGCAGTGCTTGTTTATGCAATATTAGATGGTTACGACCTTGGCGTTGGCATGATGATCCCGCTGGACGATAAAGAAACCGCAGACACAATGATAGCCTCTATCGGTCCATTTTGGGATGCTAATGAAACGTGGTTAGTTTTAGCTGTTGGCCTTGCATTTATCGCATTTCCTCAAGCCCATAGTATGATCTTGCAGGCGCTCTACATTCCTGTTGTGTTTTTACTCTTTGGCTTAATTATGCGTGGTGTCGCTTTTGATTTCAGAGCAAAAGCGAGAGTTAAACGCCAAAGGCGGTGGGACAAAGTATTTAAATTTGGGTCGCTACTCACCTCGTTTGCGCAAGGGTATATGCTGGGGCTTTATGTCATAGGCTTTGAAAATACCCCTCTTGCCCATGCATTTGCGGTCTTTAGTGGAATTGGCGTTGTCTGCGCGTATGGCTTGATTGGTTCAGCATGGCTAATTATGAAGTGTGAAGGGCAATTGCAGCAAGATGCGATTAGCTGGTGCAAAAAATTTGCGAGAGTAGCCTTTGTTGGGGTGTTGCTCGTTTCTATCATCAACCCAGCGATTAATGAGTGGATCTATGAGCGTTGGTTTGACCTCCCGATGGCCTTAGTCGTATTACCAGCCCCAATTATTTGCTTGTCGCTCTTTGTAATTTTAGAACTTGTGTTACAGAAACTACCAAAGTCACCAGATAATGGAGCTTGGTTACCGTTCCTGATTTCAGCATTTATCTTTGTGCTTTGCTTCTTCGGCTTAGTTTATAGCTTTTACCCATTTGTAGTGCCTGGCAAGCTAACCATCTTCGAAGCGGTCGCTGACGCGTCAGCTCTTACTTTCTTATTATATGGCGTAGTCATTGTGGTGCCGACCTTAATTGCATATACGTTATTTTCGTACCGAGTCTTTTGGGGCAAGGTTCAACCTTTGTCCTACTATTGACACTTGCATACATTAGCCCAACCAAAAGGCAGCGAGTTGGACGCTGCCTTTTTTATTGCATTAAGAATAATACTCGCCTCTGCTATATGTTTTTCTGTTTACAGCAAATTTAATGGCGGTGTAGCAAGCTATATCCTCCAATAAAAAAGGCATAAAAAAAGCCCGTTGTTAGAACGGGCTAAATCAGAATTTCTAGGCTAAATTTTTGGATAGCCAATGCGGTCAGATAAATACCCAACGCTTGAGGCAAAATAATAAGATCTATTCCAGTTCATCAAGGCCTTGTAATTATCATAAGCTAGATACATGCGGCCATTAGCGTCATCTGGCATCACTAATGCTGCTGTGATATTCACTTGTGGCAAGTCAGTGCCGTCCATTCTGCGAAGACCAAGCGCCTGCCACTCCTGCAATGAACGCTCTGATTTACTCCACTCTTTTAACCATTCGCTGTGCGTTTTCGTACCACGCTTTAAAATGTAGCTATTGTCAAAACCTTCAGGTAGCTTAACTTGGCGACCCCAAGTGAGATCGTCGTTCCAGCCCACACTTTTCAGGTAATTGGCTATTGACGCAAAAGCATCCTCTTGCGTCGTCCAAATGTCCTTGCGACCATCTTTATTATAATCAACGGCATAAGACGTAAATGAAGTTGGCATAAACTGAGTTTGACCCATTGCTCCTGCCCACGATCCTTTGAAATCATCCAGACCGATGTGACCATCTCTTAAAATATCCAGCGCAGCCCACAACTGTCTTTTATATAAAGCTTCTCGACGACCATCAAAAGCAAGCGTCACTAACGCACTAATGACTGGATAGCCGCCTTGAATACGACCAAAGTTACTTTCAAGGCCCCACAGGGCGACAATAAACCGTGCCTGTACGCCATATTCTTTTGCTATTTTTTCTAAAGATTCTTGGTGTTCTTTGTAGAGTTTGCGGGCCTGTTGGATTTTCCATTCAGGGACGCGCTTGGGTAAATAAGTTTCTAGTGTTTCGACAATTTCTGGCTGGGATTTATCAGCCTTAATCACCTTTTCCTTAAATACTGCTGTTGCAAAAGCCTCATCAACTAATTGTTGTGTATAGCCCTTGTCAATCGCTTCTTGTTTTAAGTTTTTGAGGTATTCATCAAACTTCGCTTGAGTATTAGCAAAGACTGATGTGGACAAGCAAACTGAGGCTACTAGTAGGGAAATTTTTTTTATCACGAATCTGTTACTCCGTTTTGCTTTCTAAATTCATCAAGCAAGCTTTCTGTATGCGGTGGAAGTTGCAAGTAAAACCCATCGTCAGTTAATTTTTGCTTAACCGTTTCAAGATCAGCAATTCCCAATTTTGTTCTTCTCGCAAGGTCAATGATCATGACATAGATAGGAGTGCCGAAAGTTTCCATTAACGGTGCAGGGACATTGGAAAAATCATCTCTTTTAGTTACAAAAAGATAGGTATCCGCTTTTTTTGGACTTTTGTATATGGCAGTGAGCATTATAAGCCTATAAATTCTTGCTAATCATGGGCGGTCACTATACCATGCTATTAGTAAGTTGTGGAAAGTTTTACTACGCGCTAAAGTCAGCTAGATAAGGCTTTAGCGGCGGTTGTAACAGAAATTTGAGTACATATGGCAAATCAAACATTCGAACTAAAAGGAAATCTATTTACACTCTCTGTGCTGCAGTTGTTTTCTTTAGATCTGACCAAGTTAAGGCAAGATCTTGATAGCAAAATTTCGCAAGCGCCTAAATTTTTTCAAGGTGCACCAATTGTGGTTAATTTAGCTGATGTTCAGGAGCAAACTGTAGAATTCAAAGAGTTAAAGCAAACACTGGTCGATTTACAGCTCAATCCAGTGGGTGTGTGTAGCGGTACTCAAAGTCAGCACGACTTAGCCAAAGAAGCCGGGTTTTCTGTACTAAACTATTCAAGGGATGTGCAACCGAGTACCCCATCACAATCTCAAGCAGCAGAAGTAGTAGAAAAACAAGTTTATCTTCCTGCTCAAATTGTGAACGGAACGGTACGTAGTGGTCAGCAAATTTATGCTAAAGACCGTGATCTGATCGTGCTAGGTGCTGTAAGTCATGGTGCAGAAGTTATCGCCGATGGTAACGTGCACATTTACGGTACTTTACGTGGCCGTGCAATCGCAGGTGCGCAAGGCCAAGAAGACACGAGTATATTTTGTCAGCGCTTAGAAGCTGAGCTGGTGTCTATTAACGGGAGTTATTGGATCAGTGATTCACTGCAAGGTGAACACTGGGGTCAAGCTGCTCAAATAACACAACAAGACGAATCATTAAAAATTACAGCTTTGGTCAAAGGATAAATCAGATGGCAAAAATTATTGTCGTAACTTCAGGTAAAGGCGGTGTTGGTAAGACAACGTCAAGTGCAGCAATTGGTACTGGCTTAGCGCTAAAGGGTTATAAAACAGCCATTGTCGATTTTGATATTGGTCTTAGAAACCTCGACTTAATCATGGGATGCGAGCGTCGCGTTGTTTATGATTTTGTCAACGTTATCAACGGTGAAGCAAATCTAAATCAAGCATTGATTAAAGATAAGCGCGTTGAAAAACTTTATATTCTTCCAGCTTCTCAGACTCGTGATAAAGACGCCCTCACTCGAGAAGGGGTTGAGCGTGTGCTAAATGAAATGAAAGAAGAATTTGATTTCATCATTTGCGACTCACCAGCGGGTATTGAAGCAGGCGCAATGATGGCATTGTACTTCGCTGATGAAGCCGTGGTAGCAACTAACCCTGAAGTTTCATCCGTTCGTGACTCAGATCGTATTTTAGGTATTCTACAAAGCAAGTCGAAGCGCGCTGAAATGGGCCTAGAGCCAGTTAAGGAACACCTATTGCTTACACGTTATAACCCAGAGCGTGTAGATAGCGGTGAAATGTTGTCGGTAGACGATGTTAAAGAAATTCTAGCTATTGACTTACTAGGTGTAATACCTGAATCAAAAGCCGTACTTAATGCGTCTAACTCAGGTCAACCGGTTATCTTAGACCAAGAATCTGATGCAGGCCAAGCATATAGCGATGCAATTAACCGCTTATTAGGTGAAGTCGTTGATTTCCGTTTCTTACAAGTTGAGAAGAAAGGTATCTTCAAACGGATCTTTGGAGGGTAAGGTGTCATTACTAGATTATTTTCGTTCTGAGAAAAAAAATAGCGCATCATTAGCGAAAGAGCGACTGCAAATCATCGTTGCGCACGAACGCTCAAAGCGTGGTACACCTGACTACTTACCACAACTTAAGCAAGACATCCTCGATGTTATTCGCAAATACGTAAAAGTAGATTCAGATGCCGTCAACGTCCAGTTTGAACAAAACGAGGATGATTTAGCAGTATTAGAATTGAACGTTACTCTACCTGATGATGAAAAGTAACAGTTTGAATAAATGTAATAAGGGCTATTTCTATAGCCCTTATTTATTTCGTTTTGCCCATTCTAATTAACCTGAGGTTTGGATCTAGAAAGGCATTAATTATCCGCTGCTCAGGTTAATTAAGCTGTCAAGGGGCTTTACATTGCCCTACTCTTTGCTTAATTATCCGAACTTCAGGTCACTTATTCTTATTTAAGGACAAAGTACCTTTGACCCTTTTTGCAGGCTTAGCATTGGGCTTTGGGCTTGACTTACGTTTGTTGTGACTGTGATTTTGTTCACCATTTCGCGTTTTTGGCTTAGGCTTAACGCTATTTTGCTTGTCGAGTTCATCTGTTCGATCTTTGCTGTTATGCGCTCGCCTATCTTGCTTTGGACGACCAACCTCACTAACTTCACTTCTAGGCTTATCATGCTGTTTTCCCGCACCAGCTCCCGCTGATGCCTCTTGTGTTTTACTCGATGACTCTGTGGCGTGATTAATCGCTCGCATTTCGTTTTCGTTAAGGTGACGCCACTTACCAGAGCTAAGGCCAGTTAGATCAATATTCATTATCCGAATACGTTTAAGGTGTGTTACTTCAAATCCTAGATATTCACACATTCTGCGAATTTGACGATTTAAGCCTTGCGTCAATACAATGGTAAATGACTTAGCCCCGGTTTTACGAACTTTACAAGGCTTTGTGACAGTGCCAAGGATTGGAACACCAGAGGACATACGTTTTACAAAGCGCTCATCAATAGGCCTATCGACCACAACCTCATACTCTTTTTCATGGTTATTGCCGGCGCGAAGGATTTTATTGACCATATCGCCTTGGTTGGTCAAGAAAATTAATCCTTCGGATGGACGGTCTAAGCGACCAATAGGGAAAATACGCTCAGGATAGTTAATTGCACTGACAATATTACTTCTGATTTTACGCTCGGTGGTACAAGTTACACCAACAGGTTTATTATAAGCAATAAATACAGCCTTTGGCTTTGCTTTCAGAGGCTTACCATCAATGATGATAGTGTCAGCATCAGACACTTTAGTGCCCATTTCTGGTAGAATTCCATTTACTTTGACACGGCCTGAGGCGATTAAGTCATCAGCTTCTCGACGACTACAGAATCCAGTTTCACTGATGTATTTATTGAGGCGCTTTTGCTCTGTCACGATACAACCACTTTGAGTAAAAACCCGTATTGTAATCGCTTCAGCCGCTTTACACTACTGCATTTCTACTTTTGCAAACTTTTTCTTAATAGCTCAGGAGAAAAATGATACTGCTCTTTAGGTTTTCCTCTAAGGCTCATTGCCTTGTAATCAATAGATTGCCAGTTTTTCGCTGACTTTATCCAGTAATAGTCCGCTAGATTTTCCTTGGTGATTACGCTTAAGTCAAACGCAAGTTCAGCGTTATCCTTCCAAAAGGGGTGCCCATAATAATGATCGTACACCGAAATCAACGCCCAAGCCCCCATCATAAAGTGCCCGCCAACGGATGCTTGCATCTCATTATGTTCAATAAGCTCAAAAGTATCCGACAACCAATCAAATCCGCCAAACACTATTTGTGAGGTGCTTGATGCAGCTGCGGTGATAGCTCCCATCGCCATCAAATCTGACGCACACCAAATAAGGTTTGTTTTTGGATAGCGGTGCAACAATTTCTTAGTCTTATCAAGCGCTTGTTCTTTTGACCACCCGGCGTAGACAGTTTGCTGAACCACCACGCCAACTTCATCAAAAAAGCGCTTTGCACCGTTGCTTCTAATATCTGACTCTGTGCCATAGTGACCATTGATAGCAATAGGGTAAATTGTCTCATGACCGTTAGTTTTAGCCTGTTGGTATAGTTTCTTTGCCAGATCGTAACCTGCTTGGTCATTATCATGATGCACTTCCCCAAGCCAATACTTATAGTGTTCTTTTGGATTACCTATTGCGAGCCTTTCAGGGCCAGAAATCGTTTCTTCTAAGGTAATATGATTGATCCCATATTTTTCTAAAAGCTTTAGGCTTTCTTCGGCACCACCAGGATAATTAATGAGGATGACATAATCGGGAGTAGCACGATAACTCAAATATTTTTTAAGCTCAGCGAGCTGTATAATTCGGTTTCCTTCTCCATAGATCACATCTAGTCTAATATCGAATTGATCCGCAGCCGCCTCTGTAATGCCTTGGACGCGCTGCCAAAATGGTTCACCAGGCACAGAAGGGTTAACAAACAAGACATTTAAAGACTGTTTAGCATCGACACTAAAACACACCATCCATAGCACTAACCCAATTAGTACTTTTTTAATCATAGCGGGCTCTTCGTAGCACTAGTATCTTCAATAATTTCTCAAATGGACCTTGCTTAAACAGCTTACAATATACCACCGCAAGGGCTAATTGAATTATAGACGCAATTACAAATGCTGCGAAATAATCCACCCGCTCCCAAGTGCTGATAGCGTTCGGGTTTATAAAGTAAAAATAGCTTACAAACACCATTGACTGGAGAAGATAAAACGAAAGCGCTAGGCGCCCAACACATTGTAAACTCCAAAGTTGATGTTTTGCACCTCGCATTGCCGCCTTAGTAACAACGACATACAACAACGCAACGGGTACTGCAAGGATCCAATCTATTCCTTCAAAAAACTCGACGCCTAGCTTACGTTCAAGAACAAAGCCAACAAATGATAAAATAATGGCTATCACGGCAAACAAGTTAATTTTATGAACAGGTTCAGTACGCTCTAAGTCAAACATTCCACTTCGATATAAACGCATACCGAGTAGCATTAACCCCGCGGTATACCACAAAGTAATAACCGGGATAAGTAAACTGATAATGATAAAGTAAAGGCCATTAAGGGTGAGCAGTTCTAGGTAGTTTGCTGGAATTTGCTGCAAAAACTCGAGGTAGACTTCTGAAGTTCTAGTTATTTGTGGTTCTGGATCAATTAACAGCAATAAGCTGATAGCAATAGAAGGGATTAAAATGAACCCTATTGCATAGCGACTTAACTTTTTGTCACTCGCATTAATAAATCGCAGCGCGACAAATCCACTCAACGCATAATTAAATAAAATATCTCCTGGCCAAATCAACACGCCGTGTAACACGCCAAAGACCATTAGCCATGTTAGTCGATGCCTTGCAAGGCTCTGATCATCCGTCTTTGCTACCTGAATACATAATGCCGCTCCAAATAACATTGCAAATAAGGTTCTGAATCGACCATCAAAGAAAATACTATTAACCATTGCGAAGAACGGATCAAGATAGTGGGCTGTTTTGGCTGGTACATAGCCCAACTCAAAATTGGCCATATGTACCATATTCATGGAAAGCAAGCCAAGCAGCGCGAACCCGCGGATCGCATCCATCGCAATAATTCTATTCATCAATACACACGGTTTTTATACATATCAGCCCAGTTTATCGCAGCAGCATGAAAATCAGGAAGGTTTTCGTCTTTGTAGTTTAGATAACTGCACGCATCCTGCAGAGTCCACCAGCTTCCAGACTCATAGGCTCTAACGATATTTAAAATATAATATAGCGTGTTGGGTTTACCTATCAAAGCATCATGAAGCTGCTCAGGAAAAGGTAGCTTGTTTACAACCTGCTCCATTGGCCTGTCAAGAATGGCATCAAGCAGAGAAAATAACCCTGTCATAAAGCTCATATTGGCAAGTCCTGGCGAAATTTGCTGTGCGATAAGCTCACAAAATCGCGAACGAACGATAGAAAGGCGTGTTAATTCTGTCGGTTTTCCCTCTGCTACGTGGGCTGTCATAATTAAGTTTACAAACTTTTTTACACGCTCGTTTCCTAAATATACCAAGGCTTGTTTTAAAGATTCGATACGACTTTTGATTGGAAACACGCCGGAATTAATTAGCCGTAGCAGTTTGTACGCAAGCGCAGTGTCTTGAGCAAACAACTCGGCTAATCGCGTAATACTCATATTCGGTTTAAGTGCTTCTTCATAAATAAGCATGACAATCACATAATTGATAGTAATGTCTTTTTGCTCAATCATCTTTGGTTTTGCAAAGAAGTAGCCTTGAAAGAACTGAAATCCCATCTTTTTAGCTTGCTCGAATTCTTCTTCGGTTTCGACTTTTTCCGCAAGTAGTTTGATGTTCTTTCGCTCTTTGATCATGTCAATCACTGGCACTATGGTGTCCAGCGGATGTTCCATGACGTCGAACTTAATCAACCTTACGAGCTTTAAGAAAGGTTCCCATTCTTTTGAGTACTCAAAATCGTCCAACGCGAGTCTAAAGTTGCTGTGAAATAAGCCTCTTATCCGCTCATAATTTTGTTTTGTTGGCGGAATAGTCTCCAATAGTTCCAAAATCACATCATTTGCTGGGAGAAACTCACACAGCTCCTGACGTAACGAGTCTGGACCAATATTAATTAGCGCTTTCTTTCCCGAAGTGAGATATCGCATGCCGAGGTTAAGTTGATTATTCATTATCAGCTTGGCTGTCGCTGCATCATCTGCAATATTTGGAAAGCTATTTTTTACACCATCGCGAAACAACAATTCGTATGCAACAACTTGTTTTTTACGATTAAATATGGCTTGGCGGGCCACAAAAACCTTCAAACAAAAACTCCTTCGTACCTAAAGTGAACAATCGCACTTTTGGTTTAGCAATTTTTAGATTTTAACCCTTTATGATGATAAAGAAAATCAACCTAAGCTATTAAGAATCAAAATAATAGCTTAAAAGATAATGCAAAATGATAAAAAAGAAAGGCCAAAGCTATCTTTTGATACCTTTGACCTAGTTTTTTGTTTAACAACTGAGCCAATTGATAAATACTTAACACAGGTGCGAAAATTTTTTTATCTACATTTTCGCTATCTATATAATTGTTCGCAGTATTTTTGTGCAACATCGGGCCAGTCAAAGCGCAGCATACGAGCTTGCAGCCTGAGTTGTTGATATTTTTCGCCATCGTTCATCAGATCAGCAAGCGCTAGTTCAAAAATCGCAATAAACTGACTACCTTGCTCAGCGAGTGTTTCTCCTTCAAAACAATAGCCTGTTTCATTGTGTTTTACCGTATCATATAGCCCACCCACTTTATGTACGATGCAAGGTTGCCCAGCACGCATCGCAAGCATTTGGCTGATACCACAAGGCTCAAAGGAGCTTGGCATTAAAAACAAATCACCCAACGGGTACAGTTGTTCGCCGAGAGCTTTACCATAACCATTTAAAAACAAAACATTGTTATGGCGTGCCATTACTTCGGTAAATAGCTGCTCAAGACTTGGGTCACCAGAGCCAACAATCACAATACGTGCTCCTTGGTGCTTGGCTATTTTTGCGATGTCATCGAGCACAATGCCTGATTGGGTCGGCTGTCTTAAAATAAGTGCTTTTTGATCGGTGAGACGACCGACACTTGTAATTAGCTTGCCGCTAAAGGCTTCGTCACGCCAAGCGAGTATGCGTTGATGAGCAATGTAAAACCGAGATAATACTTGGCTTGATTTTGCCATCCATTGAAACACATGCTGCTCAGCAAGCGCCAAATAGTCAGCAAAAGTTAGATTCTCTTCGTCAGCTGACTCATCATACACACAACCGTTTAAAATACCTGCTAACCGTCCTTCATGAGACGCATGCTGCATGTCGCTTTCTAACCCTTCGCCACCAAAAAAACCAAGCTCAGGATGACTTGGGATCATCACCTCTTTGGCGTAATTAGGAGAAACAACATGCACTTTGTCTGAAAGATTAATAGCCGCTCGCATTGGGTTAAAGCAGTGAGGGTATTTAGGATCGCAAATACTGAGCCCATCATAGGTGAGTGTCGGAAACCAAGACTCAAGGCTGGAAAAATCATGATTAAAAGGCCGGATCCCTTGAAGCGCAAGGTTATGCACAGTATAGACTGTCCTCAGCGTCTTTAAACGTTTGAATCTTGGACTAAACTGACGAAGTACCGCAACGACAGCAGCATGCCAGTCATGTAGGTGTACAACATCTATCTCTGCTATCAACTCATGTTCAATAAGTTCAGCAACTGCCGCACTAAAAAACGCAAATCGATTTGCATCTGTCGCAAAGGGCTGGTGAGGATCATTACAGTAAATAGCGCCATGATGCTCACTAAACAATGAGTGTGAAATGACATACTGAGTGACATTGTCGCTTTCTTCAACAGACCAAAGAGTCGCCGTTTCTAGGTGTTGACGAAAAGGGACAGCAATATCAGCGACTAGGTTTCGATTTAAAGCAGCTTGGCCATAATCAGGTGTCACCACCGATACTTTAATGCCAAGCTGCGCCAATGCATAAGGCACGTCACGTATTACATCTGCGACGCCCCCTACCTTACAATTTGGCAACCGATCGTTTTCGGCTGCCACTAAAATTACATGCATAGTACCTCTACATGGATCATTTATTATTTTTTTCCGCAAGCTCTGCAAGCATATCTCGGGTCACCAATACGATCCCCTTATTCGACACTCTAAAGCCATTCTCTTTGTCTAAGTCAGTATCGTAACCAATTGTCATCCCCTCTGGTATTTGACAACTGCGGTCAATGATTGCGTTTTTGATTTTGCAGTTACGCCCGATTTTGGCACCAGGCAACACAACGGCTCCTTCAATTTCACAATACGAGTGAACATGCACATTGGAAAACAGCAATGAACGCTTAACCTTAGAGCCAGAAATAATACAGCCACCAGAAACCGTTGAGTCTACGGCCATACCGCGTCTATCATCATCATCAAATATAAATTTAGCTGGTGGTAACTGTTCCTGATAAGTCCAAATTGGCCAATGAGGATCATAGAGATCAAGTTGTGGTTCAGGAGAAACCAATTCCATATTTGCTTCCCAGAATGAATCAAGCGTCCCTACATCTCGCCAATATGGCTGCCCTTCATGTGATGGGTCGCAAAATGGATACGCATACACATTATGCTCTTCTATGATTGATGGGATAATATCATGACCAAAGTCACGACCCGACCCTTCTCGTTCGGCATCCTTTTTCAATTGCTCGAATAAAAACTCAGTGTTAAACACATAGTTCCCCATAGACGCCAAACATACACCTGGCTTTCCAGGGATTGACGTCGGATCTACCGGTTTTTCATCAAAGCGACGCACACGGTTGCTTTCATCTACCGTCATGACACCAAACGTTTTTGCTGCTTCTTCACAAGGCACTTCAATACAACATACGGTCATATCTGCACCTGTCTCAACGTGCTTTGCAAGCAAGCCACCGTAATCCATTCTGTAGACATGATCACCCGATAAGATCATAACGTACTTGGGAAGCTCATGACGAATAATATCCATATTCTGGAAAACTGCATCTGCTGTGCCGCAGTACCATTCATCACCATATCGCTGTGATGCTGGCAATATCTCTACAGATTCTCCCAGCTCCTTTTTAAAGTGTCCCCATGCGCGATTAACATGACGAATAAGGGAGTGCGACTTATACTGCGTGGCAATGCCAACCCGACGGATCCCTGAGTTAATGCAGTTAGACAATGGAAAATCGATAATTCGATGTTTGCCGCCAAAATAAACAGCGGGTTTCGCTCGCCAATTGGTGAGCTCGTGAAGGCGCGAACCTCTTCCACCCGCAAGTATTAAAGCATATGTTTCTCGAGTGAGGGTACTAATATAACGATTCGCATAATTAGGCATTATTTCTTCTCTCCATAACTTTTTGCGGTGACTACTGCATTGGGCTCAAGCGCCAAATATCATCGCTGTAATCTTGAATTGTTCTATCGCTAGAAAATTTTCCACTTGCTGCGGTATTGAGAATACTCATGCGCAGCCAATGTTCCTTGTCTTTGTATGCTTGAGCCGCATGCTCCTGGCTCTCAACATAGGAAGGAAAATCTTGTGCCACTAACCAAGGATCGGTACTACTCTTAATTGAGTTAATTACGTCATCAAAGATATTAGGCTCAAATAGGTTAAAGTGCCCACTTTCGAGCAAAGCCATAACACGTTTAAGGTCATTGTCGCTTTCTATTATCTTAAGGGGCTGATAATTTTGGCGCACTTGCTGTGCTTGTTCAGCAGTTACACCAAATAAGTAAAAGTTGTCTGCACCAACGCATTCTCGTATTTCAATATTGGCACCATCTAAGGTGCCTATGGTGATTGCACCATTCATCATAAACTTCATGTTGCCTGTGCCAGACGCTTCTTTTCCTGCGGTTGAAATTTGCTCTGATAAGTCTGTTGCAGGACAAATCACTTCCATTTTTGAGACATTGTAATTGGGCATGAAAGCCACTCGAAGATAGGGCCTCGCCGCGGGGTCATTGTTGATAACATTGGCAACATTATTGATTAATTTAATTATCTTCTTCGCCATGTAATAACCGGGTGCAGCCTTACCTCCAAACAGTACGCAACGAGGAACAAGCTCTGCTACATCACCACGACAGATCCGATCGTAAAGATGGATAACATGCAATACGTTAAGTAGCTGACGCTTGTATTCATGAATACGCTTGACCTGAACATCAAACATCATAGTTGGGTCAAACTCTACCTGACATTCATGGGCAATTAGCGCTGCAAGACGTTGTTTATTGTTTTGTTTGACTGTGAACCACTGCTTTTGGAAGGCGTGGTTATCGTAAAAACGACGTAGTTCACTAATTTTAGAAAAATCAGCTTGCCATCCATCACCAATTTTATCGCTAATCAATTGCGCCAGTTCTGGATTACAGTGCGATAACCAGCGTCTTGGCGTCACCCCATTCGTTTTATTATTAAACTTCTCTGGGCACAGTTGATAGAAATCGTTAAACAAGCCTGCTTTTAATAGCTCGGTATGAAGTGCAGCAACACCATTGACAGAATAACTGCCTACGATCGCAAGATACGCCATGCGAATTTGAGGGTGACTGGACTCCTCAATGAGTGACAGCGCACGCTGTTTTTCGATATCGCCGGGCCATTTCAGTGCAACTTCCGACAAAAAGCGGGCATTGATCTCATAGATAATTTCTAGCAACCTTGGTAACAAGCGCTCAAATAAACTCACAGACCAGCGCTCTAATGCTTCGGGCAATAAAGTATGATTGGTATATGCCATGGTTGATGTCGTTATCTTCCACGCGGCATCCCACTCCAGCTCGTAATCGTCTAATAAAATACGCATTAGTTCAGCTACGGCAATACTTGGATGGGTATCATTGAGTTGGAATACGTGATAATCCGCAAAATCACTAAAATCATCGCCGTATTGTTCAACCCACGTTGCGATCACGTCTTGCAAGCTCGCGCTGGATAAAAAGTACTGCTGCCTTAATCTCAACTCTTTACCATTTTCACTGGCATCATTGGGGTACAGCACCATCGTTATCTGCTCAGCGAGATTTTTTTTAGCCACCGCTTCTGAATAACTACCGGCATTAAATTCGTTGAGGTCAAACTCATCGGTTGCCTCTGATTTCCATAGTCTTAATGTGTTTACCACCTCATTACGATACCCGGGTACAGGAACATCGTAAGGCACGGCGAGAATATCTTGCGTATCAAGCCACTCACGATGCTGCCTACCATTTTTGTCGGTATGTACTTCAACATGACCAAAAAACTTAACTCTGCGGGCTTGTTCTGGTGCGGCAAGCTCCCATGGATGACCTTCACGGAGCCAGTTATCTGGCTGTTCTACTTGATGACCCTGTTCACAGGTTTGGTTAAACATCCCAAATTCGTAACGCAAACCGTAACCAACAACAGGAAGGGCTAATGAAGCACAGCTATCCAAAAAACAAGCTGCAAGACGGCCTAAACCACCATTACCGAGACCTGCATCATGTTCAGCCTGCGCGACCTCTTCAAGCTCAGTACAGTATTCTTGTAATGCCGCTTGAACTTGTTCTTCTAAGTCTAGATTTAACACCGCATTAGACAGTGCTCTACCCATTAAAAACTCCAACGAGAGATAGGCTGCTTTACGTGTCTTTTTACTCTTAATGTGCTCTTTGGTTGCCCGGCAACGGGCGACTAATCGGTCACGAATAGTCAAGGCTAATGCATGGTACAAATACAGTCGCGACTCTCCTACTTTGTCTCGACCTAAGGTGTAGTAAAAGTGACGAGTCAAATCATCACTCAAGGTGTTTTCATCTATCTTTGGTGCATCTTGCCAATGTTTTACCACGCATACTGGCGCACTTTTATTAGCCATGCTTTTCATCCCCTTTGATTGATGTAAATATCCATGCTGACTTAGCTGGAACCTGTAAATAAGAATCTAACTCTGGTCGATGCGGCTCAACCGCAGTGGTGATTGCTTGCTGCCAATGAGATGAAAATGCACTAAATGGCAGCTTTATTTGCAATGCACTTTCACTGGCGTTCAGAATTATCAATAAGCTTTGCCCTAACTGCTGATCGGTAATGGTGTAACTCAACCATTTGCGGCTCGGCTCTCGCCATTGTTCAGGCGATAACGGCTTTGCTTGTTCATTAAACCAATTCACTGCAAAACGACTGTCACTGTCATGGACATAAAATGAGTGAGAAAACGCGGCAAATTGCTTACGAAGCGCAAGTAAATCTTGGATAAAAAAAGTTAACGTGTGGTGTTGCTGGTGGTTTTTCCATGCCAGCCAGCTAGTGCAGTTGTCTTGGCAGTAGGCATTATTGTTGCCACTTTGCGTATGTGCCATTTCGGTTCCCGCGCAAATCATCGGGATCCCTTTGGACAAAAACAAAGTGAGTAATGCATTTTTCTGCATACTGAGACGCAATTCATTGATTTGAGGGTCTGCACTGAACCCTTCTACCCCACAATTAAATGAAAAGTTTTCACTGTGGCCGTCTCTATTTGCCTCACCGTTTGCTTCATTGTGTTTATGCTCGTAAGCCGTCCAATCAAACAATGAGAAGCCGTCATGACTGGTAAGAAAATTTATGGAGTTCAAAGGGCCCCTTAAGTTATGTTCAAACAGGTCACTGGAGCCATGAATACGCATCGCAAGCTCTGGCAATACTCCCTCATCGCCACGCCAGAAGCGCCTAACAGTATCTCGATATTTATCATTCCACTCACGCCAAGGAGAAGGAAATTGTCCAAGTTGATACCCACCAGGACCAATATCCCAAGGCTCGGCAATCAGTTTTACTTTGCTAAGCACTGGGTCTTGATGGATAGCTTGCAAAAATGCATGTTGATTTGAAAATCCCGAAGCTTGACGAGCAAGGATCGTCGCCAAATCAAAGCGAAAACCGTCCACCCCCATGTATTCCACCCAATAGCGCAAGCTGTCCAAGACAAGTCTTAATACCACAGGGTTCGAGATATTCATTGTGTTTCCACAACCCGTGTCATTAATGTAGACATTGGGCTTACTCGGCAAGGTGCTGTAATAAGTCAGGTTATCAAACCCTTTAAAGCTAATTGTCGGGCCATCCAAACCACCTTCCGCAGTATGGTTAAACACCACGTCCAAAATAACCTCAATACCGGCTTGATGGAGCCGCTCTACCATTATCTTAAATTCGTTGATGTCGTCGTTAACGAGATAACTTTTGTGTGGCGTAAAAAAGTTGAGGCTGTTATATCCCCAGTAATTTTTTAGTCCTTTGGTCGTAAGAAATTGCTCATTGATAAACGCATGCACAGGTAGCAGCTCAATCGCAGTAACACCAATATGCTTTAGGTGATCGATAAAGGTTTGTTCAGCAATCCCTAAGTATTTTCCTTGGTGTTTAGTTGGAATATCTGGGTGCCTAACAGTTGCCCCTTTAACATGACATTCATAGATCACCGTTTTACTCCACGGAGTCTTAGGTCGCTTCCCTTGATACTTCTCAATCGCCGTCACTTTACTCTTTGGCATATCACAGGCGTTATCAGATGGGTTTAAATGGCCTACTGGCAAATGGCAAAAATGCCGTTCACTCCAAGTAAACTCACCAAAAAAGTCGCGGCAATATGGGTCTAAGAGTAACTTATTGGCATTGAAAAGCAGCCCTTTTTCCGCGCTATACTCTCCGTCTACCCGATAGCCATATAAGTCTCCGACTTGTGCTCCCTCGATAAACAGTGACCAATTTCCGCCCTCATGCCGAAACATCCCTATCCGATTCACTTCGCTATGGCCGCTTTTGTCGAACAGACACAGGGTTACGCGTTTTGCTTTCGGTGCATAAACACAAAAGTTAACGCCTTTATCACTGGCCGTTGCACCCAATAATTGATGATCGCCGCGATAACTGGTTAGCATGTGCCACCAGAGATCAGCTGCAAATACACGGTTGCCAAAGGCGGAACGGTTATATCGATACTTTGCTCAAGGCCATGGCTTGCTATGTTTTTCGATTCAATGAGTTGTTGTTTATGTGCAACGACTCCAACGCCGCTCCCCCAAAACGCTTTGTCATCCGTGTTTAAAATAACTTGATACACCCCCGCTGACGGCACGCCTAAGCGGAATTGAAAATGGGTTTGTGGCGTAAAATTTGCAATCACCACCAGCGGTGTAACACCATCTCGTCCGTAGCGTACAAAACTAAATATGCTTTGCTCAGCGTTCCCCCCATCAATCCAATTAAATCCTGTTGATTTGTTATCACACTCGAATAGTTGCTGCGTTGATTTATAGGTCGTATTGAGCGCTTTGACACACTTATACACACCTTGGTGCGCTTCACTTTCAAGCAACTTCCAGTTGAGTTGTTGGTTATGATCCCACTCCTCTCGGGGGGCAAGTTCAGCGCCCATGAACAGCAACTTTTTACCTGGGTGGGCAAACATAAAGCCATAGTAGGCACGTAAATTAGCGAATTGCTGCCAATCGTCTCCTGGCATTTTGCTCAGTAGCGCACCTTTGCCATGTACCACTTCATCGTGACTTAATGGCAAGATGTAATTTTCAGAATAGGCATACACCATCGAAAAAGTCATTTCATGGTGATGGTACTTGCGATGAATTGGGTCTTTGGACATATAGTTTAGCGTGTCATTCATCCACCCCATATTCCACTTATAACCAAAACCCAAACCATCGTGTTCAACACTGCGGGTAACACCGGGCCAAGCTGTGGATTCTTCAGCGACCATCATAATACCTTCGTCAACGCCATAACATTTGGTATTGACTGATTTGAGGCATTCTATTGCACCTAGGTTTTCACGGCCGCCATATTGATTTGGCACCCATTCCCCATGTTTACGGCTGTAATCCAAGTAAAGCATCGATGCCACAGCATCCACTCTTAAGCCATCGATGGCGTATTCTTTTATCCAATACATCGCATTCGACAGCAAAAAGCTTTTTACTTCAGCGCGGTCGTAGTTAAAAATATAGGTGTTCCAGTCTGGGTGAAACCCTTGCCGCTTATCAGCATGTTCGAATAGGTGTGTGCCATCAAATTTATGTAAACCATGGGGATCTGATGGGAAATGTCCCGGCACCCAGTCGATAAGTAATCCAAGCTCTTCCCGATGACAGCACTCAACAAAGTAAGCAAAATCCTCCACGCCACCAAAGCGACTGGTTGGCGAGAATAACCCCACCGGTTGGTAACCCCACGAGCCATCAAAAGGATATTCACTGATAGGCATCAGTTGCAAATGGGTAAATCCCAGTGCCTTTACATAGGGGATAAGGTCGTCCGCTAACTCTCGATACGTAAGATAGCGATTACCTTCTTCCTCTCGGCGTTTCCAAGAGCCCAAATGCACCTCATAAATACTAATGGGTGCATTGATTTTATTACGCAGCGCCTTTTTATCATGATCAGCTTGGCTCAACGTGAAAGCGGCTGGTCGAGCCTGAGTTATACTCGCCGTGCCCGGAGCTTGTTCCATTTTAAATGCAAAGGGGTCGGCCTTTTCTATGCGCTCCCCCTCAAATGTAGTAATTGCAAATTTATAGCAGCAGTCTACCTCCAGTGCCGGAATAAAAAGCTCCCATACACCACTGGCTGGGTGTAATCGCATTGGATGCTGCACGGCCTGCCAATGGTTAAACTCACCTATCACAGAAACAGACAACGCATTTGGCGCCCAAACACCAAATCGAAACCCAATTACTCCCTCTATCTCTACTTGATGTGCACCTAAATGCAAATAAGCTTGAGCTTGTGTTCCTTCATTAAATAAGTACAAGGCATCATCAGCCAAGCAACTATCAAAACTATATACATCCCTCCCAGTGACGGTATGCTCTGGGTAGTGCACTTCAAGCAGGTAATCTTTGCTGATGTCATCCGCTTTAAAATCTAGTGTGAATAGCGCACTTTTGCGAAACCGTTCAAGCGCATAGCTGCTATCGCTGGTAAGCACCTTAACTTCTGTCGCACCTGGAATAAAACAGCGCACGACTGAGCGCTTCGCATCTAGCTGGTGTAGCCCTAAGAAGGCAAATGGATCGCGACACTTACCGGCTTCCAAAGCGGCTAATTGACTGATGTAGTCATCTACTTGGGCATCTTCTATTTTTGCTCTTGTATTCATCTATTCTTTCCTGCTGGTTACCGCATCTCGGATCAGCGGCCGAGAACTTGCAATAATTTCCGCTGATGTCTGATTAAGTCGCCTTCTCCAGTTTGGATACTCTTGGTCAGTACCAGGAATGTTCACTGGTAACTTCTGTTCGTCGAGGTCATCAAACTGAATTGTCAGCATTTTTGCAGGCGACTTGGCGAGCACATTGATAAGCGACTGATACACATCACGGGCTTCGCTCGCAAGGCTGACACTTACCTCACCATAGCGACTAAGCCAATGACAAAGCTTCTCTCGCTCGGATGTTCGCTCTTCATCCGCTTTTGTTAGTTGGGGTTCGCTCAATAACTGATATTCGCGTTTCAACCTAAGGTCATCATGGCTCCACCAGCCAAAAAATGGCGGGACGTCATGGTTAGCAACCATGAGTAACGCATTGTGCTTATAGTGCGTAGGTGCTAAAAACTGACCGTGATAATCCTTCTCGAAGTAAAAAAGAATATTGCTGTATATATGTGACTCAGACATTGCTTCTTTGATTTCGATTGGAACAACCCCTAAGTCTTCACCAATGATCATTACTTGATGTTTGACAGACTCAATTTTGAGGATCGCTAAAAGGTACTCAAATGGATAATATACATAGCAACCTGTTTGCTGCTGATCTTGATAAAAGCACCACCACAACCTTCTTAGGCCCATCACATGATCAATTCTTAATGCCCCAACACCGGTGATGTTCGCTTGGATCAGCTGTTTAAAAAATGCAAAGCGCTGCGCTTTTAACTTAACGGGGTTTAACGCTGGTAACCCCCAGTTTTGACCGAGCTCTGCCCAAGGGTCTGGAGGCGCGCCCACGCGAGCATGTGCGGCATACAAATTTTTATTGCTGTTGTATTCACTTGAGCCGTCAGCACAACCAACGGCTAAATCATTGATTAAACCTACAGCCATACCAGCATTCAGTGCCGAAGACTGGCATTGCGTTAATTGTTCAAACGCAAGCCATTGTAAAAATTTAGCGAAGTCATCGTCCTCAAATGCCTTAAGCTCTTGCTGCTTAGCCTGGCAAAATCGAGTAAAGTCTGCACGCCACGCTCCAGTTTGTTCACACAATAACTGCCACGCAAAACGTAACGCGTTAAGCTTACTTTCCATACAGTGGGTCATATCAAGGTATGTCGCGTTCAAGTTACTCTTTGAGACGTTTAAATAGCCGGCGAACACACTCACATCTAAGCCAAATTGTTCACACAAAAGCTCGATAGAAATGTAAAAAGGGTGCAGTAGGCGGCGGTCATTTGGGCTGTACGGGCTGGCTTTTTCTGGTTCATCAACAAACAACAAATGCAGTGGGTTTAGCAAAATGTAGTCAACCCCTTCAGCTGCGCTAGCCTCAACTAATTGCTTTAGCTCATAAAAATCCGCACTTAGCTTGCTGCCAGCAGGCTTTAACGAATATAGCTGAATAGACAATCCAAGGAGCTTTTTATGTTGTTCAATCGGGTCATAACACTGTCTAGGCGTCACCCAAAGTTCAGTCTCAAACCGCGCACCATTTAACATTACCTCAGCGCTATGATAACCGACTTCAATCGCGTTTATTGGCACTTCAAGTTGAACATAACGTGTATCTTGATAGCGGTAATCCCCAATCGCTACTTGCTTGTTTGGATCGCAAACACAGCAATAACCCAATGCGGGGATCGACACAATTAGTTCGTTAATTTGCAGGCCGGCATCCACTCTTATCGTAATAGTTGGCGTCTCTTTGCAAACCAAAGTAATGGCTTCAACTGGCGTTAACCACTTAGCAATATCCAGCTCAAAATTGAGTGTATTTATTTCATCTAGATTGCTGACATCAACACCACACTCCTGCAATGCCAGTAGGCGAGTTTGGTGATCAAATACCACATGATCACCGGTGTATTTGTGGTATTCATAACCAATACCATAGAGATAAAGAAGCTGGGCAATGTTGTCCATTTATAATGTTACGCTCTCGCTGTGGACACAACACTGTTGTCTTCTCCAAAGCCGTTGGGCACATAATCATCTGCTTGATGATCATTGTCCCAGACTTCACCATCAATCAAATATCTGAAGTGGTAATCTTTGTCGGTTGGTAAACGGTGTTTGAGCTTAAACGCACTGTCTTTTTTGATGAATTTCATCGGCTCAGGTTGCCAATCATTAAAATCACCAGCAAGTTCCACCGTTTTCGCTTCTGGGTGTGAAAATGAAAATGTAATTTCTGCTTCGTCTTTTGTTTTGAAAAACCGTTTAGTGAGCATATAACCCCCGTTTACCTTTTGTGAGTCCTTATTTCACAGTGACGTACGCTAATACTGCAAACGACTGGTAACTGTGTACGATTTATGTCGAGCATATTGAGATTTAAGTGAAATTAAATTGCAAAATTAAATTTTAATTAGCTGGCAACTCACCGTTCGCTTTAAAAATCAACAGCCCTAAGTACAGCAAACAAATATTGAGTTTGTATGACAGTACAAATTTGGTGCAATTTTGCACCGCTTTGGCGCAATCTAAATCAGATAAGCAGTGATTTCAGTTTGCTATGAGTTCCTTGCAATCACTGAGCCAATCACATTAAGAGTCAACAAGAAAGCTAGTTAAGAATGGTTATCATGTAAAGTGAATTTAACTAATAATTGATCCCGCTCATATAAAGCAGTCTGCAAAGTGAAATTTTTAGTACTTTTGCACGATGAAGTTTGCAACTGAATGCTAAAGTGTGTAAAAAACTAGGTTAGCAACTATAATTTCAGATTACATTTTTTGCGATGAAGATCGCATCTGCATACAATTACTCCGTAATATGCAAGAGTCTGAATTACTAAGGAAAGCCTATTCATGCCAAACGCGATAAGACTAACAAGTACCCTACTTCTGGGCACATTATTTGTTGTCATATTGCTGCACCTGTCTTTTAAGGCCCATGTGCTTGAGCTGATCGCTACAACCCCGTCAAATGAACACCTTACTGTATCAATGATATCACCTTGGTATTCCCCACTACTGCACGGTTTGAACTTTGCAGCAAGCGGAAACCACACTTATGTTGCGGTAGAGTCAACACTCGGAATCCCCAGATATCTGGATGTAAGTACAGTTTGGTATGCCGTATTTACTTCTCCAATCACTCTCATTTCAATTGCAACTTTACTCGCGATTGTTGCGTATCTTTTTAAATCAGAGCGCCGCTACCGTAATCAAGATGAAGATATCAGCGAGGTGAATAAGGACGTTGGAGGAATATTGACGCGTTTAGAGGTCGACAGTGCGCCACTACATCATAAGTCTTCTCTAGCCAAGCTCAGCCATGCGATCCACGACTTGTCTAGCCATCTTACACGGGTAAAGCGCCATTCAGAGTCTCAAATTTTTCAAGACAAGCTCACAAAGCTTATAGATAGACATGCATATATTGACCATATTGAGGCAAAGTTAAAGCAAGCTGAGTTGGCGCAACAAAAATGTGGCCTGCTATTTATTGATTTGGACGGCTTTAAACAAGTTAATGATTCATTTGGCCACAGTTTTGGCGACGAAATTCTGATCCAAGTTGCCGCTCGGCTCTCAAAAGTAGTTCGCCAATATGGTTTAGAAGATCGCCACCCTATTCATGGCCTTGAACAAAACCTTTCAAGACTCGGCGGCGATGAATTTTCGCTATTTATTCCCAAATTAAACAATCCAAGTTTGTGCACAGAAATCGCCCAGTCCATTCTTAGTGATATAGAGCGTGATTTCTTGCTTGGCAATAAGCTTGTCAAAATTGGAGCAAGTATCGGTATCGCGGTATACCCAGATAGTGCAGCAACACCAAACTCATTACTGCAGATGGCTGATGTTGCCATGTATAGAGCAAAAACGGATGGTCGTGGGATTTTTAAAGTTTATTCCCCCGAAATGGGGTCGAAAATGCGACGTTATCACTACCTCTTAGAAGAGTTACGACTCGCTATCTCTGCGCAAAGCTTTTATCTGTCATTCCAACCAATAGTGCATGTTGAAGATTGTGCTATCGACTATTTTGAGGCGCTTATTCGTTGGAACCACCCGATAGAAGGGCAAATTCCACCAGCCGAATTTATTCCAATTGCAGAGGAGTCTAATTTGATTCTAGAGCTTGGTGATTGGATCCTACTTGAGTCGTGTAGGCAAATGTGTGCATGGCATAATGCAGGGATGAAAAAGGTAAAAATCTCGGTTAATGTTTCTGGAATACAATTAAAGCACAGAAAAGTCTTTGAATGGGTAAATGCTGCCCTAGAAAAAACCGGCTTACCAGCCACCGCTTTGATGTTGGAGATCACGGAGTCCACTCTTATCAAGGCCAGCAATGAAACGATTTCACAATTGCAACAATGCCGAGATGCAGGAATAAGTGTCGCAATAGACGACTTTGGCACAGGTTTTAGCTCACTAAGCACCCTCGCCGATTTACCGATAGATGTGATAAAAATCGATAAACTGTTTATCACTCAAGCCAATAGCAACCCTAAGTATCGTAAGATCCTCAATTCCATCAGCGAACTTGGACAACAGTTAGAATTAAAGATTGTTGCCGAGGGCGTTGAACAAACCGAACAATTTGAACTAGTTAAAAACTTAGGAATTAGCTGTGTACAGGGGTATTTAGTTAGCCGGCCTGAAAGCTCAAATAATGTGGGTAGCAAAGTGTTAAATGGCAATGTGAATCACATCGCAGCCACCGGCACCAGCATTTGGTTACCAGAGCAAGTTGGGTAGCTGACTTTATACACTCTACACTTGTTCGTATTAACGAAACCTTTCAGTTTGAATGCTGCTGCAAATCACTTTAAACAAAGCAGATACAATTCTAACGTTGAAACGGAGATCTTAAAGCATGGCAGAAATTGACTTTTCACAGCGGTTCATTCGAGAAATAGCTTCAGGATTAGGATTCGGTGGAGGTATTGCGGTAGGAACAGCTATCGTTGTATTTTTAGCCAAAAATGTTGCTAGCAATATCTTTAAAAGGGATATTGAAAAGTATAAATCGGGTTTAAAACTCAGGGAACTTGATTACAACAATAAAGTAGAAATCAAAAAACAACTAGAAGCTATCGTTAGAAAGTATTCTGGTAAAATTTTACTATCCGCTAGTGACCTACAAGATCGGCTGTGGCACGTTTGTCAAAGACAATCCAATTCAAAAAACCCCGTTCTTTTGGTAGATGATGATAGTCAACCTATGTATGGTGCTTGGCCTATGACAAAAAAACATTATCTATCATCTACTCTTTATATGTTTGCACGATATTTTTATTGGGTTGAGTCTCTCAAAACTGAATTTAGCTATTTAGATTTTGGGGATGATAGTAAAACCAATGAATTTAATTATTACTTGAAAAAAATAGAACGGGCTTTGGCTGATACAGACATTCAAAAGTACTTTTACAGCAGAGTTAAAGTTGACAGACCTATATTTCAATTCATGCAAACTGAAATTGGTGAGCATTTAGCCCAAGATAGCGCTGGGTGTATGTCCTATAAGCAGTTTTTATCGGTATACGATGAACTTATAAAATCCTCAGAAAGCTTTGATGCTTTAAAAGAACTTTTGATATTAAGCCAGTTGAAACAAAGCAATAATTTCACTTTAACTAGGTTGCGAGTTATATCGAACGCTCTATGTGAGCTCATATATTTTCTTAACAAAGAAAGGGCCCTTATTTCTCCAGATCAATTTGAGAAAGTAAAATTAACAAACTTCAAAGTCGAGCTTTATGAAAAGGACTGGCCTCACCTTCCCAGAGCTTGATTATCCAATATTCATTAAGATCAGGAGAACGCGTTATCGCTTAAATTTGGTTTCAAGGATAACCGACGAGTTGGTACGCTCAATCCCTTCTAAATTACCGATTTCATCTAGCAGATGACTCAACTGCTCCAAACTCTGTGCTTCAACAATAGCAATCAAGTCATATTCCCCACTAATGGCATAAAGCGCAGAAATATTTGGCAACTGCTGCAATGCTAAATTCGCCTTTGTCGTGAGTTTTTGTTTTACCTTAATAGAAACGTGTGCCGATACTAAATCGTCCATATACTGCTCCGCGAACTCTACGCGATAGCCTTTAATTACGCCATTTTGCTCTAATTTTGCGATACGATTTTGTACTGTGGTTCTGGAAAGGTCTAACTTACGTGCCAACTCAGAGATGCTCTCTCGTGCGTTATTACGCAACAGTGCAATGAGCTTTTCGTCTTGTGAACTAATCATTTTGCAATTTAATCCTGTTAATTTGACATAAATGATAGCAAATATGTGAATTATTGCACTGCAAATTATTACAAAAGCGCGTAATAATGAAGAAATAGCAAGTTGGCTGTGAGCAGAACAACAACTAATCAGCTTCTGCTCGACAGTAATACCGCACAATGATAACAATTTAGGAGAAAGCGTCATGCAAGCAAATCGCGAATTATTCGATGAAGTCATGGTTCCAAACTACAACCCGTCAGCCGTTATTCCTGTTAAAGGCCAAGGCTCTCGCGTATGGGATCAGACAGGTAAAGAGTTCATCGATTTTGCAGGCGGTATCGCCGTAAACTGTCTAGGCCATTGTCACCCTGCGCTCGTCTCTGCACTTAAAGAGCAAGGCGAAAAAATTTGGCACTTATCAAATGTGATGACCAACGAGCCGGCGCTTCGCCTTGCCAAAAAGTTAACTGATGCAACATTCGCAGAAAAAGTCTATTTCGCAAACTCAGGCGCTGAAGCAAACGAGGCGGCACTTAAACTTGCGCGTCGTTGGGCTCTGGATAAATTTGGTGCAGAGAAAACGCAAATTATCGCATTCAACAAAGGCTTCCATGGTCGTACTTTCTTCACGGTAACGGTTGGTGGTCAAGCAGCCTATTCTGATGGTTTTGGTCCAAAACCTGCTGATATCTCTCATATCGACTATAACGATTTAGCTGCATTTGAAAAAACAATCTCAGACAACACTTGCGCAGTCATGATGGAACCACTTCAAGGTGAAGGCGGGATCATTTCTCCAAATGCTGAGTTTGTCCAAGCTGTGCGCGAACTATGTGATAAACACAACGCGCTACTTATTTTTGATGAAGTACAAACGGGTGTTGGCCGAACTGGTGATCTATATGCTTATCAAGGATTGGGTGTAACACCTGATATCCTAACTAGCGCAAAAGCACTAGGCGGCGGTTTCCCGATTGGCGCGATGCTTACCACCACTGAAATTGCAGCTCACCTTAAAGTCGGCACCCATGGCTCAACTTATGGCGGTAATCCACTAGCCTGCGCGGTAGCGGAAGCTGCATTTGACACGGTAAATACAGAATCAGTATTAGCTGGCGTAAAAGCCAAAGAGCAAGTATTCAGAGATGGCCTAAATGCCATTAACGACAAATACAATGTATTTTCAGAAGTGCGCGGTAAAGGTCTTCTTCTTGGTGCAGTGCTCAATGATAAATTTGAAGGCCGTGCACGCGACTTCCTAGTAGCAAGTGCAGAGCACGGTTTAATGTCATTAGTTGCTGGTACTAACGTAGTTCGTTTTACGCCTTCCCTTGTGATCACTGATGAAGAGATCCAAGAAGGTCTAGCACGCTTTGAACAAGCGGTTGCTGCAGTAGTAAACGGCTAAGGAGCTGGGGACCTCGGTCTCCTCTTTCTCATGTTAGTATTAAGACCAATACAAAAAACTGACTTCGACGCGCTAAAAACCATTGCGGTTGAATCTGGCCATGGATTTACCTCACTGCCAGTAGATGACGAATTGTTGTCTAATAAAATTAACCGCTCAGTTGAAAGCTTTGCAAAGTCAGTGTCAAAACCATACGACGAAGGCTATTTATTCGTCCTTGAAGACACACAAACGGGCGAAATTATAGGCACCACTGCGATTGAAGCTGCGGTAGGTATGTCTGTGCCTTTATATCACTATCATCTTGGCAAAACAGTACATCACTCAAGAACTTTGGGTGTCTATAATACCGTTGATATTCTGTCGATGTGTAACGACTACACCGGAAGCTCTGAGATCTGCACGCTATTTTTACGTGAAGGTCATCGCCAAGGGTTAGCTGGTCGCTTTCTTTCAAGAAGCCGTTTCTTATTTATGGCAGAACATGCTGAGCGCTTTAGCGATACCGTTATTGCAGAAATGCGTGGTGTAAGTGACGAACATGGCCATTCGCCATTTTGGCAGTGGCTGCAAGAGCACTTTTTTAGCATTGAATTTCCGCAAGCAGATCACTTGGTCGGTCTCGGGGACAAAGTTTTTATTTGTGAACTTATGCCCAAGTATCCCATCTATGCAAACCTACTAAGTCCAGAAGCACAAGCTGTGATAGGTAAAGTGCACGAGAAAACCAAGCCTGCTTTGCGTTTACTGCAAAAAGAAGGGTTTGAACACCGTGGCTATGTTGACTTGTTCGACGCAGGTCCAACGGTAGAAGCCAAACTAGACAACATTAGAACGGTTAGAGAGTCGTTTAAAGGTGAGGTTGAAATAGTCGCTTCACTACCTGACAAGCTCCCTAGTCTTGCTATTTCAAATGGTCGATTAGACGCGTTTAAAGCCACGTTTACCGATCAGGCTTATCTGTGCGAAGCAGAAGAAAAAATTCAGCTGACCGCAGAGGTAGCCAATGCGCTTGATGTCACTCAAGGTGAACTGATAAACGCATTTAAACTATAGATTTCAATGTCGTGCTGATACCAATTGGTATAAAGTTTAACAAGCTGTCACCAAGACAAAAAATTAGGAAACCATTATGCACAACAACGTAGATACACTATTTGAACACCTGTGGGACAACTACCTAGAAGTAACACCTTCAGCAGTTAAAGTTCATGAACTTCTCGGCTCAACGCAAAAAGACGACGTGATCAATGACCACATCGCATTGCGTACTTTTAATATTGAAAAAGTAGGTCTAGAAAAGCTCGCTGCACATTTTAAAGCAGTAGGTTACACTGAATGTGGCGAATACCACTTTGAAGCGAAAAAGCTATATGCCAAGCACTATGAACACCAAGATCCAACGAAACCAAAGGTGTTTATCTCTGAGCTGCTCGTTGAAAAATGTTCAGAAGAACTACAAGCTATCGTTAAAGACATGGTTGAACAAATCGACGAGTCTGCAGTAACAGCTGAAAACTTTCTGTATTCTGGCACCCACTGGCGCGTTTCTCACGAGACATACAAAAAACTACTGGCTGAGAGCGAGTATGCCGCATGGATGTCTGCATGGGGCTACCGTGCAAACCATTTCACGGTAAGCATCAACTACCTGAAGAACTTCACCACAATTGAAGCTGTAAACCAAGCGCTCAAAGACAACGGTTTTGAACTAAACACCTCTGGTGGCGAGATCAAAGGCTCTCCAGAAGTGTTACTAGAACAATCTTCAACGCTTGCTGATCACCAAAACGTACAATTTAATGACGGTGAATTTAGCATTCCAAGCTGCTTCTATGAGTTTGCTCTGCGTTATGCCAAGCCTGGCGGCGAGATCTATACCGGTTTTGTTGCAGCTTCTGCTGACAAAATATTTGAAAGTACTAACGCAAGATAATCGCGTTTAAAATCAGTGCTTGCCTAAGCACTCTGCCCAAATTGTAAAGCAGCCTTTATGGCTGCTTTTTTAGTTCATATTAGCCACAACTCCAATCAAACTCGCGGTTTACCAAATCAAGCATACCTATCCCTCCGCCAAAGTTATGCCCACCTAAGATCTCTTCGAATTCGATGTAGTAAGGTGTAAGAAAATCAGGGATCCCTTGACCGTTTAAACTCGTCCCGCCTAAATGGTTTGGCAAAACACTCTCTAACCACTCAGGGTCGCCTTCATACGGGTCAATATAACCTGTATCTTCATATTCGCTGGGCGTCTTACCCGCATTAGGATCACTAGGGTTGGCAACAAGCGCAATTGCACGGTTAAAACTCACTGTTTCTGGGGGAATTCCACCAAGCTCGCGATATATTTGGTACTCTTCAGCTGGCAAACTGAGGTACTGGGAATAGTTCATTTTCCAAAAGCAACTCGCCCCACCCTCGACTAGCCATTCAGGGACGCAAACATCATCTTCAAAATGTCGTTCAATAATAGTTGGCGGTGAACAGAGCTCGCCATAAAACTCAGCTTCACTAAGCAGGAACGTTGCGTAATAACAATCTAGCGTATCCACTGCAAACTTACAGCTAGGATGAACCGTTTGCATCGCCTGCCAAAAGGGTTTGAATAGCGGTTCATCTGGCGACTGCTCAGCAAATAACGCCTCTTCTAATCCTTCAATATATTCGGGCCCCCCATCATTGTGATCAACCGCGATTGCAAAAAAGCTAACCGCATACGCATTCTCATCAGTGCGATAGCCCTCTGGCAATCTTAGTGTAAAGCTGTGTTTTAGCGGGTAGCCGGTATGTGGGTCAAGCGGCCATTGATTGGCTTTAATTCCGGGGGGCAAACCAAATACCCAACCATCAAAGCGCGCTTTATCATCAATGGATTGTTTCAATATCTCGATATTATAAGCATTCATTACTATCTCCTTATTAAATAACGTTGCTTTCTCGTAAGTTAGGGCCTGTTTATCTTGCAAGTTTGTTTTTGCAGCAGCAAAGAACAACAGACCCTAGTATAAAAGTATTAAACCCACAATTGAAATAGGTACTTAGACTTTTACAGTGTTTGAGACACTTAAAACTATCGTTTATATTCATTACCTGTAGGTGAAAAATCAGTAGGATTAGACAAGGATAATAGTTATGAATTATTTTGGAACGTTTGGTTCAACGGAAGAAGAGGCGCTTAACCTTCTCATGCCTGTTGTCGACAATGCTTTGAAAGCGCATGAGAGAGGAAACTATCAAGCATATTTATCTGTAATAACCGCCGACTTAGCCAAAAAGGTTTCTGAGGAGGGATTTTTACGGGCATACCATGAAATCGCGCCGCAGCTTGGCCGCTTAAAATCCAAAACCTTGTTAGCGTCTCTTCGAAGAGGTCAGGATCCAATGCTGATATTTGCAGCGAAATACGAGAACACGCAAGACGATATCATAATCAATATCACATTTAAAAACGCGACTACCCCGCCTTTAATTGCATGGATCTGGATTGAATAGTCCTTTGGTTCAAAGGCTTAGATTAAAACTTATAGGAGGACCGTTTCCGGTTTGCTTCACACTTGTGTAATAACATGTATAACCCTTAACAGCCGGTTATTAGGACGAGTAAGTGAAAACAGTGACAGGAAATGGTAATCCCTCAACAAAACTAGACTGTATCAGTCACCTAAAGCAATAATTTTGGCAGTAGACACCGCGGATATTTTCACTCCAAAACTGGAGATATTTGGCAGTGTGGCATTATGATGTATTCTTATTTGTTCACCTGACATGTGCTTTTTGCAATGCGTGGTATGGGCATCCGCCACTAATGTAACTGCATAACCCAAACCCGCGGCTCGCCGACTCGTTGTATCAACACAAAATTCTGTAGCATAACCGCAAACATAAATATGTTGAGCTCCATGTTCTTCAAGTATGTTAGACAGATTTGTGTTTAAAAATGAGTCTGGGGTAGTTTTACGCACGAACTGATCATTGGCGTCAACTTGAAGTACTGATTGTAATTGCCAACCTTCACTACCATACTCAATCGCAGTACCGTTTTGCTCATGTTGAATATAGATCACTGGCATGCCTTGCTTTCGAGCCCAATCTGTCACTAAGTTAATTTGGCTTAACACCTCTTCACTTGCATACGGTTTGGGCTCTGGGTCGAATAAAAGACTCTGTACATCAATTACCAATACTGCAGATTTCATAGCATACTCTTTTTGGGCATAATCTTGCTTATAAATTCAAAAGCCGCCAACATCTTGAACAGCATTCATTCTTTCAAGGGTTTTAGTGCCCAAGCAATATAAGTCACAAGCGTTATATTGTCATTTTAATATTTATACATTGGTCTTACTGCCACATTAGCTATGTCTCAATACAGCTAAACAAGTTATGATAAATATGTATGCAAAGACCTTGTGGATAGCACACTTATGGACAAGATTGATCATCAGATATTAACCCCTTTAGCGACATTACTATGCTTGGTCATAAGCGGGTGTGACGACCTTGGCCAACAAATAGACGCGCTTACTGGCGAGCAAGACAAACAAGTGCAAGCACTGATTGAGCGCACTAAAGCCCAAATGGTGTTTGTCGAAGGCGGCAGCTTTATGATGGGCGATGGCGGTGGTCCAAATAACTTGCCTTGGACCATAGCCCGTGACAATAAACCCGCTCATAAGGTGACCCTTACCAGCTATTCGATGGGCGCTTATGAGGTAAGCTATGCCGATTTTGATTTATATACCGCAGTAAACGTTCTCCCCAAAACCATGTGGACAAAATGGGATAAAGATGAAATTTGGCGTGCCCCTGAATTCCCTGCGGGGGTGAGTTGGTATGACGCAAAAAACTATTGTTTATGGCTCGCTGAGTTAACCCAGCTCCCCTTTGATCTACCCACTGAGGCACAATGGGAGTTTGCAGCGCGAAACCGTGGCGAGAATACTCTCTTTGCCACAGATAACGGGCGGATAGAAGAAGGTCGGAATTATGTTTTGAGTTCTGATGATGCAGAGCCTTCTGGCACATATCCCCCTAATCCCTTGGGGTTTTATGATTTAAGTGGCAATATGATCGAATGGGTCAATGACTGGTGGGCTGAGGATTACTATCAACACTCACCAGAACTGGATCCTAAAGGGCCAAAAGAAGGCACAAAAAAGGTTATGCGAGGAGGAAGATTTTTAGAGTCTCCTCGCGGTAGTAATGTATATACACGGCAAGAGTCAGATGAGCTTGATGAAGCGTATCGTGCTAAAGGTTTTCGTTGTGCTCTAAATCAAGCGAAGCCAATTCCTGTTCAATCAATTAACTAGCTCATTGCCATCGCATTTATCACCGTAAAAGTCAGCGTTTATTCAAACTACTAACTTTATGCTGTAGCAATTTTGATTTCGCCTGTACGCTTGGTGTGCTTGAGCTGCACTAAGGATAAATAAGTAACATACGGAAAGTCACCATATGGAAAATAAACGGATACATTCACTCCTCTACTTTGCCAACATTAACCGGCCCAATATTCTCGCCAATAAATATTCTACCGCTCCAAGTCTCGCAGTACTGTGTGTGGTAATAACAGGGTGCGACGACCTTGGCCAACAAATAGACGCGCTTACTGGCGAGCAAGACAAACAAGTGCAAACACTAATTGAGCGCACTAAAGCCCAAATGGTGTTTGTTGAAGGCGGCAGCTTTATGATGGGCGATGGTGGAGGTCCTAATAACTTGCCTTGGACCATAGCCCGCGATAATAAACCCGCTCATAAGGTGACCCTTACCAGCTATTCGATGGGCGCTTATGAGGTAAGCTATGGCGATTTTGATTTATATACCGCAGTAAACGACCTACCAAAAACCATGTGGGAGGATTGGGGTAAAGGGGAAGTTTGGCGCGCACCTGAATTCCCTGCGGGAGTGAGTTGGTATGGTGCTAAGAACTATTGTTTATGGCTGGCAAAACTCACACAACTCCCAATTGATTTACCAACCGAAGCACAATGGGAATTTGCAGCACGAAACCGTGGCGAGAATATTCTTTTTGCCACAAATAACGGGCGGATAGAAGAAGGCCGGAATTATGAACTAAATACTGATTATGCGGAGCCTTCTGGCACATACCCCGCTAACCCATTAGGATTTTATGATTTAAGCGGCAATATGATTGAGTGGGTCAATGACTGGTGGGCTGAAGATTATTATCAACACTCCCCAGAATTAGATCCCAAAGGACCTAAATCAGGAACTAAAAAAGTAAGGCGTGGCGGGATGTTCTTGGAATCTCCTCGCGGTAGTAATGTATATACCCGCCAAGAATCTGAAAAATTGGAAAAAGCGTACAGAGTTACTGGTTTTCGTTGTGCTCTAAATCAATCTAATCCCCTAGTTGTGCAGTCAAAGTAACAGCTTTGGCTGCACAGCATCTATTACACCATTGCAACAAATGGATTTGTATTGAGCATAGCTACTGCAACAGAACCGGAACGTGCTCGACTTGGTAGTTTACGTCTCCATGCATCAAACTCACGCTGCTGAGCACCTTCTAAAATACTATTAAGCTGAGATAAGCCCTCTTCTCGGCTACATTTTGCGCCGCCCTCTCCCATATGCTGCAACACTTCGTCTAATTCCTCTGTGCAAAGAATATGCTTGAGTATGATAATAATCGCATTTTCGCGCTGCTCATTTAAGCCAGACCAACTATAGGTACCCGAGTCAATTAAACTCGCTAAATTTGGATTAGCGAGTAAATTTAACATTGCTCCTTTACCCTCAGGTACGGTGAATTTGAGCATTTCTGGTTTCAGCCGTACCCTACCCATAATTTCCTTTGCTTGTTCATGAATAAACACTTTTGTCTGCCACCACTCATCTATATCCTCAGCAGAACCGCCAATAAACTCCATAATATCTTTACCTGTCGCAATATGCATCGCCACAGCTTTGTAGAGCACTTTAAAAGCATCTTCTTGGATAAATGCTAGGTAATCATAATCATTATTTTTAAGCTGGTGATAAACAAATTGGGCAAGCGTGACAATTTCATCTACACCTATCTCACAGACCAACTCTCCGCCAGCGCCTACGCCCCAGATAAGTCCCAATTTCGCACGAAGCATAAACCTTCCGTCTTCATAACCAATATAACATCCGGCATGTGCACCGGCGCCAAATGCGCCTTCTGCCTTTCCACCTAGTTTAGCTAAATCACAAAAACTAGATTTACCAGATTTTTCTGGGTTATCCCATTGCAAAGCACCTGTTAACTCACAGCCTGCGGATACCCCAGCGAATGCACTGAGCTCGCCTTTTACAGGTTCAAACTTGCGATCGGCACGGCTAAGTGCTTTTACTTGTTCAGGGGTTAATCCCTCAAGCATCATTTTACCTTGCTTTACTGTACAGCCTACATTTGCCGCCGCTTGTAATTTAGCGCCTGCATAGCCAAAAAGGGCAATGGTCGCATTTAATCGGATCGCGCCTAAGTTTATCTCACGCTCTTTGGTCGTATTTTTAAGTGGCATCATAAACTTAAATTCATACCCATTTTTATTAGGGTAGTAACCACTCATTGCAGCTTTTGCTTCACCAACTGCAAAATCGACTTTGGCATCAGCTTGAAATGAAAAGACACCATCCTTTGGGCTAAAGTTTGCAGCAATGCCTGCACCATGGGTGTAGCGCATTAATCGTGCCTCTGCACTGGCATCAAAATAGTCGCTTTTTTCAAACCTTTTTATCTTTAGATCTTCATTTAGCTCCCTAGCCCATTCGCCCCATATGGTTGTATACGTGTCGACAAGCTTCTTATCATACTTAAAATTGACCTTTAGCTTGCTCAAATCATTTTTAAGCGCTTTGTTCAGTTTGTTACGGTCTAAGTTGCCATTCGCATCGCTAAAACGACGACCGTTTCGAATGTCCGTATCAATTTTATAGCGTCTAAAGTGGTTGGCCATTTTATCACTACGCACATAGGTATATTTTCGGCCTTTAAAGCCAATGACTTCGGTAATTTTATTAGCAGTAGGGCCTGAAACAAGTGGTTTTAGGGTCTCGTTTAACGCCTTTTTTGCGTCAATTACTTTATCATCTTGTTTCGAGAGGCCTTGTTGTCCAGCCAGCGCTTGCTTTAGCTGCTCCATGGGAGGGTTAAGTACTTCCATTTCTTGCTCTAAAATATCGGCAAGTGACTGGGTGACTGCTATAAAGCTGTTATCTTCTGGAATATATATAAAATCAATAATTTTCAGTTGGTCTTCGGACTCTTCAACCGAAAAACTCACGGAGTGCGTCGCACCTCCGGCTTCAGCGGTTAATGTGTATTCCCCCGCCACAAGCGGTAGCGCCAACTCCCAATCATAACCTCTGTCTGGTATGTAGTTGCCATTCACTTGCTCCAATATGGCTGATTTTGAACCCGACGTTGGCCCTTTCCAGATTAGGTTAACGCTGTTGCCATTATAGAATTGTCCTTTAACTAGTACGTCAAAGCCGGTATTCACCCTGACTTTATCACCCGCTTTGGGAGGATTTTTTATAGTAAACTGAGGATGGTTGAAGCCATATATACGGCTTTCATTTGGTGTGCCAGTATACTGCTCGACAACACTCGCGGCAGTTTCTCCCGGTCCTAATACATGATTTGCAAAACGTCTTTTAGTGGCTTGGTTTTGCTCTAGTTTTACGATTTGCTTTGGATTAGGTTGACCAATAATGACAGATGGCGCAATAGTATCTATGGGTTGTGCTGTACTTTCTAGCTTAGTGGGTGTTTTTTGAATGCCAGCGTTACTCTTACCCATTGACGGGCGCGTTGTACCTGCTCCTTGGCTACTATTGAAGCCCACACCATCATTTTTTGAGTAATCGCTTGTAGCAGCATATTTAGCTGCGGCACCTAAATGTGCACCGTTTTGGCTTAACTCTCCCGCCCCACCCGAGAAGCCTTTACTGCCACCAGAACCGAACTGACCTTCCACTTTAGCCTCAAGCGCTGACTTTTTAATAAACGCAAAGATCTCCTTTATATTGCCTTGAGAAACCGTTTTGAGACGTTGTGCTTGGTTATTTGAAATAACAAGTAGTTGTCTATCGTCATGGTGATGAAGTCCACCATGCCAGTAACGAGCTTCTTTTGGGTCAATACGAATATAGTCAGTGTGATGGGGGTTAAGTGCTTTAAGAATGATGTTGGGCACTTTAGCCATCGGCAACCTAGTTGGCTGTGCCGAATTTTTTACGTCTGAATCTGACTGAAAAAGTGAATCATCGAATGTACCTTGCTGTGCGTTTTGCACAAGCGCAGGCCACTTGTCAAAAGGCTTCATGCCAATCCTTCCTTGTTTATTCCGGTTGTTCCTCATCAATGCAATTTGCTACTCATCAATGAGCGCGAGATAGTATTCGGGGGTAGATTTTATACTGATGGAGTCAGTTATTCAATCAAGGAAAATTTTGCTATTTAACCTGAGGTTTGGATAAGAAATGAACTAACTCATTGTTTTTAAAATAATATTAAATTATTTCCTTGTCTAGCCAGAGAGTTTTAGGGGTAATTAGGCGAATTTACGCACCAATAGCTTGCTATTGGAAGTGAATTCAACGCAGTTAGCGCTAAAACTGGCTGCTAGAAAGGCATTAATTATCCGAAGCTCAGGTTATTTACCTGTTCTAAATGATGAGAAATTTTTAACGCCGTTAGCGCCTGATTAGCTCCCTCAAATTAAGGAAGTGTAAGACAAAATGGTATGACATATCATTGTCAAAAAGTCCCTGTAGAGTTTACTCTAGGTTACTCTAACACGCTCAAAAGTTAGTTGGTGCGATAATATTTTCGCGTTGAAAAGCAACAGGGCCAATTTAACCAAAGGCGATTAAAGGAGTTAGCATGACCAGTTATGTATCAGAAATAAAGGCGCTAAATCGCGGGCTAAGTGTTAAGCCTCCCATGACACATCCTGCTATTGATTCAAAAAAACACTACAAAAGCGAGTTAAAGTACTGGCAAACCCAATTATTACATGTGCAACAAGCCTATTTTCATCAAGGAAAGCGCGCTATTTTAGTGTTTGAAGGCTGGGATGCGGCTGGTAAAGGAGGCGCGATTCGCCGCATGACGGAAAAACTCGATCCGCGGGGCGTTAAGGTCTACCCAATCGCACAACCAACACCGGAGGAACAAGGCCGGCATTACCTATACCGCTTTCAAACTAAGCTACCACCTCGGGGCACTATGACTATTTTTGACCGTTCATACTACGGCCGAGTGTTGGTAGAACGGGTTGAAGCATTTGCTAGTGAGCAAGAGTGGCGTCGTGCCTATCAAGAAATCAATGAATTTGAGCGTTTGCTGACAGATGATAATGTCCGCATTGTTAAGATATTTTTACACATTAGCGAAAACGAACAACTCAAACGCTTTACAGAGCGTTTAAATAATCCGTATAAGCGCTGGAAACTAACGGAAGAAGATATTCGTAACCGCCAAAAGCGACACGATTATGAGCAAGCAATTGATGATATGTTTGCTAAAACCGATACCAATTTAGCGGATTGGCATTTGATCCTCGCGGAGCATAAATGGTATGCCCGCGTACAAGTGATGAAAACCATTGTCGAAGCGTTAAGCAAGGGGGTTGATATTAGTCCCCCACCTATCGATAAAGCCGTTGTAAAACTGGCAAAATCTCAATTGGGTATTGTTCAAAGGGAGGACTAATCCATGAATCGTCACGACTATCTTGCATCTTACTTTAATGAGCGTGAAGGCATTCACATAAGCAATGAGTGCAGTAAATTTGACAAAATGAGACTCAGTCCATTTCGGTTCTTCCGTGGTAGTGCCGCGCTTATGTATAAGGACTTACTGGAGCAACAACTGCAGTTACCTGAAGCGGCCACCAGCCTGCCACTCACCTACGTAATGGGCGATTGTCATACGGGCAATTTTGGCTTTCATAGTGAAGAAGGTAGCCACGGCGACACCTTAATTTTTGAACCTAATGACTTCGATGATGCCTGTGTCGGACACGCAGTGTGGGACCTGTTTCGCTTTTTAGTGAGTTTACCGCTTACCCAACTAGAAGGTGGGCGTATTCAAGAGCAAGCTCAGGATATTAAAGACCGAAGTAAACCTTTGGTAAGTAAAGAGCTGGTTGCCCAAGCACAATTGGACTTTTTACACAGCTACCTAAAAGCCTGTCAGTTGTCGCTGGAACATAAGGTCGATAGCAACACAGGCTTAACCGAATTTGATAATAATCATATACTGCATAAACGATGGCAAAAAGGGTTACAAAGAATGGCGGGTGGTGCCGCGTTTACGATAAAAAGCACGCTCGCAAAGGAAATCGACCTCAGCATTAAGCCGCTACGTTTTCGCGAAGACAAACTGAAGTTTAAGCAACTTGATCCCGATTTAAAAGAAAATCTTATTCATCACTTTGCGCCCTATGTTGATGACGAAATTTTAGATTGTGTTGAGCGTATCGACCAAGGCACAGGCTCATTGCATCTTAGCAGATATTATTTGTTGGTTGGCCCAAACGTACAAAAGCCCACTAAAGATATTTTGCCGCTATGCCACATTGTGGAGGTAAAACAACAGCAACTCGCTTCGCCTCTTGCTTACTTTGCAAATTTAAGTCCAGTGAATCGCTTAGATCCCGCACACTTAACCGTCAACAGTCAAAGAAAAATGCAGCGCCGTACCGATCTCATTTTAGATAATGCATTGTGGCAAGGCAGCCATTGGCTGGTACGCTCGCGCCATCATGCTCGCGTTGGTATAGACCCAGAAGACATCACCATTGGTAAACGTGCAGCGACTAAATCGGGCTTTAGCCAATATGCAGAAGCTTGCGGTGAAGCCCTTGCCCTTTCACATATGCGAGCAGATAGACGATCCTTACAATTTCAAGAAGATGCCGTAGCCATTTTGCCTAGTCTCATCGATGAATTGGTCAAATCGGCCAGTCATTACAGCGAGCAAGTCGTAGCCGATTGGCGTTGGTTTTGCGAGCAATCCCAGAGCTAAGCAGTTGCGCACTCAACTTGCTTTTGCTTTGGAATGTCTACAATTAGGCCATCCTCTGCGATGATGAGTGCATTGCTAAAGTGCAACTTGGCCTCTTCAATAAGAGGCTGCAGCATGCCCTCACCATGATAGCGCACGCTAAAGTGAGTGAGCGCGAGCATGGGCACTTGATGTAATTGTGCAAATTGAGCGATGCGCTTAGCATCGCTATGCCCTGTATGAAAGCCCACTTTATGAAGATCTGCAGCGGTAAAGGTAGCTTCATGAACAAGCAAATCGAGCCCTTTTATCATCTGCGATAGCAAGCCGGGCTTTTCGTTATCACCACAAATTATTGCAACTCGAGGTTGCCAACTATAAAAACTATAGTCATCCGAGGTTAAAAGTCGGCCTTGGTATTCCACGTCTTGTCCCTTTTGCAACAGGTTGTAGTGGCCGCCAGACGCAATGCCATCTTGCTGAAGTTTGTCTATTTTTAACTTGCGAGGAATGCACTTTTCCGTGAGCTTATAGCCAACACTGGGCACTCTGTGTTGTAGCGCTATGGTTTCGATATCGCAACATTCAAGCGGTAGCTTATCGTTTATTTCTTCAAGAGCGATGGTTATTAAGTCAAAACTAAGCCTCACCTCTGTCAGTGTAAAACAGCTTTGCACAAACTGAATAACGGCCCTCGGCGCAATTAATTTTAGCGGCGCTTTGCGAGAGTTTAATGCCATGGATGAAATGAGTCCGGGTAATCCATAGCAATGATCCCCATGAAGGTGGGTAATACAAATCGCTTCGAGATGATATAGGGTTAACTCACTGTGCAGCAGCGCATGCTGGGTCGCTTCGGCGCAGTCAATTAGTACCCAGGCTTTGGTATTTTCAAAGCTTACTGCCGCTGCCGACATATTACGTTGCTTAGATGGGCTACCTGAAGAAGTGCCAAGAAAATGTACTTTCACACCAAAACCGTTTACTTTTTAAGTGGGTATACCATTGTAACGAATAAATAACGTAATAGCGAAGCGCGTGCTCGCCTTGCAACGTAATCTCTAAGGAGAAGATGATGAATTTGATACCTTCGGACAGCATGATCTTAGTGATCGATATTCAAGAAAAATTTCGTCCTCATATTGAGGTATTTGGCGATATCGAGCGCCAAGTAACCACCTTGCTACAAGCTGCAGAACATTTGTCTGTTCCTGCACTGATTTTTGAGCAATATCCCAAAGGGCTTGGCCATACAGCACCGAGTTTACTTGAATTTAATCTCCCGGTTATCGAAAAAACTGCGTTTAGTGCCTACCATGTTGAATCTTGCAAGCAAGCTATTCAAGAATATAAACGCGACACCATCGTCGTGGTTGGCCTCGAAAGCCATATCTGTGTACAACAAACCGTCAATGACCTGCTTGCGGACAATTTCAACGTGGTGATAGTTGCCGATGGTATTTGCTCACGTAATCCAAAACACACAGATTGGGCGCTAATGCAGATGCAGGCAGATGGCGCACGCTTTTTGGCTTTAGAGTCTATTTTATTTCAGTGGCTAAAATCGGCCAAAAATGAGCAATTTAAGGCAATTTCAGCGTTAGTTAAGTGATCGGCTATCACAGTGAAAGCGTATTCCAAGTATCGAGGTGAACAATGAAAAATGAATTAGATAGCAAGTTCTTGTTAACGGTGTTCGAGCATATTCAAAAGCACGGTGAAGTAACCGAAGAAGGTAAACGCTATGAGGGCATAGTGGCCTATTCAGATCCAGATGGTTACACCATATACCTGCAAGGTAGTGGCGTGTTACTGCGCTCTGGGTTTCATAATACTTATCACTTGGATTATGAACAAGATAAGCACAAAGACGATTTTATTAAGAAGCTAGATTACATTTTTAAAGAGGCGAATGAGTAGCTTATATCCAAATACCAACCGAGGACGTCGCGTTAGACGTCCCCACCCTGAAAGCAAACAAACCCGCGCATATATAAGTAAGGTCGTCGAAGCGCTCAGGGAAAATCCAAATAAACTCAATATAATCAAACAGAACTGCGATGAATTTCGCCAGCAACGCTATTTAAAACGTGGCTTTTTGCTCGCCATCGAACGCTTTGATTGGGTGTTTGCAGTGGACGATGACGTAGAACGAATATGCCAGCAGATCCTCGCCGACGACTACATCGGCAAACGCCTACGCCGTTACCCTTTATTGTTTAAGGGGGTGTTAGATGATTAATCTCGTTTGGCTCAAACGTGACTTAAGAGTGTTCGACCATAGACCACTTTACGAAGCGTGTAATAATGGCAGACCAACCCTGATCTTGTATGTTGTTGAGCCCGAATATTGGCAACTCCCCGATACCAGCGAAAGACAATTTCAATTTGTAAAAGAGTCGCTGTTAAGCCTTGCTGAGCAGCTGCAGCTTTTAGGTGGCACGCTGACGGTTCGTCAGGGCGATATCATTGAAATATTAGAAAAGATCCATCAACACATCGCAATAGTTACCCTTTATTGCCATCAAGAAACCGGGAATACATGGACATTTGAGCGCGATTTGCGTGTCATTGCCTGGTGCAAAGAAAGACACGTATCGTATGAAGAATATCGCCAACAAGCCGTATTCAGGGGAAAAGTGAATCGTGATAAGTGGCAACAGCAAGCCGAAGACTGGCTGCAAAGCGACTGTCTACCAACCCCTTCAAAAATCAATCCACTGCTGCAACAGCATAGTGGCATTGCACTTTTAAATGACTACCCTGGGAATGACAGCAACTCAGCGCCAAAGCCACAATTAGGTGGACTCAAAGCCGCGCAGCAAACCTTGAATAGCTTTTTTAATCATAGGATAGACAACTATTTATTTGGTATCTCAAGCCCGGTAAAAGCTGTAAACAGTAGCTCCAGACTCAGTCCGTATTTGGCCTATGGCGTGTTAAGCCTCAGGGATGTTTTACAAAAAACTCTTGCATTAAATGTTGACTCAAAACGCAATAAGAGCGGTTTTTTATCACGGCTTTACTGGCATAGCCACTTTGTGCAAAAGCTCGAATCAGAACCGCTTTATGCTGAGCGTGCAGTGCATGCATCCCTAATTGCTATGCGTGCGAGTGAATTTAATCCGCAACGCTTTGAACTTTGGGCTCACGGTAACACGGGCGTCCCCTTTATTGATGCCTGTATGCGAATGCTGATCACCACAGGTTGGATAAACTTTCGCATGCGCGCCATGCTGATGGCGTTTTCAAGCTATCATCTGTGGCTTGATTGGCAACAACCAGCTGCAAGACTTGCCACTCTTTTTGTCGATTATGAACCTGGGATCCACTATCCTCAGGTACAAATGCAGTCAGGCACGACTGGGATAAATCCGTTTCGCATCTATAACCCCATAACCCAGGGGCAAAAATATGATCCAGAAGGTCAATTCATTCGCCGCTACATTCCTGAGCTCAATCACGTTCCAACGCATTACTTACATACGCCTTGGCTTTATACTGGCTTAAAAGAAGACCAATATCAACGCCCTGCCATATTACCCGATGACGCAGCAAAAATTGCCCGTGAAAAAATCTCTGCATTTTATAAGCAACATCTAGATAAAGATGAAACAGGCAGAGTGCTTCACACTCACGCTTCAAGGCGTCGCTCAAGTCGTGGGCGCAAAAAACAAGCAAGTTCTGATAAAAATCAGTTAAGACTATTCTAACTGATTTGTTTTTGCACAATGTTCCGCCTTTCAACCCAGAAAGAGGACAAATAGCCGCTTAAGCATGACCTCATGTAAAAAAAATGCTAAGGTTGCGCCATTTTTTGGAACTGAGAATTTAGCTATGTCAAATGCTGTAGAGACGCAAGCTGATAGTCAGGACCAACAGGGGCAAAAAGGGGGATTATTTAATCGCTTCTTGGCAACTGTTGAGTTCTTAGGGAATATGCTTCCCCACCCTATTACTTTGTTTGCAATGTTTTGTATCGCCATCGTGTTATTTAGTGGTATTGCCGATTGGATGGGGCTATCTGCCATCGATCCTCGCCCAGAAGGCTCCGCGGGTCGCGACCCCGACGGTGTCATTGAAGTAGTAAGCTTAATGAGTGCTGAGGGTTTGCAACGCATTGTGACAGGTCTTGTGACTAACTTTACTGGCTTTGCACCACTTGGCACTGTACTTGTTGCATTACTAGGGGTTAGTGTTGCAGAACACTCTGGCATGCTATCAGCTGCAATGCGAGGCATGGTAATGGGGGCTTCAAAACGCCTTGTTACCTTTATGATTGTATTTGCAGCTATCTTGTCTAATACCGCATCAGAACTTGGCTACGTTGTACTTATTCCGCTTGCCGCAATGATTTTCCATAGCCTTGGTAGACACCCACTTGCCGGCTTAGCCGCTGCATTTGCTGGTGTATCTGGTGGGTACAGCGCAAACCTGTTACTTGGCACCATCGATCCGCTATTGGCGGGGATTACGACTCCTGCAGCGCAGATGATTGACCCAACTTACCAAGTAGGACCTGAAGCGAACTGGTACTTCATGATGATTTCAGTATTCCTAATAGCCATCGTAGGAACCTTAGTCACTGAGAAAATCGTAGAGCCACGTTTAGGGAAATACGACCCTAAAGAAGCCAGCGTTGATTTAAGTGAAAACAATATCGAGAAACTTTCTGCAAAAGAAAAATCAGGCCTCAAATGGGCGGGCGTATCACTACTCGTAGTAAGCATTCTACTTGCCTTAACCATAGTGCCTGAAGATGGCATTTTACGTCATCCGGTAACAGGCGAAGTGGCAGGCTCACCATTTTTAAAAGGGATCGTGGTATTTATCTTTGTAACATTTGCTATTCCGGGTTTTGTGTACGGCCGTGTGGTTGGTACCATGAAAAATGATCGCGATATTATTGATGCAATGAGTAAAAGCATGAGCTCGATGGGCATGTATATCGTGTTGGTATTCTTTGCCGCTCAGTTTGTTGCATTCTTTAAGTGGACAAACCTAGGTACTATCCTTGCGATAAATGGTGCAGCATTGTTACAGGCGCTAAACCTAACTGGCCCTGAAGTATTCGTACTGTTTATATTCATGTGTGCACTCGTTAACCTAAGCCTTGGTTCATCATCAGCTCAATGGGCTGTCACTGCACCGATATTTGTTCCAATGCTAATGCTTATCGGCTATGCGCCAGAAACCATTCAAGCAGCGTACCGTATTGGTGATTCAGTTACTAACCTTATCACCCCGATGATGAGTTACTTTGGTTTGATATTAGCGGTTGCGACTAAATACAAAAAAGACATGGGTATAGGTACATTAGTAGCAACGATGTTGCCGTACAGCATGTTCTTCTTTATCGGCTGGGTAGCACTCTTCTACGTGTGGGTATTTGGCTTTGGTCTACCAGTTGGGCCTAACTCTCCTATCTACTACAATCCGTAGCTAATACTTTAAAATTATCTAAATGCCAGCATTTGCTGGCATTTTTATTTGTGAAAACCTCAACCCTCACCTAAGGTTGAATAGGAGACAGCGAAGAAGGAGCCGATTTTGGATACCAATAACATTGCAATTATTACATTGGTATTAAACTAACTTCACGTGATCACTGTTATTTTATGCCCTGTTCCTGAGTGATACACGTGACCTAACATTAGGTGAATTATGTATACACTCTTTTACTATCCACAAAGTGCGAGCCTTGCGCCTCATATTTTATTAGAACTCATTGGTGAGCCTTATCAACTTGAACTGGTGGATATCAAAAAAAACGCCAACCGTAGTGCACAATACTTAACACTAAGCCCAGCCGGACAAGTACCAGCCCTCGTTGATGACGACTTTACCTTATTTGAAAGCGCTGCAATTTCTCAGTACCTTGCTGAAAAGCACATCGACAAGCAACTTATCCCAACTGAGCTAAAACTAAAATCACAGTGCCTGCAATGGATGCATTTTATGAGCGCTTCTATTCACAGCGACTTATTGATGTATACCTACCCAGAACGACACACACAAAGTGCTTTGATGTATGACGACCTTATTCGCTCGCAGCAAGGTCGACTAGAAGAAGGGTTTGGTATTATTGATACCTTACTTGCAGACAATCATTACCTGTTTGCAAATCAATTTACGCTGTGCGACAGCTATTTATTTATGCTTTGTGAGCGTGCGAAGACATTTTTAGAAAAAACGCCTTCGCTTAAGAATTTACGCCGCTATTATCGCCAAATTTCGGCAACACCAGCGATTAGCAAAGCCTTAGAAATGGCTGAGTTCTAGCCTGAACGATTAACGTTAATAAGTACAATACCGGTCAGCACAGCAATCACGCCCACGACTTTTTGCAGATTAATAGGCGTATAAGGTACACCAAAGAGACCAAGCTGACCGATCACCATAGCTACCACCATTTGACCACACAAGTAATAAGCCATTAGGTTACCTATACCCATTTTAGGAATTAAAAAATAACAGAGTCCCACCCCTGTCGCACTTAGCACCCCACCTAAACACCACAAATACCAAGGCACCGCTTTTAGTTCTGAGGTTGCTGGCAGCACGTTATCAGATACCCGAAAGGCAATAAAGGCATAAAATGCGCTGACAGTAAACGCCACTCCTGCTGCCAATATCGGACTTTTTAATAAACCGCCAAGCTGTGCATTCATGCTTGCCTGCACCGCGATTGCACCGCCTGCGAAAACAGCTAATATGGCAAAAATCATCGTCACACCTCAATATGCAGCAAGTCTCTAGATTTCCTTACTTTGCTTGTATTCGCGTTCACATCCGTACTGTCACGAATGCCAATTGGCGCAATTAATACCGTGCGTAAGTTTAAGGATGAAAGACCCAACACGTCATCGTAGGCAACCTTATCGATACCGGTCATCGGGCAAACATCAATTTCCATACTGGCGGCTACCAACAGTAATGTACCGAGGGCCAAGTGAGCCTGCTCAGAACACCAGCTATATTGAGACGCACAGTCCATAGTGTGTAGCGCGTCTTTCATACCCAATTCCATCTGTGCATAGATAAGCTCATCAAGATTTCGATTCGCCTTAAAGTCTTGAATGTAGCGCTCTACTTGACTATCAATAGGTGACATATCAGCAGCAAAAACTAATAGATGACTATTATCAAGCACTTTTTGTTGTCCATACGAATGCGGTAGTAATGCTTTTTTTATCGATTGCTTGGATATTTGAATAATCTTATAAGGCTGTAAGCCAAATGCTGAAGCACTCAACCCCGTTAGTTCGATTAACTTATCGACTTTGTCTTGCGCAATGGTTTGCTCAGAAAATTTGCGCACGGCATAACGCCAATTCAATAACGATTCTAGTTGTGATGTATTCATAAGTTGCTCTCCATTATGTGTTGAGGCAACCTTAACAAGGTGAAGAGCTTGGCTCATTTACCTATGTAAACGAACCTGAATTTTTTAACGATTTTCTTATTCGGCTTAACTGTGTAGGAGTGATCCCAAGGTGTGACGCTAAATGGTATTGCGGTACACGCTCAGCAAGTTCTGGCTGCTCTTTTAAAAATGCGAGATAGCGCTCCGTGGCATCTAACTGCACCATATAAAGCTCTCGCTTATCCTTTTCTAACAACCAGTTCTTTTCAAGATACAGTATTTGAAATCGCATTAATTCCGGATTATCCATCAGCAGTGCTCTAAACTGTTTAAAATTGATTAGGACTACCTGTGATGTTTCAAGCGCTTGGATCCCTTGATTGGCAGGCTCTTGGCGATGTAGCGCACGCATTACACCAGGAAATTCCCCCGCCACAAAAAAACGCTTATTGTATTCCTGTCCAGCAGCATTGGTATTTACTAATCTAACTAACCCTTGATGTAAAAATGCAAAAGTAGTCAAATACTCTCCTTCTTTGTAAAGCCACTCATCTTTCGCGAGTAATTTGATGTTGGTGATCGCAGCAATAGCGGACCAGGTTTCTTGAGAAAGTGGATAATAGGCGTCTACCGCTTGTTTTAATCTTGTTAGTGCATCCATGATTTATAGCTTTATGATATTATTCGGATTAACTATTCCTATTTGCAGTGTCTATGTCAATCTCTAGCCATTACCAAGCACAAATCGAATGTGGAAATCTTACTCCTGATGCAGCGCAGCAAGCTGCAATTTCAGCCTTAGATGCGCTTTCTCATTCACTCGCTTGTGGTCACTCGAATAAAGGCATCTATTTTTATGGCCCTGTCGGGCGAGGCAAGACCATGCTGATGGATTGGTTTTTTGAATTCACTGACGTCACAAATAAAACTCGCCTTCATTTTCATCACTTTATGCAACAGGTACATAAAGAGCTCAATCAAATTCAAGGTGTGAGAGATCCTTTAAAGCGGATCGCCCAAAACTGGGCTGAGCACACTGCTGTACTGTGCTTTGATGAATTTTTTGTCACTGATATTGGCGATGCCATCATTATGGCGAGATTGTTTGAAGCCCTTTTTGAAGCTGGCGTGACCTTAGTTGCAACCTCTAATTGTCACCCAACCGAGTTATACAAAGATGGATTACATAGAGACCGCTTTGAGCCAACGATAGCACTGCTTATAAGTCACTGCGATGTCATATCTGTATGTGGTGAAACGGACCATCGATTTAGCAAAGGTACAACGGCAAACCACTACTTCGTCAACGATAAACAAGCGTTTTGGGACGCCTTTACTAATGCCGGTGGCATATTCAAATCGGGCGTCCTGGAGATTAATCATCGTCTAATTAACGTGCTTGGCGCAAATGAAAGCGTCGTATGTTTTGATTTTATGGAGATCTGCTCAAGCCCTCGCGCTACCAATGACTATATTGAGCTTGCACAGCAATTTAGCTGTATTTTTATCTCTGAGTTACCGCTACTCGGTGTTACTTCAGAGAATAAAGATGTAGCACAAGGAACTGAGGAAGGCTATATCCGCCCAAATAACTCAATGCAACCTAGGATTGGCGACGATGAGGCCAGACGACTGATTGCGCTTATCGATGAGTGTTACGAAGCCAAAGTACTGGTTGTTTTTTTGGCAGATGCGCCGATTGAGCAAATTTACCAAGGAGAGCAGCTGGCATTTGCATTCGCTCGCTGCATTAGTCGAGTGACAGAAATGCAAAGTTGGTCTCTTAAATCTGAAGACCTTTAGGTACATGCTATACCTAGCACTACCCTACTGCATATAATCTTATAGTCGCATATGTGCTATGAGCCGACGGTGGTAACGCTTACAGCAGCGGCGAGTGTAAAGAATCCGCTGACTACACTTGTTATACCAATTTACATATTGTAGTACTTTGTTCCAAAGCTCACAGATAGCGGAGCTCCATCATATAAACAACTTGCGGTAACTTTCATTCGCTTTTTGTGATCATAATATGTATGGAAATCAGTTCTTTTCCTGACGAGCTCTAGTTCGTGAATGCCGATACTTAAAGCTCCTAATAAAGCTTCACTGTTGAAGTCTTCACTTTGTGAATGTGGTTCTGTTTGGAGCAAATCTACTTCCACAAAACTCACAAAATTTCCTTCTCCCCATAACACCATTTTACAGAGTTCATTCTCAACAATTATATTTCGAGCTTCATTTACTTGCACACCAACTATCTTTTCCACGTCGCTCAACACCATGCCAAGATACTGATAGGGCCGATGAAATGGAGCGGACATAATCGGTAGGCCTATCATGTTTGCAGAATCTAAAGATTGGCCTAAGTTTGATGCCGTCCGTGGAGCAACAACATTATTATTAAAGACTACTCCCATACTGGTAACTAGTCTTTTCAACTCATCATCGTATGAATCAATGTTCGAAAAATTACTGTACAGCTTTCCTACAAGAAAACTTGGCAAGTCAACATCTTCAAGAATTATTGGTAGAATTTTTATCTTTCCTGCGATCTGATAATTCATAGCCACATCAAGCTCACTTACGACCCAAGGGGCTTTAACTGAGTTACATGATAGGATTACAGCAAAATAGTCTACGTTATCAATTCCCTCTCTAATTTTTTGTACAAGGGAATCACCGATTTTCATTTCTGCTTCATCTAACCAAACTCTTATGCCATGGCTTTCTATATCAATGGCGAGACGCCTAACAAAATCCTTATCCTTATGGTTGTGACTGAGAAATACGCTCGTACCCATATCCCCTCCTAATTGGTATAACATTTAGTATTTATGCGACACGCAGTTTATGGTGCATATTCGCTTGTTGAACTGAGCCTCTACCTGCTCGGTGTGTCAGAGTTGATGTTGCTTATGCTATGACTTAATTTAGAAAAAATAGACTTTTCAGAGGCTTTAGCGGTCATAGCTAGTTTGATCGGCTAATCTATTATTAATCAATGCATTGCTCAGTGTTTATTATGCCTCCATTACACCTAATTTAGCCAGATAAGCTGCGACATTTTTTACACACCTCATACCCCGCTCAGAACAATTAAGAAAATTAACTAGTTGATTTAAAAGGTAAACCTAGCAGCTAACCGTTCGCGCAGCTTTGCTCACTGTCCGTAGAACATCATAGCAGCAATATAAATGTAGACTAAAAGCTATGATCTAACAGCGACACTTGCTCCCTCGTCACACCCTCAAGACATCAACCAATTAACTTATTTCGCGCAAGGAAGCGTGAAAAAGCATAACAGGGCCAAGGACGGTCCTTTTATGCTGGTAATGTTAAAATTGGCTGATGACTTGAGGCTCCTAGTGTGATGCTGGGAGTGCCTTTTCTTTTGCATACTTTTCTTTGGGCAAGCAAAGAAAAGTATGTCGGCGCCCATGGACGGGCGCAGAAACCCGTCACGAGGACAACAGGCCCAACACACCAAGCATTAAAGGTGGCAGTCCTGTTTCTCTACTTGCTGTCTCTTGTTCTACTTGTTTACTCAGCTATCTAGGCCAATACGGAAAATGCGATATCGAAGTCACAAACATCATTGAAGGACTTAATGCGGTGACCGTTGAGTATCTACATCCTTGCGTTGATCAGCAAGGTAACACGGATGAAAAAGAAAATAAGCAAAAGCTTATGACACTGTTTGAGTTTAGCGGCGAAAAAATAAAGCGTATTTGCCACTATTTTTAAGTGGCAATAAATACTCAAAAAATAGACCACATCGATTACCTAAGTGGCCTATTTACGAATTTTGATTATCACTCACCAAGTAATTTAGTTAACCGCTCTTTACGAGCAACAAAGACATCGTAGCCACCATCACCCTTTGATGACAATGCCAGCGCTTTGTTTACTTGCTCTAAAGATGCTTGGTATTGTTTGTCGGTTTCATAGCCATATGCTAAGCCGTTGTAGGCATCTGCATTATTTGGATAGCGTGAAACGCCAAACTTAAACAACTTAATTGCTTCTTTCACGTTACCCATACTTACGTGGTAATAGCCAAGCTCTCTGATCACGGCTTCCTGTGGCTCAAAAGCCTCGCCAGTTTGTTGCTCATATTCTTGTTTTTTCTTTTCTTCGGACTCTGCCATCGCAGCTCCCGAAAAGAAAGCCGCCAAAGTCACAGTGAACAAGCATTGAACTGGCTACCAATTCTCATTATTATTCCATTTCGTTGATTTCACTAGCAAAGCTAGCATGCTGGTTCTGGAGTTGATAGAACCCTGTGTCCCTCTCTTTTCTAGCTTACTTTTGAGATAGTCAGCGCATACACTTAAACGGAGAAATACAGCAAAGCGGCAATCGAAAAGAAAACCACCCAAGAAAGGTGTTGCAATAAGTGCAATCAAACTGCTGATAAGAAACGTGCCAGACATGATATATAACATCCGTTCTCCGTCCATTTGCCGATAGAACATTAATAACATCGCAGCTATTCCCCACCACGCGATGGTGGTAAGGTGCCATGCAAATCGCAACGTGCGCTTGGTAAACCAGTCACTACCAAACAGATGAGGCAGATTGTCTCTTTTGAAAAGGCGAATCAATATGTATTTTTCACCCAGTACAGAATGAACTAGCCCAATCAAAAACAACAATAACGCTGCTGCAATTATCATTTATGCCACTTCCTTTTATGATTTGATTTAAAAAACGCTCAACTAACGCGCTGCTTACTTAACTAAACCATCGACGTTTTTATCCACTACACTATAAATGGCTTTCATGGCGGGATCGACACCATTGAAGTAGCTCGTAGAGTCTGGCAATACCGGCATATGTGGTGCGATCCAAATACGGTGGTCTTCTGCGCGAGAAGTTTGATGAAACTGCGACGAAACGAGTCCAAACACCCCACTGAACGGTAAACGGAACCTTCCAGCTTCACCAATATGATTTGGTCGAGAACCACTTGGTTCTCCAACCAAGATTGCATTGGTAAAGCTATCGATATTGGTTAAGAGGTTTTGCGCTGCAGAAAAGGTATTACGTCCCATCACTACAAATAACTTGCCTGCTGGCTTTGCCGCTTCAAAATAAATAAGTGCCTTTAGTAATGGTGGTAAGATGGAGCCATTGCCACCACTATTGTGTCGTAAATCCAGCACCAAGTGGCTTACTTCACCGTGTTTTATTGCCTCTATCAACTCAGCACTAAATTGCGCTAGCGACTGCGTTTTCATCTGTGCAACGGCATTAAACTGTATGTACAAAATCCCATTGCTTTTATCCACTTCGTACCAATAAGGTTTAGTGACGTTTTGCAGATATTGTGGGCTTTTTTGATGATTTTCTGGCAAAGTCGGAAAGCCGTGAAATTCGAATGATTGGCCACTAAGGCGAATGGTCTTTTGCGCGCTCTGTGCATTTTCTAACGTGATAAACACCTCATTTGACGCATCGCTCAACTCTAGTCCTGCGAGTACTTCGGGCATGGCGAGATAATAGGGCGCAAGCCAAAGCTGCTGCATTTCATTATCTCGCGGATTAATCTCGGCAACTTTCGCCATTGCTTCTGCGGTTGGTGTTTGTCCAAAGGCCGTGACTTTATAGCCGATTAAATCACTAAACTCAGCTTCAGCATCAACAATGTAAAGGCCATCGATAAAGGCATAAAACTGCACTGGCAAACGAGTGAAATTCCCTTTTTCTCCGAAGGTCGGTACGATAAAGTTATGCCCGTTACCAAGCCTGCCTATCATTTGCATCATACCGAAGACAAGTTGCTGATCAGTTAACTTGGGTATATCTGAGCGCAAATTATTTGCCAACGTAATTAAATCCGGGTTGTTACTTGCCTGTTCGTTAACATGCAATCGCTTAATTTCTGAGAGTAAGAAATCTAAATCCGCATTCCATTGCTGATCCCGAGTGAGCGAAGTGTCTTTATAGTTACCTGTAAGAAGTTGAAATTGCTGATTATCTTTGATAGGGTCGAAAACACTTTCATTTGCTAAGCTACTGCGTTCGTCGTACCGCGCTGACAAAGACTTGCTCAGCCACTCATTAGCTTCATCTACTTTTTCCTGTGCGGCATACGCGCCTGCAATTTTTATCATAATGTCATTTGAGGGGCGCGAACCGGTAGGTACATTGGTTAGGTTTACACCCAGTGACAACGCCTTTTTCAGTGAAATGATAGCTTGCTCATACTGCGCTAATTGTATTTGCGTTAATCCCAATAGATACCAAGTGTCTCCGTCATCTTGATACGACTTAGTGAGCTTTTGTAGTTGTGGTAACGCCTGTTGCCAATTTTTGCTACGTACTAACGCTAGTGCGTTGATCCGTGTATTTAGGTAATCCACTGGGGATTTGACATTTAGTTGCTGTGCAACATGCGCTTGTTCGCTCGTTGATGTCAGCGCCCTAATAGGTTCAGCCTTTGCAGGCTGCGCGATAAACAAACTACTAAAAATCAGGCAAGTGGCCACATGAGTGAGAAAACTTGAATACATCATCTTTATCCTTGTTATCGATTTAACTCCAGATTACCTATAACGACTTTATATGGCGTGCAATATCAGGATTTTGTACTTCTAGGACTTTTAAAAAACACTCGAAACAAAACCTAAGCAGTTGTTTAATATACTTATATTAATTTTGAAAATTGACTTGGAGTGTAACCCGTTTGCTTTTTAAAAACACTGTTAAACGAGGATTTTGAGTTAAACCCAGCATTCATTGCAAGCGCTAACAAGTTGGGCGTTGCTTGCTTTTCGCACTGTAGTTGCTGTTTTACCTCATCGACCCGCAGGCTATTGATATACTCATTAAAGTTGTAACCACCACAAGTATTGATGGCCCAAGAGATATCCTTTACCCCAAGTCCAATAACCTCAGCAACGTCGTGAATAGTCAGGCGTGGCTGGCGATATAAATAGTGCTGCATAATCGTGTTATGAATTGCATTGAATATCTCGGTTGGATCTTCTGACTGTTTATCCACCTCATTGAACGTTATTTCTTGGGCCTGCGTTATGGAGTCTTCAAGGTGTGGTTGATTGTGTACTTTGACAACTAGGTAAAGATTAATTGCAAGTAACCAAACTAAGTCAATAAAATACCAGAGTGCTTTAGTGCTGATGTCGTTGTATGTTTGCATATTGAGTCTAACCAAATCCACCAGAGCAAAGATCACAAACAAGACAACCGTTGTTCTTATCCATTGTAAATCGCGCGTATTGACGTCCGCTCTGATCTCCGCGGATGCTTGCTGGTAAAGGCCAACAAGTTGCGCCGTAAAAGCAGAATAAATCAACTGGCTGACAGTACCAAACGCAATCATAAGCTGGGTGTATTCAGTAAATGGAAGCGCCAGCAAAACAGGTAAGAAATGGACTAACCTTCGCTCTTGCTTATGTTGATTGGCATGCAGTAAATTTTTAAACAGAAAATAGACTAAAGGCCCAGTAGCTAGGGTAAATACAGGCGTGATAAGTAAATAACTTCTAATCCCTAACGCTTCTTCAGCAAGGTTGGTTGCCATCAGCACACATTGAAATAACAAATAAATGACGAGCATTCGTGCGCGTGGTTGATTGGCAAAAATTAACATTGCGAGGAGATAAGCCCCAAGAGAGACGAGTTGGATTAGATTAACTGGAACAATGTGAAATGACTGAAGCACAAGCCGTATTTTTATAATTATTTTTCGCTATTGTACGCCACATTGGCTAAAAACAACAACGCCAGCGTGCTAGCTGGCGTTGTAAATAAAACAAAAAAAACAATTTTACTTCTTCTTTTGCTGCTTACGTACATTTGCAATACGAGAGCGGTTTTTTAATCTTGCTTCTGCACTTGCTTGATTCGAAGGCTTATTCACCCGCGCCTTACGACGTTGATGCGCTGGTTTCTTCTGGATAGTTTCAACCAGTCTTTCACGATTTGCCACTTCGTAGCCCGGCAGATAATAGCGCGAAATTTGCTGCTCGATTAACTGTTCAATATGAATAAGATCTGACTCTTCTTCACGGCTTACAAAGGTGATCGCATAACCAAACTGACCTGCACGACCAGTTCTTCCGATGCGGTGAACATAATCTTCGGCAAGATAAGGCACATCGTAGTTAACCACGCGTGGCAGGCCAACGATATCCAATCCGCGAGCTGCGACTTCGGTTGCAACCATAACGCGTACTTTGCCTTCAGTGAACTCTCTTAAAGCGCGACGACGAGCACCTTGAGTTTTGTCGCCATGACATACGTTTGCATCTATACCATCAAGCTTTAGCTCTTCAACTAGCTTGTCTGCGGTTTCTTTCATATTGACGAACACTAGCACTTGTTGCCAATTTTTGGTCCCGATCAGTTCTGATAGTAACTCGCGCTTACGTTCTTCTTTAACTGGATAAACAACGTGGCGAACCGTGTCGGCTGTACTATTTTCTGGCGTCGCTTGGATTAACTTAGGGTGATCCAACACTTGTTTCGCGAACTGCTTCATTGCCGACGGGAAAGTTGCAGAAAACAACAATAGCTGCTTTTGCTTATCCACCAGCTCAATGATTTTTTGCATGTCGGTGATAAAGCCCATATCTAACATGCGGTCAGCTTCATCTAACACTAAGTGTTTAACGTTACTTAACGTGACATTACCTAAGCGGATGTGATCTAACAAGCGTCCAGGGGTTGCCACTAAAATATCCACGCCCTGCTTTAAGCGCTCAGCTTGGCCATTGGCGTTAACCCCGCCAAACAGTGCCTGCACTTTTAAGTCTGTGTACTTTGCAAATGTCGCACAGTTATTAGCGATCTGCTCAGCAAGCTCACGCGTTGGCGCCAAAATCAACGCTCTTGGCGTCGACTGCGCTTCAGCCTCAAGCAATTTTTGGATGATAGGCAATGCAAAAGCTGCGGTTTTCCCTGTTCCAGTTTGCGCTGTTGCGAGCACATCACTACCTTGACGGACAGCTGGGATAGCCGCCTGTTGAATTGGCGTTAATGTATGAAAATTGATGTCTTGCAGCGCATCTAAAAGAGGCTGTGCGAAACTAAATGAAGAAAACGTTGCCATAATAACCTACGACCGAGTCAAAAACGGTCGCAGATTATAAATGACAAACCGACTTTTAACAAAACTTAAGCAAGGTTTCGTCAATTAATTTTGGTGTCGAGCCAACAAAGTCACTTTCTTTTAACTGCGAAAGGAGTTCAATCCCCTCTTTTTGCTGTGCTTGCGACAGTGGCACATAAGGTAATCTAAATACCGGTTTGACTGCGCCAGTCATAATCAAAGCCGAATTGATAGCAATTGGATTTGGTTCGCAGAAGAGCCAGTTCATTAACGGTTGCAATGACTGATTAAGCGCTTGGTTAGGCGTATCCATCAACTGTCTGAATAAGCCCGGAATGATGTTTGAAGCAACAGAAATAACGCCGTGAGATTGGCTGTTATGGCGGCTATCGTGGGCTTGATCATCGTTACCTGACCAACACGCAATGCCTTTCGCTTCATAGTGCGCGATACGTTCATCACCCGCACATTCTTTCATACCAACAAAATGCTTGTGGCTGGCCAACGGCTCAATGATATCAGGCGTAATGTCTTGTCCCGTTCTGCCAGGCACGTTGTAAATAAAACCAGGGCCGATTTCTAATACTTCTTTCAGGTGAGCCTTCACACCCGCAATTGAGGTTTTACCATAATACGGGTTTATTTGTAGTGCACAGTGCATACCTGATGCAAACCCATATTCAGTCGCTTTTTTTGCTTCTCTGGTGTTATTGCTGCCGGTATTACCAACAATGAGCAATTTATCGCCAAACTTATTCGCAGAATGGGCAATGAGCATTAAGTGCTCTTCCCAATTCATCAGTTGGCCTTCACCTGTAGTGCCACCGACAACAATACCATCGACACCGCCTGCAATTTGCGCTTCGACTAGCTTGTCGTAAGTATCTAAGTCAATTTCACCCGCCATTGTGTAAGGGGTTTTAATAGCGGTAATTAAGCTTGCTTTTTTTATTGATTGGATCTGATGCATGGTCTTTCTATTACTCTTCCAGTTGACAGCCATTTTTACCATAAATCTGACTGAGATCCGACCCATAAACCTGAGTAAATCGGTTAAATCTAATGAAATTTAACTTTAGTGCTTGTTATTTGCGTAAAGATCCAGCAAAATCAAAAGCACTGTATATTTATCCAGTTTAATTTTATGGGACTGACACATTTTCTAAATACGCACTTTTATACCACTTTGGAGCTGAGCAGCAGCTTAAAGATACCTGAAGAACAGCTCTTAGAATGGCAACAAATGAGCCTATTCCCAAATCCGAGTTATAGTATTCAAAATCAAATTAAGTGCAGTTCGTACTTTGGCCTGTACGAATGTGAAGAATATACTGATTTTTATGCCCGAGGCCTACTCAATTGGGGGCAACTTTTACTTAAACATAAAGTAGATCAATCAAGTAGTGCATTTGAGTTATTTCAACAGCGTTACTGTGAAGCACTTGCGAAATGTATTGAAAAAGGCTTTTACACCGAAGATCCAAGCTTTAGTGATGATCTTACAGAGCATGTACAACAAGTTTGGCAACAGTTTTTATGTGGCAAGTATGGAGTGATCAGCCAAAATGGTCTCGTAGAGGAAGCGCTTTATATTGACCTAGGCCGCGCGATTATCGACGACATCACAGAAGCAAGAACCGCCAGCAGCATTGCCCCAGAGCAACGTAGTCAAGTACACAGCGCCATGAAGCTACTGAACAAAGCACTAGCGGCCAATACTCAAGCTGAGCAAACAGAATCGCTACGCACTCGATACATTGACCAATTGATTAGTAAGTACGACTTATCAATCAAATAATTTGCCGTCTGGCGCACAACCGTTTCGCCAGACAATCTATGCGTATTTATATTTGCTGTTCTATGTGCGCACGAATTATCTCAAATGCTTTTAAGACCTTTAACTGATCTTTACATAAGCTGTCGTACCAAGCATCGAACAGTTCATCATCTTGCTCACTGAGCGTTTGATACTGTGCCAGTAGTGTCACTATGTCACTATGTGTACAAGAAAGTGTATCTAATTCTTGCTGTAACGCGCTGTCATCGCTGCTGTGAAGCTTAGCTAAAATTGAGTTATCTAACTCAGCATGTTTATCCATAATAAATGCTCTATATCTGTATTGCGTTGGCGAACAAAGTACCTTCGCGAACGTACTAGGTTTTAATTATTTGCTAGGCCTCTCTCATTTAGTGAAGGTTATTAACCGTTAAGCCAGCCTCAATTGGATCTCACTCTTTTATCTCATATCTATCAAACCAACAGGCTTACATCGATAGCTATATTCCAAAAAAGTCTATTCGCTACTATTCCGGTTAGGTGTCAACACCAATATGACTACTTGAGAAACTATCTAGAACTAGTTATATCAGGCAATTTTAAGGAAAGTAAGCCCCTTTGAATCAACTGCTCAAGATGCATTCAGTTTAGTTCCGCATGCGTCGACAAATTAAGCGTATCGCACTAAATAGCGGCAACGACAAATTAGTTGTTGAGAATAGTTTTTATTTGATTTATATTGATACAATATAACAATACATTATTTAGGAGTCGTTGTCGTGAAACCCAATATCCACCCTGATTATCAACTTGTTGCTTTCCATGATACATCGGTTGATAAGTACTTTATTGTCGGTTCAACCATAAAATCCGACAGAACCGTTGAACTAGATGGTAAGACTTACCCTTACTTCCCAATTGACGTCTCTAGTGCGTCTCACCCTTTCTACACAGGTAAACAGAAGTTGGTGGCAAGTGATGGTCGAGTTGCACAATTTAACCGTCGCTTTAAAAACCTTGCGACTAAAAAAGGATAAACCAAATGAAAGTACTGAGCTCACTCAAAAGCGCTAAAAATAGACCGGGGTGCCAAGTCGTAAAAAGACGCGGTCGGGTTTACGTAATTTGTAAATCTAATCCGCGATTTAAAGCGGTTCAAGGTAAAAAGAAGAAGAAACGTTAAAAGTCAAAATAAGTACGTTTTAAAAAGGTGGGCATTGCCCACCTTTTAACTAAAAAGCTATTCTTTTGCTTCCCACAATGAGAATTCGCCTAGTTGAATTAGGCGTCCGCTAGCGCCGCCAATTCCACTGCCCTCGCGGGTATGCTCAAGTTCCAAACGATACTGAGTATACGCATTTGGACTCTCGATAGCAAAGCTATAGTATTCCATCGTATTAGGTAGTTCGTTGAACTGTTGAGTATCTAGCGTAATCCAATTCGTACCGTCATTTGAGCCCTGTAGCTGCCACGCATTAGGAAAGCGATGAGGGTTGTCTCCCGCTGTCGCTAATGAGTAGTATTTTGCTGTTTTGGCGCTGTCAAACACATAGTTAACCTGGGCCTTATCAACCTGTTTTATCGGCAACAAGTCAGGCGCATATTGTGCAAGCCAAGCAGGGGCTTCCAACACCACATTAAATTTAGAGGTAATATTTCTATCATTAAGCTTATCTGCCCCCTCATTAAAAGGCACAAGTGCAGTTCCGTTTGTTGTTACCTGAGTGCTAGTGGGCGCAAAGTTCTGATAGCCAAGTGGTACTGGTGGTAACTTACCGACGCTTGCAAGATAGACTTGATACTCTTCAAATACCGCATCAATCCCACGTTGTTCACCAAATATAGATTTAAAAGCGGTGTCTAAACTCCACGCATCAAGCGTTTTTGTAGCCGCATTAAACTTGCGGATAAAATCGGTGTTACGGTGACTGTTTTCAACCCACTCAAAGAAGAATGCTGTTTGATCGTAGGCGTCAACATTGTAGTGTTCCATCCAGCGAACTCCACCGCGTCTATGCTCTAAGTAACCAGCATCAATTCGAATAAAGTTAGCCAGCGCTTCAAGATAGGTGTGATAATCCGTGCCCGGACGATATTCTCCTTCAGCCGGAACGTTGTTGTAACCATGGGTCAGCTCATGCCACAGCACGCCAATAACTTCGTTACGGATAGCCTCATCTCCAAGACCCTCGAGGTTGGCGATATGCTTAACATCAAACCTAAGCTCCATAAATTTGCCTTCACCGGCCTTTGATGCAGGCGCATCAAAGTCTCCGGTAATAAAAGTAACGTGCTCAAAAACGTTGATTTCGGTTACATTATTAAATAAGCGCTTGGCAATCTTCAAAGAGATCTCATGAATAAGGGTATTTAGATCTGGTACCGCACGTTCAAGCGCCAGCTGTCCAGGGTGCTCTGGTAGTTCCTTTTTCACTTCAATCACAGGCTCTGGAAACCCTGCCCATGGCGAGACTGGATCCCACACACGGATAAAGTCTTGCTGAACTAATGTCGCTTCCCCTTTGTCGTTACTCGCAACTAGTGTAATGGTTTTTGGCCCTAAAGCTTCAAACTTAACCAATGGGCTTTGCTCTGTACTTGTCGCAGGAATACCACCTTCAAACGTCCACTGCCAGTGAGTCGGATTAACTAACGACTCATCTCTAAAAACAATATACTCAGAGACTTCTGGAGTCGTGTTTGTCGCATTAAATGCGACGATAGGAATATCCGATACCGTTTTGATTTCAAGTTCCGCTAGTTGCGTAATATCAGCACCATAGCTATCCGTGCCACCATGTACTAAATCAAATTTGAAGTAGCGATACTTTTCGCCGCTTTCGGCCAATTCAAAATTGCGAGTCAGTCCTCGAGCAGAGAATACTTCTCCCGCTCTTGAGTCCAGTTCAATCCAATCTGATTTATCATTTGAGCCATATACGACCCACTGTTTTGGATCTCGATTCGCTTCATCGTTTGCTGACGTAAAGCTATATTCCCTAAGTTCAATCTCTGTCGCGGCTTTAAACACTACAGTGACGTTTGGCGCAAAAGCGAGGAATTTTGTACTCGTGTTAGCGTCGATAAGTTTGTCGACACTTTCACCTGCGGGCGAGGCCTGTACACCATCCGCTAAAATAGCCTCTATCTCAACTCCAGTATCTGAGGTGATATTACGCAATGCGCCAGAGTCTGGCTGCCCGGATGATTGAGTCTGTTCAGGTTTATCACGTTCAACAAATTCAGAACCATCATTACAGCCTATTAGTGTCGCAGCGACGGCCATTGCCACCGCTGATAGCATTAATTTTCTCATTTCGTTACCCTTTATTATTAAAATTGGTAGTTAACTTTTAGTAAGAACTCGCGCCCGTTCGTGTCGTAATTACCCGCTTTATAGAATGGGTAACTTCTAAACGAGTCGTCCTGAGGCGGCATCGCATTTAATAAGTTTTGAACCGTAAACATCACTCGCGTGTTGTCATTGATGTAATGACCAATGGTTAGGTTATGCTTTATCCATGCAGGTAACTTTTCTCTTTGACCAAAATCAGCACCGTTCCAATTTTTTCCTTTATAATTTACCTGCCATGAAATTGCGGTCTTTTCCAACTGCCAAGTCAGGTTAAACGATGCCATATCTTTGAAGTTATAGTTATCTTGACTGTCTAACACATCTTCAAGCGGATCTTCGGGACGGAGCTTTTCTTTTTTCTTTAAAACATGACTGTAATCAAGCTTATAAATAAACTCACCAAGTTCTGACTCAAACGTGCCCTTCACACCAAAGTTTACGCCGCCATGCTGCCTTTCCGCGGCGTTTATATAACCTTCTCTGATAATGGCTGCGGTGTACGGTAACCCTTTTTTCGTGTTCCCTAACCAGTCGGTTGCCAGACCATCTTGGTCAAAACGCTGTACTCTGTCTTGCATGTTCGCGCATTTAGCAGAAGACGAATCAATTAGGCCGTTTTCACACTTCCAGACATTATCAAGAATTTCGCCAGACCCAAGTCGAGTAATTTTGTCTTTTAAGACAATGTCATAAACATCAACATTGAATGACAGCTCAGGGGAGTACTCATACACCAGACCAAAGGTTAATGAATGACCAGACTCTTCTTTTAAAGTTGGATCGCCTGCCGAGATTGTCTCAAAGTCAGCATCTAGCTTTGGCTCATTGCTATTTGTTGTGTCTAAGTCTGCACAGCTGATAGTTAATGCATCAGCATTATATTGAGCGGGATCCCCCGTGGTTTGAAAACGTAGACATGCATCTGCAATCACTCTGTCCGAGCCTCGTCCAAAGTTACCAGCAAACCCTTGATATACTGAGCTCATGCTAGGACCACGGAACGTTGTGCCATACGCACTTCTTAGCATCAGCGCGTCAGTGGGAGAATATTTAAAACCAACTTGATAAGTAAATGCCCCACCAACATCAGAAATATCATCATAGTGGTCATAACGCAGCGCTATTTCACTAGAGATCTGTTCAGTAATTGGGATCATAAATTCTGTCGCCGCAGCATAACGGTTACGTTCACCATCGGTGATAACACCAGTTAGACCGACAAATTCTTTATTTAGTATTCTGCTATCTGGAGTCGCTCTCGTCCCTTCTTTCATCAGCTCAATATATGCGGCAAAAGACACAAATCCAGCTGGCAATTCAAATAAATTCCCAGACAGATCCGCAGTTAGGGTTTCATTGAACGATAAGCCATCGTAGGTTGCCCAATCAGCCATGTTATACATATTGTCTTGGGTCAGAGGCGCAAAAAAAGCTCGGTAATTTGGACGGTAGATTGGCATGCCATCAACCTCACCCAACTTTGGTCCTTTTAGCCAGTTATTTCCTTCAACCGTGTGGTGCAAATACCTATCAGAGAAATCGTATTGTGAACGGCTGAAGCCAACGGAGTAATAGTAATCTGCTACCTCCCCTTCAAGACCAAAACTAAATGAATAAGATTTATCATCGTATACTCGACCTAAGCCATCATTTGTATATTCTGAATCATTCACTATCCGCCACATATACTTAACTGGAGCGCCATAGCCACCAGCTTTATTTTTGATATCTGGATCCCAAAACATGGATCCGTGAATTGACTCTGCATGAGCAAAGAAGAATGGATTTCGTGCCCCTTTCTTTTCTTGATCGATATAAAATCCGTTAACAAAAAAACTGTGTTCGTCGTTGATGCTGTACACCGAGTTGATATACAAACTCATGGTTTCAACTTGGTTACGGAGCAAATTGTTACCGGTTTCATCCCACCCACAGCTTAGGCCGTAATCATTGCGGCTTATAAAGTGCTGAACCGCAGTCGGGTGTGGATTGTCATCTGTGTTGCAGTACTGCGCTGAATATTGATTTTTGAACTCGGTATTCTCAGCCCATACAGTAATTGAACGATTAAGCTCTCGCTTGTTTGTTGGGTCTGGGTTATCCCAAACACTGTCATGAAAAGGTCTGTCAGCACCAGTCAGCGCCTCTTCCGTTTTATATTCTAGCGAGTAGTCAAACGTAAAATCGTCTTGCTCAAAACCACCAACAAACGACAAGCCTTTTTTATCACCCGTACCATAGGTATCCTGGCCGTAGAATGCTTCGACGACGTGCTCGTCCATACCTTTTTTGGTGATAATATTGACAACCCCAGCCATTGCGTCTGAACCGTAGATTGCAGAGCCACCGCCGGATTGAATATCGATGCGCTCAACCATCGCCGTTGGCAACATATCGAGATTAACAAAATTGGTTTGGCCACCGTAAGGCATTGGGTAATAAGCCAAGCGCTTGCCATTAACTAGAATAAGTGTGTACTCAGGTCCAACGCCTAACAGGTTTAACTCCTTGGCGCCAGGCGTATAGGAGCCAGTTTCTACTTCACCGAGAACGGCACCACTAGCAGCGGAAATACTACTCAGTGCGTCATAAACTGTGTTAAAACCACTTCTGACCATATCAGCGGAAGAGAGACTTTGGACATTGGTCACACCCTCAATGGCGATACGTTTAATACGAGATCCTGTCACCTCAACACGTTCTATTTCTTCTGCTTGTTCATCTGTTGCGGCTGTTACTGAGTTAGTTGCTACCGCTGCAAGAACAGCAGCGGCGATCAGGCTATGTTTATACATTATTGTTGTCATAAGACCCCCATAATTCAAAAGGAACGTTCCAATTTATTATAAAAATTTTATTTCACCATTAGCAAAACCAACAAAGCATCAGGCAGAAATCAAAAAGGGAACGTTCCAATTATGAGCAATAAAACAAACCTGTCAACAAATTATGTACATTTACAGCACAGTGATGACAAATTGTAATCATCTAGTTCTTGCTAGTTCATTGCAATTTCTTGGTATTTAGCCCACTTTGATAACGAGACCAAAGCTTATCAAGGGACTCTCCAGTAACTGATTTTATTGCATCTTCAAATGACCAATTTTCTATTTCTACCGCAGTTTGATTAAAACGATAGGCAAAATCAGGATGAGACTCAGCGAGCCATGCGAGAAAGAACCCAGTGTTTGTGTATCCACCAACCCAAGAATCTGACGGCTTAGGCGAACGGGTTTTATGGTATCCCGCTTGAATGCGAATGAGATCCGCCATTCCTTCAATAAATGCATGTACATCGGGCTCAGAATAACTTCTCTCTTTTGGAAATAGCTGATATCCATGGGTAAGTTCGTGCCAGAGCACACCAAGGAGTTCGTATTCCACTTGCTCATCTGGCTGCCCAGCGAGTTTTTCGGTGATGTACTTTGAACTAAACACGATTTCCATATTTGTTTCGTCTCCAGAGCGATACGCTATTGTGTCCATCCATTTTAGCCTAAATGTAACTTGCTCAAACTCTGGCAGCTCTGCAAAGTGTTTGTACAACCTTGGGGTCAGTTGGCGAGTTACGTCATCCACCGTACTGGCTATATCAGGAAATAGTGCTTGCAGGCGTTTCGACCCTGCCGACTCAGTATCTTCGATAACCACTTTGACCTTTGGCGGCTCAAAGCCTTTCCATGGTTGATTTGGATCGTATATTTTTAAATAGTTCGCACGGGTTTTAAGATCGGAGCCATGCGCATTTTTAGTCATTAGAGTAACATCGTAGTTACCAGGCTTATCATAAACTACTTCAACACTTTTTGTGGTTGGCAGCATCGTTTTGCCCTCAACCTTCCAACTCAGCTCTGTAGGTGAGTTTGCAGATATCGACTGCAGAGAAATTGGCTCATTAAGCTTGGCGACGGTTTTATCTGCAGTAAAATTTGCCAGCGGTAAGTTGGTTTGTGCATAGAGCGCCAGATCTGCGATTTGCAAAAAGCGATCGCCCCACTGCGTTTTACCTTCTTGTGCTATCGTAAAGCGCACGTACCTCGCATCCGTTGTTTTGGGTAGGTCAAAAGCGAGCGTTTCACCTCGCCTTGAAAACACCATATTGTTGCGTTTATCAGCCTCTTGCCAAGCCTTACCATCTATAGATACGGCCACAGTCCAATGCTTTGGGTCTCGGGCGGGTGCATCTTGGGCTGAGGTGAGACTATATTGTCTGAGCGCTTTTACGTCTTTCAGATCAAATACAATCTCAGCGCTAGATTGCTTAGATAAGAATTTGCTTTTTAGCGACCTATCAACTAATTGCTCTATCCCCTCACCTTGGATTTGCTCCTTTACGTCACTCGTTACAGAGAATGCATCGCGTTCGGTGATGTCGTAGAGCGCATTGGCATTCGCTAATGAGGAGCCACAAAATGAAAGTAAAATTAGACTGGCTAATGAGGAGGTTTTCATTGAAATTTCCCAGATTAAAAACAAACATACTGGATCGTTCCAATTAATAATGCAACTTATTTTAAGTAGATTTTTACGTAATTTCTAAATGCAGATAAGGATTTCGCTATTTCACCGCTTTTGGATCTTATGGAGAACTAACGAGCGACCCTAAAAAATCAAACTACCACTCGCTAGTATTTTGTCATGCTCAACTAAAGCCAAGACAGATGAGCAAAGCCGCTGCGATAAAACAAGAAATAACCACAGCGATTAGATAAGTTAGCTATTCGAATCTCAGCTTAACTACCAAACAGTAATTCCCAAAAGCTCGGTGGCTCGTGTAGTTTGTGGTATTGCTTTCTCAGCTCATCAATTTTTAAAAGCATTTCACGGGCTTTCTCAACTCTTCCCGAGTCTACTTCTTGGCTCGCTTTAGTAATGGTTTCGAGTACTTTATTCAAGCCCGCAACTGACTCGGCAGACACCTCTTGCTTAAACTGAAATTGCTTACTTTCATTAACGAGTGTAGTCAGCTCGGTTAAGTGTGCTTGCATTTCTTGAGCAGATTGCGCTTTCATAGCCTGCTTATAAATATGACCCATTTCCTTCATGGTTTTATTCAGTTCGCTTGACTCATGCGCAACTCCAGACATCGAAAACAACAACACGAATATAAATACGATTTTTCTCATCAAAGTCCCCTTATTCTTTGCGCGCTAGTATAAAGCAATTAACGTATGAGCTAAATTCAATGCTATGAAAAAAAGCTGGTTCCGAATAGCATGCAAAAAACAGGCAGATAGCGCAACGATTCTAGCGTAAGCTATACTTGTAGCGTATTTAGCAGCACACTTTTTGAATATCAAAAATGTAGAGACTTATGATCCGAAAATTGTTGTTCATCTTTTTACTCTTATCGCCGATGGCCGTGCTATCTGCACAACGATTCAACGTTCAATTTGTAAACCCTGGCTTTGCAACAAAAAATCCTACAGGGGATTTTTGGTATAACGTCAGCAACGTGATGACTGCGGCCGCTACTAACATGAATATTTCCCTCAAAATTAGTTATGCGCAGCGCAACCATATTTTGATGAAATCGCTCGTAGAGCAAGCCTTGAAAAGTGACGCTGATTACCTTGTGCTGGTTAACGAAAAGTCGAGTGTCGTTCCCTACTTGTTAAACACCAAAGCCAACAACATTAAGATTATTTTCTTGCTCAACGGACCGACCAAAACAGAGGAAGTGGCTTTGTTAAAGGCAGGACACCAAATTATTGGCACCATTGAGCCAGACAATTTCCAAGCCGGTTTTAAATTAATGCATCAACTTGCGCGAAAAGCGCTTAGGTCCTCAAATCCATCGCAACATGTATTAGCTTTACTAGGTGACGTGGCGACGACTGCGGCATTAGACCGACAAAAAGGCATGCGCGCTTATCTTGAGCACCATACGGAGCTAGAATTAATCGCAGAGGCAAATTGTCAATGGTCTCAGAATGAAGCTTATCGCCTCACTAAAGCGTGGTTACAGCGAGACTCCGCAATTACAACCGTTTGGGCTGCCAATGATCCTATTGCTTATGGCGCATTACTCGCTGCTAAAGAGTTAAACCGTAAGATCGTCATAGGTGGGATTAATTGGGATGAAGATATTGCGCCTAAGTTAGATGTTTCGATTGGAGGGCATGTGTTGCTTGGGGCCTATACCTTAGCTCGACTAGCACAATATCATAGAGACTTCACACCGATAGACAGCGTAACCTTATCTATTTTCGAATCGCTGGATGACGCTCACTTACCTTTGTATCATGCCATACATGGAAACTTTCCTGAACACCTGGACTTTTTACGTTACATTAACGATCCTGCGCAATTTACCATTACAGAACTAACTCACTCACTTAATAAAAATAACCACAATAATAATGTGAAGAATTGAGAATTTAAGAACGTTTAATTAATGCATTAAACAAAACCCAGAAAGATAATGCAATTTAAACCTGTCTAATATTTACGCATTGACAGCGATGTCAACACCTGTTTTAGTAACAAACGTAAACAACATGTAAAACAGGTGAAATATGAAAAACAGTAATACAGTAGTAAAACTTCTTAAGCTTTCGACCCTTAGCGCCTGCGTTTGTGCAAGCCTTTCAGTTGCTCACGCAGATACACAGCGCGTTATTGTCACGTTAAAAGACAGCGCAACACCAAATGTTCTGCCAGTGCGCTTAAATCAAGCAGAAACGGCGCAGTTTAAAGCGCAGGCGTTGTCTGAAGCTGCCTACTCCACCTTGGGTACTGCTGCAGTCAACACATTGCCAAGCATTAATGCATATGTCGCCGAAGTTTCTTCAGCGCAAATGCAACAACTACAAGCAAGCGGTAATATTGCACACGTAGAAGTTGACCCTAAACGCTATTTGCCAAGTGTAAAAACTTCAGCAATTGATTTACTCGCTGAAACAACACCTTACGGCATTAATATGGTGCAGGCTAACCAAGTATCTGACGGCTACAGCGGCAACCGTAAAGTCTGTATTATGGATACAGGTTATACGCTAGGTCACCAAGATTTACCTAGCACAGGCATTACAGGTAATGACGGCTACGGTAACTACGACACTGGTGTGTGGAGTAACGATGGTAACGGCCACGGAACACACGTAGCCGGCACAATCGCCGCTTTAGGTGGTAATGGCACAGGTGTGGTCGGGGTAAATCCATCAGGGCAACTAGGTCTTCATATTGTTAAAGTGTTTAACGACCAAGGTAACTGGGCATACGGTTCCGACCTCATTAAAGCAATTGAGCAGTGTGAGCAGGCAGGTGCCAATGTAACTAGCATGAGTTTAGGTGGCAGCGGCAGCTCTACGGCAGAACGAAGCGCATTTGAGCAGAGTTATCAGCGTGGCATGCTACATATCGCAGCCGCTGGCAACGCGGGTAATAGCTCGTTGAGCTACCCAGCATCGTATAATGCAGTTGTATCTGTGGCTGCGGTCGATAGCTCTGAGTCAAAAGCCTCTTTCTCTCAATACAACAGCCAAGTAGAAATTGCAGGCCCGGGGGTTGGTGTAAACTCAACATGGAATAATGGCGCGTATCGCAGTATTAGTGGGACTTCAATGGCAACACCGCATGTTTCTGGTGTCGCAGCATTAGTGTGGAGCCACTTCCCGCAATGTACTGCTCAGCAAATTCGCCAAGTGCTTAATACAACTGCAAAAGACAAAGGCCAAGCAGGTCGTGATACTTCTTACGGCTATGGTATTGTGCAAGCAAAAGCGGCGGTTGATTATCTAACAAATAATGGTTGTGATACTTCAGGTGCAGTCAATGCAAACTTTAACTTCAGCGTGTCCGGCCTCACTGCGACATTTAACAACCAATCAACAGCAGGTAGTTATCAGTGGGAATTTGGTGACGGTGCAACAAGCTCACAAACTAACCCATCACACACCTACGCGAGTGCTGGTACATATCAAGTGACACTCACTGTAACAGCTTCAAATAACAGAACTGCTTCTAAGACACTAGCGGTTACCGTTAGTGATGCACCAGCTGGGTGTAATGGTATCCAAGAATGGAATGCAACTAAGTTCTACAATACGGGCGACCGGGTTTCATTCAAAGGCTTTGAATACCGTGCTACGTACTGGTCACAAGGCGCAAGCCCAGAGATCTACTCAAACGTTTGGACTAAAGTCGCGCAGTGTAAGTAATACCAATTAGTAATTTTAAGTGGCGCTTAAGCGCCACTGTTTAATGCTAACATTGCACTACAACACAGAATAACAGAGATCATAAGCCATTCTTTTGTTGAAATTGCCTCTTTAAAAAACCACATCCCAAGCATACTCGCGCTGACTATGCCAATGGCTCTTTTCAATCCTTCAACAAGCCCCGGCTGAATTTCGGTTAACGCCTGCATTTGAAAGATAACAGCGACAGCGAATACCACTGAAGAAATACTCCAGAGCAACCAATGTGCGCGGAAATTTTGATTTTTAAACTGTGGTCGTAACAAGATTAGATTAACAAAAAATACCATAAAGGTTAGAAACCCAGCATGAAAAGAGAGCGAGCTGTATTGCAAAGCCTGTTTATCGAACACGATGCAAAGCCCCCAGCAAAAAGAGGTGATCGCAACTTGTTTTGCACCAGGCTCTTGAAAAGATAACCGGCCTCCTTGCAATAAAAACGAAGCAAGAACAATCGCAGCGATTAGTATTGACTGCAGTGTGGTTAAAGGTTCTCCTAGTAGCAACCAAGCAAATACACCTGCAAGTGCTGGAGTGATGGATAACAGAGGCAGGATAACCGCCATTCGCCCAAGCGAAAGCGCCTGAATAAAGTTTACGCTACCAATTGCCGCCAAAATTCCGCTAGCTATCGCAGGCGCTATATAAGCAGAGCTTGGGAGCTGCTTGTCAACAACCAACCAATAGCCAATGTATGCAGGTAAGACTAGCAGACTAAATATCACCGACATTTGCGCGGCTGAATAATGGCTCGCTAGCCTTTTTCGTAAAAAATCAAATACAGCCCAATTTAACGCACTGAATAAGGCTATGACCATTTATTATCCCTGTTGTAATGCAATTTCCGTTTGAAATTTCATGTAGTCATTGATTTTTACATGGTCCGGTTTCCAACCCAACAGAAAGCGATAAAAGTCAGCCCACACCACAGGCCACAACGACTCCCACTCAGAAAGGATCTGAGCGATATCAATAGAGGCTGCTTTACCTAATAATTCTATTCTCAACATATCTAAATACAACTTGAGATACTCATCGGCATGCAGGAGCTGTTCCTTTTCGTCTAATACCGACGTAATAAACAGCATTAAGTCTGACACACCAATACCCTTTCCGACATACTGAAAATCGAATCCTAGCGCTTGGTCGCCACTAAAAGCAAAGTTAGCAAGCTTGGCGTCGCCATGGATCCAAGTATGCCAATGGCTATTTTTGATACGATCTCGTAATCGTGGTGCCGCTTGTTTAATGCTACTGTGTTGCATTCGCTCAAGCTCATCCGGTCGTGTATCTAGGTGCCAATAGTTTCCTTGTTCCCACACATACTCTGCAGGGCTTTGTAAAAAGTGAGCATGGAATTTAGCTAACCACCCTATCACTGCTAATATTTGTGACTCGGACGGCTTAACAGTTTGCGAAAAACCTTGAGTTGAGAAGTCTCTAAAGACGATGTAGTCCATCCCTTCACTTACCCCTTCACCTAAATAACTAGGCGTATTGCAGGGTGAGAGTAACTCGCATGCATGATGCTTGTAAAAGTGACGTTCTACTTTATAAGACTTAGCTTTACGCGCAAGCGCTACTGAAGATTGTGCAATTCGCCGATGTGTAATGTCACTAGGCACTTTAGTGCGCTTAATTGCAAGCTTCCCAGCATCATGATTGATAAATAACATATCACCACAACCGCTCCATAATTGTTGCTCTTGCTGTGTTGACATAGGCGCAGAAATTACATCGTTCGGAATACTTATTTTCACTGTGTTACACCTTTTTGTTATTTAACCTGAGAGTCGTGCAATAAATAGCCAAACTTTTTTATTGTATAACTCAGGTTACTTAAACACAGTACAACCCTTTACTTACTGTTACGAATACCAATTTGCTTAATTAAGTGATCTATTTTGAGACGAAGAAATCTTGTTGATAACACCGCTTCCGCATCCTGCTCCCGCCAAGGTACCTACATCCATATAGACAAGGCAAAAATTTTGCTATTTAGTTGTTCTAAATAAAAAATTTTTAACGCTGTTAACGTCAGATATACTCGTTCAAACTGAGCTAGTATTAAGACAAATTGGTATAATAAGCAAACCGTTTTACAGTGCTTGATAATTATAGCTGGTGTTATTATCTTTACCCAACATGAAAAAGCCCTTAACCAATTGATTAAGGGCTTTTACTTTTACAAAAAAAGTTATTTGTTTAACTTACTCATTCACGGCTTGCTTGACTGTTTCTTTCGCACTTTGTTCATCTAACAAGTTTAAATCGAAGTCAAACTCATCCACTCGGATTGCTTTTTCACGCTTGCGATTGTAATCAACCAGTTTTGCGTATTCTTCTTCGTTGATAAGGTTACCAACAAGTGCATTATCTAATGTTTGCTCGAAACGAACACCAGGTTGGATCTCACGCTTGCGAACTGCTTTTTTAACTTTGGCAAGCAGCTCAAGGCAACCCATCTTAGCTTTATATGCTTGCTCATTGATATCATGACCATCACCTGCGGTAGGCTTCACAAGATGAGTAAGCTGCGCTTTGATTGGCGTATCCATTTGCGCCGCGGCGGCCAACTCTCTGATCATATCATCATTAATTTTAGGCATTTGTTTACCACTAAACTGCATCGTGATCACACGCATAAATTTACGAGTACCACTTGCCGGGAAGTTATCTAAGAATTTATGTAGCGCTTCTTCTGCACTGATAAGTGCATGCCTTGTCGCATAATGGAAATAAGGTGCTGCTTGCTCACGCTCTGCTACCGCTACTTTTTGCTCATAGTATTTGATTGAAGCCATCGCTGCATACAAGTGACTCATTACATCACCAAGGCGTGCTGACAGCATTTCTGCTTGTTTCAGTTTTCCACCTAATACGAGCAATGAAAAGTCTGCGTATACCGCAAGCTTAGCTGCTAATCTATGCGCGGCTTTTTCATACGCACGCACTTCAGGTAATGGTGACTTTGCATCAGCAGTGAACGGCATAAGACCATATTTGAAAGCACGTAAGCTGTTGGCAACACTATAGCTAACTGTTTTTGTCAAAATACCACGGAATTTACTGTCAGCATCTTTCTCTTCGCTGTGAATAGATTCAACCATCGACTGCAAATAGGGGTGACAGCGCATTACACCTTGACCAAAGATCATCAAGTTACGCGTTAGAATGTTTGCACCTTCTACGGTAATCGCTATTGGCTGGGCAACATAACCGCTTGCAAGGGTATTCTGAGGACCGTTTTGAATAGCCTTACCTGCGAGAATATCCATTGCAGAGTCCAATACGTCACGACCAGTTTCAGTCATGTGGTATTTTGCAATTGCTGTTACTACAGATGGCTTAAGACCCATACCTAAACCTTCTGTTGTTAATACCCGCATTGCCTCTTGCATGTATGCTTTGCCTGCAATATCAGCAAGCTTTTCTTGAATACCTTCAAACTGGCCGATCGAGAGGCCAAATTGCTCACGTACCGCAGCATATTCAGATGCCGATTTCAGTGCGACTTGACTAGTTGAAACACCTAGCGCCGGTAATGAAATACCACGTCCAGCACCTAAGCAACTTACCAACATCTGCCAACCGCGACCGATATTCTTCTGGCCACCGATAATAAAGTCCATTGGAATAAATACTCTTTCACCACGTGTCGTACCGTTATAGAAGCGTATCCCCATCGGGTCATGACGATTACCAAGTTGCACACCTGGGTGGTCATGTGGAATTAACGCACAGGTGATCCCTAGTTCTTTTTTACCGCCCAGTAATCCCTCAGGATCCAATACTTTAAAGGCTAAACCGAGTACCGTCGCAATTGGCGCAAGTGTGATATAGCGTTTGTCCCATGTTACTTCAAGACCAAGTACTTCTTCACCGTTATGCATACCTTTTTTAACAATACCTTGGTCCGGAATGCCACCGGCATCGGAACCAGCTTCAGGGCTTGTTAGCGCGAAACACGGAATATCACGACCGTTTGCTAAGCGAGGAAGGTAGTGCGCTTGCTGCTCTTTAGTACCATAATGAAGCAATAACTCACCCGGACCTAGTGAATTAGGAACCATCACCGTTACCGCTACCGCAGAGGATTTAGTCGCAATCGTACCTACAATCGTTGAGTTTGCGTAAGGGCTAAACTCTAGACCACCGTATTCTTTTGGAATGATCAAAGAGAAAAATCTCTCTTTTTTCAAAAATTCAAGCACATGCTCTGGCAAGTGTTTGCCATTTTGAATTTCCGAGTCATCGATCATACCCATTAATTCTTTAACTGGACCTTCTAAAAAAGCTTGCTCTTCTGCACTTAGCTTAGCTTCAGGTACAGCACGAAGCGCCGAAAAGTCAGGCTTACCTTGATAAATTGACCCTTCTAACCAAACATCACCGGCATCTAATGCTTCTTGTTCTGTGATTGAAATGCTTGGGAGGATCTTTCTTAAATTCGTTCTTAGGCTCATAATTAACTCATCCGACCAGATAGATATACCTACATTACGGCATAAAAATTCGTTTAGATCAATTACTCTACTTAATTTTTTAACGGCTTTTTTACTGAGTTATCGAGTGATTAATATAAATGACTGCTAAATTAATGGCTTACAGCTGTAAGTTGAGAAAAGTAAATTACTGTTCTTAGGGGAAAAATAGGAGTGAACGAGAAGCTTTGACAGCCTGAGCAGTTCTAGACTGGCATTTTATCTGTAATCAAGATGGTTTTTACGCTGAGCACTGCCATTAAAACAGTGCAATTTTTGCTTTGCATAGTTGCTCAATCGTAGCAGGTGAAACAACGACTTCAACTCCCCGCTTACCCGCACTAACATAAATTTGCTCAAATGCTAAAGCACTCTCGTGAAGTAACGTGGGCAGCTGCTTTTTCTGCGCAAACGGGCTTATACCACCAATTAAATAACCAGTTACCTTTTGCGCGTTTTGTTGATCTGCAAGCTGTGCTTTTTTCCCCTTACACGCTTTAGCAAAGGCTTTTAAATCCACTTGTTGCGTGGCGGGAGAAACGGCTACATACAATTTACCATCAACGTCAATCAGCAGGGTTTTAAATACTTTTTCTCGGTCTAGGTTGAGCTTTTTCGCTGCTTCATTAGCAAAGTCATGATCATTAGGGTCATGCTCAAATTGCAGCACTTGGAACGCCACTTTCGCCTTTTTAAGTAGGTTAATTGCCGGTGTCATTACAAACTCCTTTTAAGCAGATGTTGATTTCTGTTATACCAAGAAACAAACGCTTATGCTATCGCCTTACGATGAGCTCCATCATCCGTCAAAACAAAAATGCCCGCTATCGCAGCGGGCATTTTCAATAAGCTTAAGTTACTTAGTTAAGTCATCAAAGAACTTCTTAACGCCGTCAAAAAAGCCTTGTGCCTTAGGACGGTTCTTACCGTTGTTTTCACCCATAGACTCTTCAAACTCTTGCAGAAGCGCTTTTTGGCGCTCGTTTAAGTTTACTGGCGTCTCAAGGACAACTTTACAAATTAAGTCGCCTACCGCACCGCTACGCACAGATTTCACGCCTTTACCACGCATACGGAACATTTTGCCTGTTTGACTTTCCGATGGAATCTTCAGTTTTGCGCGGCCATCTAGCGTCGGCACTTCAATCTCACCACCGAGTGCTGCCGTTGTGAAGCTAATTGGCACTTCACAGTACAAATTGTTGCCGTCACGTACGAAGATTGGGTGCTCTTTTACACTCACTTGTACGTACAAGTCGCCGGCTGGAGCACCATGTGCCCCCGCTTCACCTTCGCCAGACAAACGTACTCTATCACCCGTATCAACCCCAGCTGGAATCTTAACGTTAAGTGTCTTCGTTTTCTCTACACGGCCTTGTCCGTGACAGCTGTTACACGGGTCTGAAATGATCTGACCTGTGCCCTGACAAGTTGGACAAGTTTGCTGTACCGCAAAGAAGCCTTGGCGCATTTGTACTTGACCTGCACCATGACAGGTTGTACAAGTTTTAGGCTTAGAACCTGCTTTCGCACCACTACCATCACATGGTTTACAGCTCACCCAAGTTGGTACTTGGATATCAACCTGCTTACCACGTACCGCTTCTTCAAGACTTAACTCTAAGTTATATCTTAAATCCGCGCCACGCTGTTGTCTTGATTGACGACGGCCACCACCGCCACCAAAGATATCACCGAATACGTCCCCAAAAATATCGCCGAAGTCGCCAGCGCCGCCAAATCCACCATGACCAGCACCACCACCTTGTTCGAAAGCTGCATGGCCGTATTGATCATACATCTGGCGTTTTTGACTATCAGTCAATATCTCGTAAGCTTCTTTTACTTCTTTGAATTTCGCTTCGAGTTCGGTGTTACCTGCAGTACGATCTGGGTGATATTTCATTGCAAGACGTTTATACGCCTTCTTAATGTCACGTTCACTGGCGTCTCTTGCAACACCTAATACTTCATAATAGTCAGGTTTAGACATTTTTATCACACTACTCTTTCTTGGCAACTTATGTCGTTGCAAACTCAGCTGAGTTCTGTCGCTTGCAAATTAATGCTAGACAACAGTCTAATTTATAAACACGTAGGGCGCGACAAGCCATACAGCCAGCGCGCCCTCCTTCAAGACCTACAATTACTTGTCGTCTTTAACTTCTTCAAATTCAGCGTCAACTACATCGTCGTCTTTTTTCGCTGAACCTTGTTGGGCACCCGCTTCACCGCCTGCTTGTTGAGCTTGCGCTTTAGCTTGAGCGATTTCCATTAGCTTTTGCGATTTCTCTGCTAGTGCTTGTGTCTTAGCATCGATTTCATCTTTGCTATCGCCCTTGATTGCTGTTTCTAGCTCGCCAAGCGCGGCTTCGATTGCAGTCTTGTCATCAGCTGGAAGGTCGTCACCCGCTTCTTCAACTTGCTTGCGTGTAGCATGAACAAGTGCATCAGCTTGGTTACGAGCGCCAACTAGCTCTTCAAACTTTTTATCTTCTTCTGCGTTTGCTTCCGCATCACGTACCATTTTTTCTACTTCTTCATCGCTTAGACCTGAAGAAGCCTGGATTGTGATCTTCTGCTCTTTACCTGTGTCTTTGTCTTTCGCAGACACATGTAAGATACCATCAGCATCCACATCAAAAGTAACTTCGATTTGTGGCACACCGCGCTGCGCTGGACGAATACCTTCTAGGTTGAATTGACCTAGAGACTTGTTATCACTTGAACGCTTACGCTCACCCTGTAGTACGTGAATTGTTACTGCAGACTGATTGTCTTCTGCTGTTGAGAACGTTTGCGACTTCTTAGTAGGGATAGTCGTGTTTTTCTCGATTAACGCAGTCATTACTTGACCCATAGTCTCAATACCTAGAGACAGAGGACAAACGTCAAGTAGTAGAACGTCTTTCACGTCACCCGCAAGTACACCACCTTGAACCGCAGCACCAACTGCTACCGCTTCATCAGGGTTTACGTCTTTACGAGGCTCTTTGCCAAAGAATTCAGCTACTGTTTTCTGTACCAGTGGCATACGTGTTTGACCACCAACTAGGATAATGTCATTTACGTCGCTTACAGAAAGGTCTGCATCAGCAAGTGCACGTTTTAGCGGCTCGATTGATTGCGCAACTAAGTCTTCAACTAGTGACTCAAGTTTTGCACGAGTTAGCTTAACGTTCATGTGCTTAGGACCTGTTGCATCAGCAGTAACGTAAGGTAGATTTACCTCAGTTTGCTGTGCTGAAGACAGCTCAATCTTCGCTTTCTCAGCCGCTTCCTTAACACGCTGCATCGCTAGCGGGTCAGTTTTTAGGTCGATGCCTTGGTCTTTCTTAAATTCTGCAACTAGGTAGTTGATAACGCGGTTATCAAAGTCTTCACCACCAAGGTGAGTGTCACCGTTAGTTGCTAGTACTTCAAAGGTGTGCTCGCCTTCAACTTCATCAATCTCGATGATTGAGATATCGAATGTACCACCACCTAAGTCGTATACTGCAACAACGTTGTCGCCTTGCTTCTTATCCATGCCGTAAGCAAGTGCTGCTGCTGTTGGCTCATTGATAATACGCTTAACTTCAAGACCTGCGATACGACCAGCATCTTTAGTTGCTTGACGCTGTGAATCGTTGAAATATGCAGGAACTGTGATAACAGCTTCTGTTACTGGCTCACCAAGAAAGTCTTCCGCTGTTTTCTTCATTTTCTTAAGAACTTCAGCTGAGATCTGAGGTGCAGCTCTTTTCTCACCACGTACTTCAACCCAAGCGTCGCCGTTGTCCGCTTTTACGATGTTGAAAGGCATGATGCTAAGGTCACGCTGTACTTCTTCATCTTCAAAACGACGACCAATTAGACGCTTGATCGCGTATAGTGTGTTTTTAGGGTTAGTCACTGCCTGGCGTTTTGCTGGCTGACCTACTAGTGTTTCACCATCATCTGTAAATGCAATAACAGAAGGAGTTGTGCGGTCGCCCTCAGCATTTTCAATAACGCGCGGCTTGTCACCATCAAGTACCGCTACGCAAGAGTTAGTAGTACCTAAATCGATTCCAATAATTTTACCCATGAATCATCTCCGACTTCAAAATTCGTTGTTCAGTTAGTTGATTTGATAAATAAGGTCACCGATTTGTAATTCAAGCGTCACAACTAAAAAAAAATGAAAAAAATTGAAATTTTTTTGCTTTTCGAACGTTTCGGTCAAAAAAGCAGCCTTAATTGCTTATTTTGAAACAAGTGAAGAAGAAAATACGTTGTATTTGAAGCTTGATTACCTGGTTAGACCAGTTATGCTAAATGCAACATAATAAATAATGAGAAATGACAACATGACATTTGATGAAATTATTCAGTCGGAGCATTTACAGCAAGCGCAAACACAAATGACGTTTCCTGCAAGTTGGTGTCAAGGCCGCACTGCGTTTGGCGGATTGTCTGCAGCAATCGCGGTGCAAAGCATGAAGCACCAACTGACAGAGCCTCGTCGACTTCTCTCTGTGAGCGTAAATTTTGTCGGACCACTGCTAGAAGGCGCACCATTTACCGTTGCAACAACGATTTTGCGTAGCGGCAAAAATGCAACCCAAATGCAAACTCAACTGATCCAATCAGGCGAAGTTTGTCTTATTGCTATCGGGTGCTTTGGCAAGGATAGAGCATCTGCTATCCAAGTTGCAAATGCGGATAGCCCTACTCTTTCAGATGTTAATCCAAAGGCTGTTCTTCCATATCAAGAAGGTGTGATGCCTGCATTTTTCCAACATGTCGCGCTCAATGCCCAGCAAGGGGCTTTACCATTTTCAGGTGCACCATCTTCAAATCTAGGTGGTTGGATGCGACTTAAAGCACAAACTACATCGGTAAATGAACTACATACACTGGCTCTTGCTGATTCATGGCCGCCAACCTTACTCCAGATGTGTAAAGCGCCAAGCCCCGCCAGCAGTATGTCTTGGTACATAGAGTTTTTGTGTGATATTTCACTCGACTCAGAGTCTTGGCTGGGCTTTGAAGCCGTTACCCACCATAGCCAAAATGGTTATGGTATTGAAGATGCTAAAATTTGGTCACAAGATGGCAAGCTGCTAGCCCTAAGCCGCCAAACCGTCGCAGTATTTGATTAACATTGATAAATTTGGGCGCATCAAGCAAACTAGCATAAAAGGAAATCAACGGATTTTTGTGTGATTACAGCTTGCCCTGAATGCGATACGCTTGTTGAAATAGACGCTATCGAGTCCCAAAAGCGTGCGGTGTGCCCAAACTGTCGATGCGTGTTGTGTCATGTACAAGGACACCAAAACCAATTAGTACAAGCCTTCAGCTTTTCTGCGTTACTATTTTTATTGGCAAGCTTATTTCCAAACTTTATTTCCTATACGCAACACGGTATCACTCAAGTTGTGAGCCTCTGGCAAGCGCTCATATTGTTAGCTGAACATTACAGCTATTTTCTAGCTGGATTATTTGCCTTCACTATTTTAGTTATGCCTGTTGCCGTATGCTCGTTGCTATTACTTGCACACACCGAGTATTGGCAAATCATCAATGCGCACAATGCCCGCCATTTAGCCAAATTACTTTCAGCACTGAAACCGCTTAATCTCACAGATATATTTTTAGTCGCCGTGCTCGTGAGCGCTTTTAAATTAATGTCTTTCGCTGAATTGGAGATGGGCCTTGGGTTTTGGGCCTATATTCTGTTCGTTTTATGTTTTATTGAAGCGCTCTCACTTTTCGATCACGAGTACATGTGGCGTAATCAGGCTCAATGTAATCGTCACCTAGTGGAGCCGAACAATTTATCTTCCACGCTAAAACGTTGCAAGGTTTGTGGCTTTTTGGGTGAAGGTGAAAAGTGTCAGCGTTGCTACGCCAAACTAAAATACCGAAAGTCTCAATCAACGCAAAAAAGCTTAGCTTGGATGCTCACCAGCGTCGTGCTACTTGTACCTGCTAATTTTCTACCCATAATGGATACCATTAGTCTCGGGCTCCATACGCCTGCGACGATTTTTTCAGGCGTTCAAGTACTTTGGGAAGCCGGTTCTTATCCCGTAGCAACACTTATTTTTCTCGCAAGTATATGTATTCCTATCGCAAAAGCGTTACTATTGAGTTACTTACTTGTACGAGTTAAAAAACCAAAAGACCCAATCACAGCAACGAAAGTGTACCGCTTGCTCGAATTCATTGGCCGCTGGTCCATGATTGATGTGTTTGTCGTGATTATCTTAGTGTCTCTGGTGCAGCTCGGTACGGTGCTAAATGTCGAACCGGAAATTGGTATCGTGTTTTTTACTTTGATGGTGCTTTGCCAAATCGCAGCCGTTAATAGTTTTGATCCAAGATTATTGTGGGATAAAAATAATCAATGACTACTCAAGCTGATATAGAAGACAAACCAAAGTTTTCAGTGATATGGATTATTCCAATTATCGCGTTGCTCATCACAGGCTGGATGTTATATCAACATCAGGCAAATAAAGGCCACACTATTTTTATAAAAATGACTGACGCAGATGGCATTATTGCCGGCAAAACTGAAGTGAGAGTAAAAAGTGTTAAGGTCGGGTTAGTCGAGTCATTAAAGCTTGAGTTAGCGCAAAATGCAGTGATTGCAAAAGTTAGGATTTTACAGCCCTACCGTGATTTATTGGCTGAAGATTCTTCTTTTTGGGTAGTTAAACCTAGAATTGATGAATCCGGCATCTCAGGCATGAATACGCTACTCTCTGGAGTATATATAGAGCTCTCCCCTGGTGATGCAAAAACACGTTCGAGCATATTCACCTTAATGGATGAACCTGCATTAATTGGCTCAGAGGTGCAAGGAAAACGCTATCAACTCGTGGCTTCAGATGCTGAAGTATTAGACGTTGGCTCCAGTATTTTTTTCCGCAATTATAAAGTAGGTCAGGTTGAGTCTGCACACTTTAGTGTCGAAAGCTTAAAAATGGAATATGGTATTTTCATCTATTCGCCATACGATACCCTTATCACAGACAACGCTATTTTCTGGATTAGTTCCGGCATTGATTTTAAACTATCAACAGAAGGCGTTGAAGTGTCGACAGGATCGCTAGCAAAGATGATTAAGGGCGGGATTTCTGTTGACTATCCACCAACTATGCCAAGCGGCACTGCGGCGCTCGAAAACAAAACCTACGCCTTACACAAAAACTTTGCGATGGCTTTAGAACAACGTTTTGATCACTTTGATTACTATCTCATTGAGTTTGAGCAATCAATTCGAGGACTTCGAGCTGGCGCACCAATTGAATATAGAGGTATGCGAATTGGCACGATAGAACAAGTTCCTGCTACTGGTGTTAGCGACGATAGACCTTTATACTTTCAACAAAATAACACCTCAGTGCCTGTATTGGTTAAAATTGAGTATGGTCGTCTTTATGAAGATGCACAGCTTGCACAAACATATTGGTCAGAAAATATAGACAAATGGATTAGTAACGGTCTTAGAGCATCACTAAAAAGTGGCAATTTGTTAACAGGTGCGGTATATATAGAGTTAGACTTTTATCCAAGTGCAGAAGTCGTTAGTTCAAACAAAACGACTATTTATCCAGTATTACCTAGCGTTCCGAGCGGTATTACAGCACTTTCTGAACAGGTCACAAGCTTACTGAACAAGTTAAATGGGTTACCTCTTGAAACAACTGTTAAGGAACTAGAAGGTGCTCTTCAGCAACACAGGTTACTAGCAATGGAAATGAATCAACTCGTAGAGTCTATCAATAATAACAAGATAACAGACAAGGTTGGCGGTAATTTAACGAGCTTAAAAGATACGTTAAGCCAGCTCACATCAAGCTTGAAGCAATTTGAGCAAACCATGACTCAGTACCAAAAAGGTTCAGGTGTTATGGATCAACTTAGTAATACCCTTGAAGAACTTGAAAGTTTATCAAACCGCTTAAAGCCTATTTCTAAAGGGTTGAATGAGCAACCGAATATGCTTATTTTCAATAAAGAGAGCGGTACAGATCCACTCCCAAGGAAAAAATAAATGAAGACTGGCTTAGCGACATTTTTGCTTTTATTTTGTTTAACGGGCTGTATAACAAATCCATCGCAGCCGGTTAGTTATTATCAGTTAGAAGCAAAGAGTGTCGCTGACGAAAAGCAAGTTGAGCTCAATCACGTTCTCTTGGTTGATAAAGTGCAGTTGATTGAATTGTTTGATCAGCAAGCTTTAGTGCAATATCAACCAGAGAACAAAGTAAATATCGCTAATTTTCATTTTTGGGCTCAGCCACCTTCCGATATGCTGACTTGGAATTTAGTCAACGCGTTAAATGCAACCAATAAAACCACAGCAATAAAAAGTGATAAGTTTTATCGCAACACGCAGGAGCATCAACGCCTCGTAGTAGAAATTAACGAGTTTGCAGGGCACTTTGAAAAAGGTGCTGTGATGAGTGGAACTTGGTATCTTTATCAGTACAAAGAAGGGAGCTATCAGCTATCCCAAGTGCAGCCATTCCAATTTGAAGCAACGCTTGAGCAGGATGGCTTTAGTGCTCTTGTATCTGCACATCAAAAAAACTTTAACCAACTAACTGCACAAATAAGTCTGCATTTATAGTTGACACTCAAACACCACTACAGGTGTTAAGTCATTATCAATTATTATTTTACCAATACGACTAAATCCCACTTTGCTAAGTAGGTTAATGCTGTTGCGGTTACTTTCTAATGTAATAGCACCTAACTTGATGTAGCTTTGTTCTAATTTAGCATGTTCCATAAGTAACCTAACGGCCTCAGACGCATAGCCTTTTCCGGTAAACTCATCTAAAAGCGCATAACCTAAGTCTGGAATATTAAAAAAAGGTCTTTGATATAAGCCACACAACCCAATACTAGTATTGCTGCTTGCTTCTACAACGATGTAAGCTGCAGGCTTACCAATTTGATAGGGAATAAGGTAAGCTTGCTCGATATGCTCCTCAGCTTGTTGTTGCGTTTTTATGCCTTTATCACGGATGTTATCGATAAAGCTTTTTTGATTCAAAAGCCTGAGTAAGAAGCCGGCATCATTTAAAGTTGCTTTCCTTAAAAAGATCCGTTCTCCCATCGCTATCGTCATTCTGCCTCCAAAAATATCATAATTAACCTGAGGTTTGGATAAGGAATGTTCCAACTCATTGTTTCTAAAACACAACTTAGTTTTTTCCTTGTCTAGCCAGAGAGTTTTAGGGAAAACACCGCTTCCGCGTCCTGCTCTCGCTAAGGTACCTACATCCTGTAGGCAAGGCGAATTCACTTCCAATAGCTGGCTATTGGAAGTGAATTCAACGCTGTTAGCGCTAAAACTGGCTGCTAGAAAGGCATTAATTATCCGCAGCTCAGGTTAATTAACTTCCATGGGAACTTTAGCATTTACATAAGCGAATAAAAAAGCTGGGAAACGAATTTGCCCAGCTTTTCATTACTACTGAAATACCGACTGGTTACTGTTGGAATTTCACGTTTTTATACATTTGCTCAACTGAGTCTAGCTTAGTTTGCTTCGGTAAATCTGCAAACGGCTCAGCTTGGAACTTAGCACCGCGTAATTGAATATTTAGTCTAGCAGCATCGGTGTTCATTACAGTTTGCTGATAGTACGCTTTAATATCTTCTAATGTGACCGCTTTAACTGCAGCGATTAACTTAGCTTCGGAGTCAAACGCCATATTTTCTTTGAACCAATCGCCTATTAATGGTTGTAGTTCTTCAGAAAGGTTTTTTGGCTCTTCGGTTAATGAGACTAACACTGCATTTTTTAACTGTTCAAACGTTGCCCCATCTAACGCGGCTAAGTCTTTAGCGTATTCATCTTTATACGCGTCAAAACGAGCTTGCATGCTTTTCGCATCTTTTACTGGTGTTTGAATATAAAAGCCTAGCGCTGAATATTCGTCAATAGCAACACTCGTTGCACCAACCGCATAGGCTAGCTGCTCTTCGGTTCTCAAACGTTCAAATGCCGCCGTTCTTAAGTGCCCTTGAAGCACCATCGCCGCCGCTTTTTGCGCATAGCCTTTGATTGGGTGCACTGCAAAATCGATCACAGCAACATCGGCAACATCAATGTCTTGTTGCCATACCAGTGTCTGCTTTTGCTCTGGTTGCCAATATTTAGCACGTGCGTACTCGGTCACTTTTTGGCGTTTAGGCAGCGCATTATCGAGTGTCTCTTTTACTGTTTGCAAATCGGCTTTGTCGTAGTTGCCATAGGCAAAAACACGAACTTGGTTATTCGTCAGAATTTGATTCTGCACTTTATCTAAGTCGGCCAGAGTCAAAGATTTAGCTGCTGATATCAATGCGGAGTCATCATAACTTCCTGAACGGATAAGTTTTTGATAAACACCGAAAGCTTGTCTGAATGGGAATTCTTTCTCTTGATTTTTAATGCCACGTACGTAACGATCAATGGCTTGGTCAAATGCGCGTTTATTCGTTTCTACACGAACACCAGAGAGCGCATCCTTTATTAACAAAGCTTGCTTATCTGTAAAACCTGAAATATCCAGCATTATCCCATTTGCAGGAGTCAGACCAAGATGCATACCCGCTATGCTCGCTTCAGTCATTAACTTTGCTTTATCCAAGCGGTATAAATCAGCCCAAATCGACAGTGCAACCTCAGTTTTGATGTCTTTTAATGCACTTGGGTTATTAACGTAGATTTTCAGACTACCTTTAGGCTGTTGGTAGAAACGCTCACTCGCAGCATGCCAAACCGTTACGCCATCAGCATCAATAACCTTCTGAACGCCCTTTTTCGCATCATCCGCAGATGTTTTCAGTGCGAAGTTTTCAGGTAGCAAGGTATTTACACTAGGAAGTGCTAAATCGAAATTTGCCTCTTCTTTCCATTTATCAAAATCGCTACGCTTTAAGTCTACAATCTGATATTCACCATCATAGAAGTGTAGTTTTGCATCAGTAGGTTCATCTTTACTGATATACCATACCCGCATTTGCTCAGGTGTTAATTGCTTCAAGACGGCATTAACAGCATCAGCATCAAACTGCGCATAGTAGTAGCTCGCATTGATAGCGTGGTTCATTGGGTAATGCTGCATGCTATCCGCAAGGTTACTGACGTAACCAAACTCATCGCCTTTTTCTAAAAACCTAAATTGATTATTTAGCGACGTTTGGATTTCCTTGAAGTAACGGCTATCGACTCCTTTTTCACGGATCATATCGATATAATCAAGTACCGTACCTGTAATTAACTCGCGTTGCTTTAAGCCCTCATCGGTTAACTGAATATCAATCTGCAATGTTCCATAGTTGCCATAACTATTTGGTGTCGCGAATGCACTTAACGATGAGATTAAGCCTTTATCTTTTAGTACTTGAGCTGGGCTACCCGCCATTTCATTACTTAGAAGGTATGTAATGAAATAGTTCGGTTTAACCGCAAACGCGCTTGCGTTGTTTTTGATAGTGAAATCAAGCTGTAGCGTCTTTACGTCTTCATTTGGTTTGTAGTGGACCAACTTCTGCCCAACGTTATCGAAGTTAAGCGATTGCTTAACCTCTGGCTTCTCGATGTTTTTATTCTTGATTGTCGTGAAATGCTTTTTCGCTTTGGCCACCATCTGCTCAATCGGCTCGTTAGAAATCATGGCTAATTTCATGATATTCGCAGAGTAGTACTTATCATAAAAAGCAACGGTCTCTTGATGTAGTTTGCTACTTTCTTTATCACCTAACGTTTCTAGGTTACCAATAAGAAAGCGATTAGCTGGATGCTCTCCCATCATGTTTCGTGCAAGTTTAAATTGACCAAAAAAGTCCATTTCACGACGCATAGACCATTCTGCGTTTACTGCATTTTTTTCTTTTTCTGTGTACTCAGGGTAAAGCTTTGGAGATTTAAAGAAGTCGGAAAATCTGTCTAACGCCTCATCATAGGCATCGTTGTTCACTTTGAACATATAATTAGTAATATCCAACCAAGTGTAAGCATTGTGTGCCCCACCGTTTTTGGTCATGAACTCAGAATAACCTTTGCTATCTGGATACTTTTCTGTACCAAGGAATAGCATATGCTCAAGATAGTGCGCCATCCCTTGCTGAGACATAGGATCGTGTAGTAGACCAACGCCAACACTCAGCGCTGCCGCTGACTTCGATACAGAAGGATCTGATACCAAAATGACTTCAATGCCATTTTCCAAGGTTAACGTTTGATATTGTCTATCATCATTAGGACTTACAACCAGTTGCTCTGAAAGAAGATTCTCAGCCGTGTCTGAATAATTGAGTGAAGAAGTTGTACCACATCCAGTCAAAACTGCTAAGGTAAGTGTGCTAATTGCGAATAGCTTTTTCATAAAACAATCCATTATTGTGATAATTACTTTTTGGAACCAGACTATCATCGTCATTCGACTAAGCTTTTGCAATATAGAAATTTTTTGTTTTGTAACACTTCGTAAACTGAGGAATCTATGCCGACATCCATTTATTTACTGCTCGCCGCGCTATTTTTACAAACTCTACTGACCTTAGTCATCATGGTCATTATGGGGAAACGTCGATTTAAAGCTGCACGAGAAAAACAGATCCAGTTTGATCAGTTCAAAACCATGGCGCTCGACAACGCACCTGAAGAAGTCATTCTGGCATCTAGAAACTTTACTAATCAGTTCGAAATTCCCGTGTTGTTTTTTGTGGTTTCTCTTGCCGCACTCGCAATGAAACTTGTTACGTTGTGGTTCAGCATATTCGCCCTACTGTTTGTAATTAGTCGTATTGCACATGCCTATGTTCATATCGGTAGTAATCATATTCGAACGCGTTTTCGCCTCTACCTTGCAGGATGTGCCTTCATTGTGTTGCAGTGGATCACATTACTTTTAACACTTATATAACTAAAAATAATAAAAATGCCATCCGTTTTAGCTAATTGTTCTTTAATCTCTGAGCCAATTTGTTAGCATGGCGATGGCAAAAAGAACAACAGGGGCACATAGATGAAACAGGATAATGATATCTGCGATTTTGGACTTCATGCTGGAGAACCATACTCCACGCTGCCAGCGAGCTTTTTAAACTGGATGATAGAAACAGACCATGCAAAATGTGAGTTAGCAAAGTTTGAACTGGACAGAAGAATATCTGCGGTGGCACAAAACACCAGAAAATATAGCAATTTTGAGTGTTAGCACTATTAAAATAATTATAATGATCTAGAATACGCGCATAATTTATCAAATAGCTTCTAAATTATGCGCAACTTACTTATTTTTTCAACGGCCTTGCTATTATCAGCATGCCATTTTTCCTCTCCTAAGCAGTCGCAACAAGCAGAATACCTAACCGTATTACACACCAACGATAATCATGGTCGTTTTTGGCAAAATGAAAAAGGTGAATATGGTATGGCTGCCAGAAAAACCTTAATTGATCAACTAAAGAGTGATGCCGAAAAAGCGGGACATGCCGTTATATTGCTTTCTGGAGGCGATATAAACACGGGTGTACCAGAATCTGATTTACAGTTTGCCGAACCTGATTTTAAGGGAATGCGTAAACTCGGTTACGATGCCATGGCAATTGGTAACCATGAATTTGATAACACTCGAGATGTGCTAGCCAAACAAATTGAGTGGGCAAGCTTCCCAGTACTGTCAGCAAATATTCTTGATAATACAAATCAAATGCCAGCATACGAGCCTTACACAATTATTGAGCGTGCAGGATTGACCATTGCTGTCCTTGGACTTACGACAATTGATACTGTTAAAATTGCCAATCCAAAACATGTTCATGGCCTTACTTTTATTGAGCCTTTAGCAGCCACAGAAAACTGGGTTCCTAAGATCAAAGCCAAATACCACCCAGATGTAATGATTGCTGTTACACATATGGGCCACTATCACGGTGCCAATCATGGTATCAATGCACCCGGTGATGTAACGCTTGCGCGCCGACTTCCTAAAGGTATGCTTGATTTGATAGTCGGTGGACATTCTCAAGAACCTGTCTGTGTTGACGACAATGGTAACGAGGACATAGCTTTTGCTCCTGGCAAAACATGTAAGCCTGATAATCAAAATGGTGTTTGGATTATGCAAGCACATGAGTGGGGTAAGTATGTGGGTAAAGCCGTATTTAGGATTGATGGTGATACAAAAACCTTGATTAGCTATAACTTAATCCCAGTAAACTTAAAAAATAAAGCTGGCTCTGTGATTGGTGAAACTATTCAAGAAGATCCTCAAATGCTCGCTTTTTTAACACCTTTTCAAGAAAAAGGGCAAGCGCAAATAGCTGGTGCTGTGGGATACGTTGATAGTTTCTTAGATGGCCGTCGCAGTACAGTGAGATTCAAGCAAAGCAACCTCGCAGATCTTATCATTAACGCGCAAATGGCAGCTGTCGAAGCAGACTTTGGCATTATCAGCGGCGGCGGGATCCGAGATAGCATAGAGCAAGGTGATGTCAGCTACAAAGATGTGCTGAAAGTTCATCCATTTAAAAATCGTATTACTTATATAGACTGGAAGGCCAACGACCTAATTAACTACTTAAACATTGTCGCCAAATTCCCACCTGACTCTGGTGCTTACTTACAGTTCCACCATATTACGTTTGATATCAAGAACGATAAGGTAACCAATGTTCACATAGCGGGCGAGCCATTGACTGACGGCAAGACCTATCGCATGAGTGTGAATAGTTATAATGCTTCTGGTGGTGACGGTTATCCAAAGATTAATCATCTTCCAGAATATACCGCTACCGACCTAACTGATGCACAGGTCCTCAAAGATTACTTCCAAAAGAAGAGCCCTATAAAGGCCGTGGATTTATAAAAAGGTACCTCATATAAAGCGGTGTGATGCACCGCTTTATATGCATTCATTCTATTTACCAATAATATCAATATCTGACTTTTTCACTCCACTCAGTCCGTAACTATGTAATTTAGAACGAGACCCTTCGCCATGTGCTTTCGGCGGATAAAACAACACCTTTTTTTCTGGACAAGCGTCTAATACCTCATCTAGCGCAGCTCTAATTTCACTTAATGTTTTTTCTAAACTATTAGTAAAGTTGGGCCGTTTTCTAATGGTATGCCCAAGCTCAACTAAACGGTAAAAGTATTTATCAGCGAGATCCAACAACTCCTTCGGCATCTCTTTGTTTTGATTGAGAACAGTATCGGGATTTACATCGCAAAACTCAACAAGCGCTAAATAGAAGCATAATGGTTTGTTGGCAAGCTGGACACTTACTAGTTTGTCTCTATTCGTCGTTACTGTTTTTGAATACAAATCAATAACAAGCTTAAATTCCGGTAACTTTTCTAGCGCTTGGTTTGAACTTACCTTCGCCTCAATACCTTTTCTTCTCACCCAGTTGAACACTGCAACGCCGATAAACGCCATAATCAGTGGAAAAATATAGGCTGATTTAGGTTTAGTATCATCTAATGAGACCGCGACATAGAAGTTTCTGTGTGGCGCTGATAATGTTAGTACTTCACTTTTTTCACCCTGTCCTGCTCCAGATGTATTAATGTCAAGAACAGTTAAACGGGCATCTTGGGCGTCTAACACTGTATTGAGTGAGTTTATATATTCTCTTAACTCAGTTTCATTACCTGCATAATGTAAAAAAGGATCTGCGACAGGTAAACGATTCATATCAATAGCAACACGAAGCGCAACCGCTTCTTTTTGTTGCTTCAAAACCCGCTTAGTTTCAATACTTTGAGAAATGTAGAAAATGCCGCTAAATAACAGTGCCAAAGCAATAAAAACGGATATATTACGCTGGCTAACTTCCATCTTCTTCTCCGATAAAGCCATAAGGTAAGGCTTCACATTGCCAGTATCTATCTACCTTATCAAAGTAACTAGATGTTCTTAATTGAGCCACTTGGTTAATAATTCCCTGCATTGCACAAGCTAAGTCAGTGTTATTGTTGTTCATTTTTAAATACCATTTACTGCCACTAACATTATTTGCAATTGGCGTAATGTAATTCTTCGAAAACCGCTGCTCATCTTCTTCGGACCAATAAGAAGCTATAATATCAACTTCGCCAGCAGCCAACCGATCGCGGAGCGCTTGATGCGAGCTTAAATAGGTAATATCGAGCGCATTGATATCGATATCTAACTCTTTAAATGCACTTTTTGGTAATATGTGGCCAGAGCGACTTGTTGGATAGTCAAGCAAACCTATTTTTTTATCTAAGAAATACGATTTAGATAATTTAGGTTTTTCTGTGTTTGAGATAAAAAAGGCGGAATAAGCCGGATAACCGATAACAGGCTTATAACTATGCGTTGATTCGGCCATCAAAGCCGACATGATGTTGTCTTTCGTTAAAATAAGATCGGCGATCCCCTTCGCAAGAAACTCTATTTGCTCAGCGAGACTTCCTCCCCAATACACTTTCACTTGCCCATATTGCCTAGTGACCACTTCATCTTCACACGCTCTAACTAATACGTCTAACGCGAGACTTTTAATCGGAACATGTATTTTTAACGTGTTGATATTAGACACTGAACGTGTTTTGCAGGTATTTGAATACTGGACGACGGGATCAAGAGTTAGAGGCTTTGCCGATATTAACCGAGCCCCTAAAATCCAGCACAATAATGCGCTTATAAACAACAAAGATACAATTGTTGATTTACTAGTCAAAATGTTACTATATATCACTAATTGGAATAACCTATCCTTTCTTGACCGCTATTAGATCAATTTTCTTTACTCATTGCAATAGGTAATTTTACCAATAACTCGTAACCAGATGAATTTATTACTTTATTGACAAGAAATTATGAATCTTATTGAGTCCTTTTATTTTGTTGAAAAATACGGACAATTGGCCTCACTTTTCGGTTGGGAAGATTGTTCCCTTTTCTACAAGAGATACAAATGTTACGAAAAAGCTTGTCATTACTTTTCGCTGTAGGGATGACTATAACGACGTCAAGTGCACACGCCTGGGGTCAAAATGGTCATAGGATCATTGGCGAATTGGCTGAGGCACATTTAACCGAGCAGACTCGCGTTGCGATTCAACCTTTATTAGAAGGTGACTCTCTGGCTGAAATTTCAACTTGGGCTGATGAGATGCGTTCGGATCCAGGCACGTTTTGGCGTAAACAATCTTCGAAGTGGCATTACATCAACATCGACAACCCAAAAGCAATGCATGAGCACGTTCATGCTGATTTGAATGACAAAGAAAAAGTAAAACACATCCTAGATGGCATCTACTATTCCATCAATACGCTAAAATCAGAATCTAAATCAATTGATGAAAAGCGTTTTGCATTCCGTTTCCTAGTTCATCTTGTAGGTGACAGTCATCAACCGTTTCACGCAGGTCGCGGCAAAGACCGTGGCGGTAACATGATTAAAGTAAAGTTTTTTGGCAGTGATTCAAACTTACACAGCACTTGGGACACCAAATTAATCGAAAATGAGAACCTTTCATTTACCGAGTTTACACGTTTTATTCAAACCACAAATAATGAAATAATTGCTGAATACTTAGACAGCTCGCCAGCGGATTGGTTGCTTGAGTCAAATAATATTGCTGAAAAAGTTTATAACAGCAATGAAACTGAAATAAGTTACGGTTACATTTATAAATATATGCCAACAATTAAATTTAGGCTGCAACAAGGTGGCATTAGATTAGCTGGCCTATTAAACCAAATTTATGATCCTAATTCTAAACCGCTGGTTTCATCATTGAAGTCAGCAAATAAAATAACAGTTAACCATTAGTTTAAAATAACCTACTAACACGGGAAACAACATAATGAAAATCCAACTTCGCAAAAATGCACTTACGCTTGCTATCGCTGCAAGTTTAGGCATGAGTGGCATGGCGGTTGCGGCAGATACATCTTCGTCTATCAAAGGACAGATTGTAGGACCTCAAGGTAATCCAGCTGCAGACACTAAGATTATCATCGTTCACGAACCGACAGGTACACGCCGCGTTGTTACAACGAATGACACTGGTACGTACAACGCATCAGGTCTTCGCGTTGGTGGTCCATATACCATCACTATCGACTCAAACAAATTCCGTGACGCTGAGCTGCGTAACGTTTACCTATCACTAGGTGAAGCACAAAAGATCGACCAGCAGCTAAGCGAATTGCAAATGGAGTCTATCGTAGTTACTGGTACCCCAGTACTATTTAACTCCTCTGCAAACGACACTTATTACGGTGCAGATGCAATCAAGAGCACGCCTAGTATCAACCGTGATATTAAAGACGTAGTAAGAAATAACCCGCTAGTTGTTATCCAACCTGGTAGCGACAGCTCAATGACAATCGCAGGCTCAAACCCGCGTACAAACTCTATTACTGTTGATGGTATTCCGCTAAACGATGACTTCGGTCTTAACTCTGGTGGTTACCCAACACAGCGTAACCCATTCCCTCTAGACGCACTTGACCAAGTAACCGTTCAAGTAGCACCAACAAATGCTAAATCAAGCGGCTTTACTGGTGGTAACGTTGACGCGGTATTTAAGTCTGGTACTAACGAAATCACTGGTAGCGTTTTCTATGAGAAAATGACTGACAGCTGGGCAGGTACTCCAAAAAACAATGGTAAAGAAGTTCCACTAGAGTTTGAAGAAGAGAACTATGGCTTCTCAATCGGTGCGCCTCTTATCGAAAACAAACTATTCTTCTTCGGTGCTTACGAAAAGTATGAATCTCCTCAGTCAATTGAGTGGGGCCCTGCAGGTTCTGGTATTGGCGCTAACGAGACAAAAATCACACAAAACGACTTAGCAGAAGTACGCAAAATTGCTTCTGAAGTATATGGTGTTGATAACATCGGTGGTGCAGACACTCAACCACAACTAGAAGATGAAAAATACATCATCAAACTAGATTGGAACATCAACGACTATCATCGTGCAAACTTTATCTACATGTTCAATGAAGGTAACCGCACAAACAACATGACTGATGATGCTGATGATCTACACCTAAGCACTTATTGGTACAATAAATCTGAGAAACTAAATAACTTCAGCTCAACACTATACTCTGACTGGACAGATGATTTCTCAACGCAAATCAGTATCACAAGCAAATCTGTTGAAACTGGTCAGATTTCACTTGATAGCGCACTTGGTTTAGGTGATATCAGCATCAGCAACATCGACGTAGATGGTGATGGTGTTACAGGTGACATCAGCTTTGGTTCAGATGCTAGCCGCCACTCAAACTCACTAGAAAACGACCTAACAACATTCAAGTTTGACGGTACTTACCTACTTGACGAACATACACTAGAGTTCGGTATCAAGTATGACATTCTAGACGTTGAAAACCTTTATCTAGATGGTTCTAAGGGTGTTATCACATTTAACAGCCTAGAAGACTTTGCTGCACGCCAAATTTCAAGATACACATATAGCAACGGTATCGGCAATAACCCTGATGCAGTTGCAGCGGCATTCAAACGTAAAGACCTTGCACTATACGTGAACGACCGTTGGGACTTCAGCGATGAACTAGCGTTTAGCTTTGGTCTTCGTTACGAGCGTTTAGGCTCTGACGACAAACCAGCGTTCAACCAAGACGTATTGGACAGAACGGGTTTTGATAACACTTATAACCTAGATGGCGCTGACATTTGGTTGCCTCGTGCAGGTTTCACTTACTACATGAACGAAGACGTAACTATCCGTGGTAGCGTAGGTCGTTATGCAGGTGGTAACCCTAACGTTTGGATCTCAAACTCTTACTCAAACGATGGCTTCAGTCGTCAAAACTTCTCTGCTAGTGATGTTACTGCTCCAGCAAATATCCTAAATACTATTCCGCCAGAAGCTATCGAAGGTATTAACAATGCGAATCGTGGTTCAGTTTCGAACTTTATCGATCCTAACTTCGACATTCCATCACAGTGGACTTATATGCTAAATGCGGATGTAACACTTGACATCCCAGGCCTTGGTGACGGATTCGCGTGGACTACGACTGCAATCTTCACAGATAAAGAAAATACCGCTGAATGGGTAAATGCTGCACTTCTTCAAGAAGGCGATGTAGTAGGTTCTACTGCTGATGGTGCATTACCATTCTACGATACCAGTGAACTTGAGATTATGCTAACGAACGCAGATAAAAACGGTCGTTCAATTATCCTAAGTACTGGTCTTTCTAAAACGTGGGATAATGGCTTCAAGTTTGATATGTCTTATACTCACCAAGATATCACTGAAGGTAACCCAGGTAGTTCATCGACTGGTCGTAGTAACTACCGCTACGGTCACTTCTTGGATCACCAAGAGACACAAATCGGTACTTCTTCTTATGAAACTGAGCACCGTTTTGTTCTAAACCTTGGCTATTCAACAGAGTTCATTGAAAACTATAAAACGAATTTCAATCTATTCTTTGAACGCCGTTCAGGTTCAGCGTACAGCCACCTAACAAGATGGCAAAACCTAACTGGTGGTCGCTTCTTCGATCAAGACCTAATTCAGCCTTCAGGCTTTGGTTCAACGTTCGGCGGTAACTACCTAGCTTATGTTCCAACGGCAAACGATGCAAACGTACTTCGTTACGAAGGTACAACTGAGGCAGAAGTGCTTGCTCACTATGAGAGCTTAGGTCTGTCTGGCTATGCAGGTGGCTTCGTTGACCGTAGCGCGGCTACATCACCTTGGACAACGACTATGGATCTGTATGTTTCTCAGGAACTTCCAGGTTTCACCAAAGATCATAAAGGTGAAGTTTACTTCGTAGTGAACAACTTACTAAACCTGATTGATTCTTCAGCTGGTAAAGTTTATACGCAAGACTTTGGCACTCGTAATACGCTAAATATGGATATCGACCCTGCGACTGGTAAGTACATCATCGGCGCACCGATTACTAGCGACTATAAGTTTGAAGCAGAAGACTCAACTTACCGCATCAAGATCGGTGTACGCTACAACTTCTAATATCTAACACGTAATTAGATAATCTCCCAAAGGCCAGCGAAAGTTGGCCTTTTTTATATTTAACCTGAGGTTTGGATAAGAAATGTTCCAACTCATTGTTGCTAAAGTACAACTTAGTTTTTTCCTTGTCTAGCCAGAGAGTTTTAGGGAAAACAAGGCGAATTTACGCACCAATAGCTGGCTATTGGAAGTGAATTCAACGCAGTTAGCGCTAAAACTAGCTGCTAGAAAGGCATTAATTATCCGCAGCTCAGGTTATTTAATCCAGCTTAAGATTATTTTCCAATTAATTAACCTTTATAACTTCCTGATAGTAAATATAATTGATGCAGGACAAGTCATTGCTTCCGAAGAAGCAACCATACTAAATGTTAAAATGAGGAGATTATCAATATGATAAGGGATAAATTATGTTAAAACGTAAAGCTTTTATCGGCTTTGTAGTCACGATGTTAGGCATAGCTATTGATTTTTTAATCATCTCTCTATCCAGTCATTCACTAAAAAGCAGCGCATTTGAAATATCCATGCTCTACATGATCTATATGACTATAATATCATGTACAGAAAACCGTACGAGATAACATTCGGCGGTACTTTACTATATAGAGCTTATTCTAAGCGAGTGATCAAGCTCTTTTTCATCTACTGCGGACTGTAGTAATTTCAGTAGTTGTACGAACTTTTCTTTCTGCTCATCGCTAAAACAACTAAGTAGCTCAGTTTCCCATGCCAATGCAAGCGGCGTTAACGTTTGATAAAGTACTCTTCCTTGCTCTGTCACCGCAATAGTTTTTGCACGTTTATCACTTGGACTCACTAACATCTCAATCAACTCTCGGTCTTGTAACTGCTTAATTGCTCTTGAAACGGTTGATTTATCCATGCTTGCCAGTTCGCAAATGTGCTTTGCGGTACTCCCCTCCTTCTGTATTGCATGAGATAACACCCGCCATTGTGGCTGCGTTAATTCTCCCTTTTGTTCATAGACGTGCGCAAAGTCGTTGCTCACTTTTGTTGACAGTGAAACCAGTTGATACGGCAAAAATTCGTTTATATTCAGCAGCTTTCCATTATTTTTAGACATTATTTCACACTCCCAACTGTCACTATAACTTTACAGAGCGACTAGATGACAAATATTGAAAATACTCTCACATGAGAGTATCTTACTATAAAACACAAAGGAGTCGAGACACATGAGCCAAGAACTTCAATATTTAACTGGATTTGGTAATCAATTTGAAAGTGAAGCACTGCCGGGCGCTTTACCTATTGGTCAATTTTCACCGCAAAAAGTAAAATACGATCTTTATGCAGAGCAATATAACACCACCGCTTTTACAGCGCCTCGTGCTGATAATCGTCGAAATTGGTTCTACCGTATTCGCCCTTCTGTTTTACAAGGTGAATATGAAGCGATGGATAATGGCCTATTGCGCACGGCACCAATAACTGAAGCCGTTACTCCCCCTTCCATGTTGCGCTGGAACCCTATCGATATACCACAAGAAAAAACAGATTTTATCGATGGCTTAGTAACGATGGCTGCTAACGGCAGTGCCAATAGCCAAAACGGGATTGGTATTCATGTATATGTTGCTAACGCATCAATGGAAGGTCGTTACTTCTATAATGCGGATGGCGAGTTGTTGTTCGTCCCGCAGCAAGGCGAACTCATTTTACACACTGAGTGTGGAAAACTCGCAATTAAACCAGGTGAGATTGCCGTTATCCCTCGTGGTATCAAATTCAGTGTAGAGCTTTTAAGCGATACGGTGCGTGGTTATATTTGTGAAAACTACGGACACCCTTACATATTGCCTGAACGAGGCCCCGTTGGTGCGAATGGCTATACCAACGAACGTGACTTTCAATACCCCGTTGCCGCCTTTGAAGACAAAGAAGGCGATTTTGAACTCGTTGCAAAGTTTAATGGTAATCTGTTCCGCTCTGAGATTGGCCACTCACCGCTTGATGTGGTTGCATGGACAGGTAATAGCGCCCCATACAAATATGATTTAGCACGATTTAACGTAATGAACACCGTAAGCTTTGATCATCCAGATCCGTCAATCTTTACTGTACTGACTTCTCCATCAGGTACACCTGGTGTTGCAAACGTAGACTTTGTGATTTTCCCACCGCGTTGGATGGTGGCAGAAAATACATTCCGTCCACCTTATTATCACCGTAATATCATGAGTGAGTTTATGGGCTTAATTGAAGGGGTATACGACGCCAAAGAACATGGTTTTGTGCCCGGTGGCATGAGTCTACACAACTGTATGTCCCCACATGGACCAGAAGCGGATGTATTTGAAAAGGCGAGTAATGCAGAGCTTGCACCACAGCGCTATGAAAACACACTCGCATTTATGTTTGAGTCACGTTACATTATCTCTCCAACTAAGTATGCTTTAGAAGGCAAAGCGCGTCAGCCTAACTATGCTGATTGCTGGAAAGGCATTAAAAAGTACTTTAAAGGAGCATAAAGATCATGTTGAAACTCTATACTTATTTTCGCTCATCTGCAGCCTATCGTGTGCGTATTGCTTTAAATCTTAAAGGATTAGACCACGAGTTAGTCCCAGTAAACCTGCTTAAATCGGAGCAAAGCGGCGAGGCATATTTAAGTAAAAACGGTCAAGGGTTACTACCGGCTCTTGAAACTGAGCATGGCGTTCTTGCACAATCTTTAGCAATATTGGAGTGGCTAGAAGAAACCCAAACAGGCCAAGCATTGCTACCACAAGATCCTTGGCAAAAAGCGCAGGTAAGAAACTTTTGCTACGCCATAGCCTGTGATATCCACCCTATCGATAACCTGCGTGTGCTTAAATACCTCTCAAGTGAGCTAGGTGCATCTGATGAGCAAAAAAATGAGTGGTATCGCCATTGGGTTATCGAAGGCTTTAAAAAGCTCGAGCCTATGATAGGTGACGGTCAATTTTGTTTTGGCACGGAGCCCACACTCGCAGATGTTTGTTTAGTACCACAAGTGTTTAATGCCCTACGCTTTAAAGTAGATATGGCTGCATTTCCTAAGATCAGTCGAGTGTACGAATATTGTAATACGCTTAGTGCGTTTTCTGATGCGGCGCCTGAAAATCAATTAGACGCACAATAAGGCTAGTAAACGATAAGCCAATTAAAAAGAGTGACATGCTAAGCATATCACTCTTTCAATCAAACGAACGTTTGTTATTTCAACGCGCTATAGACATGATCAAAATGGCCAATAAGGTCGTGACCAAGATCAGTCAAATAACCCCCATCGGGGCTGTCAATAACCCCTTTTTCAAATAGCCGCATCGCGGCACCTTGTATACCTTCAGGCGCGCTGCTATGAATTTTTATCCCCTGATGCAAACTATGTCTTGGAAATCTAGCTAGTAAGGTCAACTCATCCAACAATTTTTGGTCTAATGCCATTGTCATTTTTCCTTATTCTTCTATAGTCATCTAACACTCTAGTTCAAAAAACCAAATTTGATGAAGTTTTTAATTTGTTTAATCACTGTTAATTTGATCTCACTGCCTGTTTTGGCGACAACGCCCGCTGATTTGAGGTTATATGGAGAAATACCAAAGCAAGTCTGTTGGTATGAAGGAAAGTCATATAGCGAAGGCGCACTATTGCTACAGTTTGACATGCTGTTTGTCTGTGCAACGAAAAAATACAACGAAGACAATGGCAAACTTGTGTGGGTAAAGGCTGATGCGTCTGGTGCACCAATTAGACCTGAAATTTCGGATAAAATTAGGGTAAACTAGGCGTAATATCTAAAGTTATATAGAAGTAGAAGATGACAACCCAAGCAAATAACCCCCTTCACGGTATCAAGTTAGAAGAAATTATTGTAAAACTTGAACAGCAGCTAGGCTGGAAAGAAATGGCAGCCGCCGTAGATATCAACTGCTTCAAAGATAATCCAAGCGTTAAATCCAGTCTCAAGTTTTTGCGTCGCACACCTTGGGCAAGAACCAAAGTGGAGCAACTGTATCTAGATACCTTCCACGGCTTTCAGTGGCCAGATATTAAAAAATAACCCGTTTTCTCTAAGTTTATTTGGCTACATAAAGCACGTTGTAAGTTTCCTGAAGCTTATCAAGAATGTGCTTGGGAACATTTTTATTACAGGCTAGATAAAGAGACGTATTAAACTGATCTAATGTATATACCGGCTCAAGTAATTGAGCCGTTTGCTCTTTTGCACTTCGAAACCTAAACTGGGCATCGCTTAATATCACCAAATCAACAAAGTCTTTGCGCGTATTGAGTAGCTCAAAAACCTTATCAAAAGAATTAATCAGGATCAGCTGCTTCCCTTCTTGAAAACCATGTTCCATTAAAAATTGGTGGCTAAAATTGTCTCGGATCACTGCTGTTCGATAAGCTTGCGCATCTTCTAGTTTATTCAGCTTGATTTTGCTTTCACGTAGCGCATAAAAAGAGGTGGTAAAAGTGTCAATGGGAAATACCCAAGTAAACTCATTTTCGCGGATGGTATTTCTGGCTGTTGAAAACACACAGGTATCTTCTTTTCTTAATGCAGCATTATAGGCCGCAGGCCATGAAAGTACGTTGATGGTGTAATCAATGCCAGAGTCATCAAGCACCGCCCTGACTTTATCCGCTGAACGCCCAATTAGTTCTCCTTTTTCATTAAGGTATTGGAAGTCAGGAAAGTTCTCAGTGACTATATTTAGCGTATAGGCAAGCGCACTGAAACTCATCAGCAAAATACAAAGACCAAAAGAGCGTGCACCCTTCATGAAACTCTCCCCATAGCTACTTGAATAATATAGTCTTAACTTAAAGGTTGAGCAATTTTTAAAGAGATAGAATGGCTTCTTGTAGATGGGAGTTATGGGTAACTTATCGAAGTGAATGAGTGATAGGCAAGGATGCCCCTGCCTATCACAGAGCTACATAATTACTTTAGCTATTGTTGATAGCATCAATCAGAAATGCACTCAGCTTAGCACCTTCTTTAAGCGTGGTTTCTGAGCTCGTTTGTCCAACAAGAGAGCTATCGGTAAATGGGGCAATTTCCATCATGTCTGCACCTGTTATTTTAAACTCACCACGCAGCGCTTGTAGAATTAACATCGCTTCGTCTGGAGTCATACCGCCAGCCTCTGGAGTACCCGTTGCAGAAGCAAACTCTTCATCAAGTGCGTCAATGTCAAAGCTAACATAAAGCTCTTCAACACCGTCAGCCTTTAGCTGTGCAATAACTTCATCTACAATCGCTTGTGCACCACGCTCTCTGATCTCATGAGCCCAATGCTGCTTAACACCGAATGTAGACTCCCAATGAGACTTAGGTTTGCCACTCGAGCGGATCCCAAATTGCACTAAGTGATGGGGTGCAGGTAAAAACTCTAGAATATGCGTACACCAAGAGCCGAAGCATAAATCGATACCTAAGCGCTCAACAAGTAAATCCGTGTGAGCATCAAAATGGATAATCGCTGTTTTTACACCACGAGCACGCTTTGCTTTAAGATACGCTTTTGTTAACGGGTAGCTGATTGAGTGATCACCACCAATGCCAAACACGCCTTTATCTGGGTAATTTTCGTAAAAGCCATCACACACATCTTCTGTAATAGATAATGGTGAGACGTAATACTCACTCTCTGGGTCAGCATAAAGTGCCTTTTGACAATTACTGATCGTGCTCTCGTTTAAATATTTGTCGTGTAGTAAATGTGGAATAACACGCACATCGCCAAGGTCAAACGCGCTCGTTTGCGGCTGTTGCTCAATTAATGTCGAACGCAAAAATAACGGGCCCCAGTTAGCGCCGCGTAAAATACCACCGCCACAATCCGAACTGATCCCAAGAATTGCCGCTTTATGTTCACTTTCGCCCAATTTTTCCAGTGACGCTTTCCATAAAGTATCAACACCTTCTGTTTGTCCATATAGCTTTTGTCTTAGCGCGTCTTTTCTTTCTTTCGCTGTGTTTACAGTAAACACACCATCACCCGGTGGGCATAAACAGTGCTCAAGTTTTTTATGGAATTGTTTTTTGCTCTCAGACATCGCTATCCCCTCTTATATGCATAATCATGCGACCCAGAAAAATCTTCCCTATTGCGCTCTATATTTTGCGTCACACTCAAAATACGATTGGCTTGAAATGAGTAAAAACGATAAATTAAAAATAAAAAAACTTATAAATCAAAAGGTTTTCTTGATTTCTAACTTCGTTTTCGGAAGACATTGACTGTTCGTTAGGTCGTTGTTGCAGCACATATAACAGGTTCAAATAGGAAGTCAACCGCAGTACCAACTATGCGCGTTGAGGCTGCGGTTGTTTATTCATAGAGGGTGTTTAGTTATTCGTAGTGACGTGGCACTTTTGTTTTAATTACAGCGATATAGCCATGCCAACTTGCGTACGCAAGTAGCGGCATGATAACGATAAAGCCAGCCGTTCCAGTTGCAAACCCAAGTATCACCATGAACACTAAGATCCCACACCACACCACCATAGCGCCGACATTTTCCTTCACCGCATGCATTGAGCTTATTACAGCAGTCATAATATCCACTCGGCGCTCCATCATTATTTGCGGGGTAAACGCTGAGATCGCAAATACACACACCAATAAAATGCCCCCTACTATAGAGCCGAGTGCTAAAAATGCCGAAAGTTGTTCAAACGTTGGATTCGGAACATTTGGATATAATGCATGGATAAGTGCTGCTAGGCGCATCCAAACAATCATAATGACCATCAGTAACACTGCAAACCCCCACTCGCCAGCCGGATTACGGAACATTGACTTAAGGCTGTGTGATAATGTTGGTTTATGGCCCTTTTCCAACTCCCACGCGACATCATACAAGCCAGCAGCGAAAGCAGGCCCGATAAGCGCAAAGGCGACAGCGGCAGGCAGAATTACCAGGTGAGTACCTGATTGGTACACCAACCACATGATAAAAGCAGGTATAAGGGTAAAAATAAGTCCATACACTAGGCTAAGTAATGGCGCATTCGCAATATCTTTAAACGCTAATGCGAGCCAGTGAAACGGCGCCATGGTTGGGACTTTGTTGCACTCAAAGCAACGCGCAAATTCGTTATCTTTATTTATAGAATGTGTAGCAGGCATAACCATTCCTCATTGTTGCTCTCATGTTAAGGTTTAGTGGAACATCGACAATCCTGCAAGCTATCCCGAGCTATAATAGCAACTACATTAATTCTATAACCAATTTGAAGGGCAAAATATCATATAAGCTTCGTTAAAAATTTCTCATTAAGAACAACTAAATAGCAAAATTTTTGCCTTGCCTATATGGATTTAGGTACCTTATGTGGTGATTGATTAGCGGTAGTAGCACGCAAGAGCGGTACTACTAATGCAACTTCCCCACTTAAAAATAATTTACTTAATTCGGTTGCTATAATTTAAACACGTCACGCTTAAATAGGACATCTGTCCTGTACTTGATAGGCATTAACTATAAACATTACGCTTTAATTATAACTAAGGTTTACTATGGAAAAGGTATTTCACTTAGGTCTTACGAAAGCCGACCTACAAGGCGCTTCACTGGCAATTGTTCCGGGTGATCCCGAGCGCTCAAAACGCATTTCCGAATATCTCGATTCTCCTGTCTGCTTAGCACAAACTCGCGAATTTCATATTTACCTTGGCTTTTTAAATGAAAGTCCTGTGGTAATTTGTTCAACAGGTATAGGCGGCCCATCAACGTCAATCGCAGTTGAAGAACTAGCACAGCTTGGTATCACTACCTTTTTACGCATAGGTACAACTGGCGCTATCCAACCACATATCAATGAAGGTGATATTTTGGTGAGCACGGCATCAGTGCGTTTAGATGGCGCTAGCCAGCACTTTGCGCCTATCGAGTTTCCTGCGGTTTCTGATTTCCACACCACTTCGGCAATGGTACAAGCTTGTGAATCGTTGGGCATTACTCATCACGTTGGGATCACTGCGTCTAGCGATACTTTCTACCCAGGGCAAGAACGCTACGACACATATTCAGGCTACGTAAGAAAAGCGTATCAAGGTTCGTGTGCAGAATGGCAAAAGCTTAACGTGATGAACTATGAGATGGAGTCTGCGACGTTGTTTACCATGTGTGCAGCACTTGGATTGAAAGCAGCTTGTCTTGCCGGCGTTTTGGTGAATAGAACACGCCAAGAAATCCCCAATGTCGACCATCAAGCTGTTGAAAAGAAAGCCGTCACTGCAGTATTAAAAGCAGCTGAACTGTTACTTTCGAAATAATAGCACTAAGCGTAGAGATTGAGTGACTACTCAATCTCTATATGTGTAAGCAAATGCTCGGCATTGTATGCCTTTAAAACTGCTAAGCTTACTTGCAACTGGTTAGCACTGCCCTGCTTTTCCAGCAAAGTGATCCCTACTACATTTACCTCAGATAATACTTTACCCGACATCGCTAATTGACTCAGTGCACTTTGTAATGGCGATAAGCTTGGGTTATAAGCCGCATTTTCAGCATAACGCCCATAAAAGCACTCGCCAGTGTCTAGTTTAATTTCCACCGCACTTTGATTGTGTGTGTAGGGGCAATAAGCGTGCAGATAATGCTGATAAAGCGCCGCACTGATTGAAGCAGGCGATGTTTCATTCGCAGCAAGATGTTGCACTTGAGAAAAGAGTTTTTCACTGTTGCCCAGATCGTCCGGACCAAACGAAGTCGGCAGCAAATCACACAACGAGGTTTTGCCTGTCGGCAATAAAATTTCAAGCTCCTTTGCGGTGCTTAGTTCATTCATAAATTGGCGACAAAATCCGCAAGGCGCGGCATTGATCGTCATTTTAGAGATTTCAGTTGCACCATTTAACCACGCATTGTTAATTGCCGCTTGCTCGGCATGAACAACCAAAGAAAGCGCTTGATGCGAAAATTCTATATTAGCGCCTAAAAACGCTTGTTGAGATTTATCATCCCAAGCAATGGCACCAACATAAAATTGTGAAATAGGAGGCGTAGCAAACTCGGCTGCAACTTCAAGTAAAGCAGCCTCAAGCTCAGATCCAGATAAGTGAAAACGGTTTTGATATTGTGCTAGCTGGGAATAACTAAATATTCCACGATGGGCAATGGCGTATTGCGTTAACGCACTTTTTATTGATGGTTCTATCTTTGCCATATTGTTGTCATGTTTATCTATGGCAGGATAGTTTACGCAAGAGTTACAGTCGACTCAACCATTCTCTTGCAGATTTAAAACACTCAAAGTTTTCAGCGCTGATATTAAAACGCTTAATTTTTTGTAGAAAAAGGTCATGCATATAACCTTCAAAACCAACGACACGCGCGATGTGTAAATTACCGATATTGTGCGCAACTTTTGGCATTATGTTCACAATATCAATCGCAGCAAAGCGGTGTTCAAGTTCACTCACATCCACTAATACCTTGCTACTATTATGCTTTTTAGCATATAGATTGGCTTTCTCGTATGCCGAGACCACATCGTTTGCATTCGCAATGCCTCTGACCTTCATCATAATCAGATCATTACACTCATCAAATGTGACGCTAGTAGAAATTTTGTGCATGTATCGTAGACCCATCAACCGACAATTCTTGAATAAAACAAATAAAACGACTGGTTAAACCAGCCGCGCATTTTAAATCAATGAGAATTACTGTCAATAAATATACTAATAAAAAACCAACCAAAATAAAAAAACCAATCCATTGGGATTGGTTTTGTAGCTGTTATGCTTATAAATGTAAAATTTTACAAAAATAGATTATTCAAATTGTTGCACTAACCCGTATTGCGCATTCCCGCCGCAATCCCTGTCATCGTGATCATAAGTGCCAGTTCCAAATCGTGATTGGTTTCTTCACGCACACGCTTTAACAGTTCTATTTGTAACAAGTTTAGAGGATCGGTATACGGGTTTCTCAGCCCGATTGATTCTTTGATCCAAGGTTGCTGTGACAACAACGACGACTCTGGCGCAAGGCCGCGAATAAGCTCGATGGCCTGTTGCAAGTTGTCTCTTAACTCATCCCCTAGGCCTATATACTCGTCACTAACTAAACTTGCATCATACATCTCGCTGAGCCAAAGGTCGGCTTTACAGAATACCATTTCGAGCATTTCTAAACGGGTTCTAAAAAATGGCCACTTTGCGCTCATTTCTTGCAGCATGTCTTTACCAAACGTTTCTACGGCAGCTTCAAGACCTTCTTTTGCCCCCAGCCAAGCAGGCAACATCAAGCGATTTTGACTCCATGCGAAAATCCATGGAATAGCCCTCAAACTCTCTACTCCGCCGTTTGGATTACGTTTAGAAGGCCTCGAGCCTAGCGGTAATTTAGACAGCTCTTGTTCTGGCGTTGCCATTCTAAAGTAAGGAACAAACTCAGGATTCTCTCGAACAATACTGCGATACTTTTTACAGGAAGCTTCACTAATCGTCTCCATTACCTCTACCCATTTCGGTTCGGGTCTAGGGGGCGGCAACAAATTACTTTGTAAAATCGCACTGGTATAAATAGATAGACTTTGCATCGCGACTTTAGGTAAACCAAATTTAAAGCGGATCATTTCGCCTTGCTCGGTTACTCGCAAGCCACTTTTTAGCGACCCAGGAGGCTGAGATCTCAGCGCTTGTGCTGCAGGCGCACCTCCACGACCAATCGTGCCTCCGCGGCCATGGAAAAGCACCAGCTCGATGCCCTTCGCATCAGCAAGGTTAACCAGCTTTTCCATTGCATCATACTGCGCCCATCCTGCCGCCATCATTCCTGCGTCTTTTGCAGAGTCGGAATAGCCGATCATGACATATTGCTTGGCACCAATCGTGCCTTTATACCAAGTGTTCTCAAATAACCCGCTGATCACTGATTGTGCGTTATTTAAATCATCCAGCGTTTCAAATAGCGGGGCTACCGGTAAGTTGAATTTACATCCGCTTTCTTGGAGTAATAAATGTACGGCGAGAATATCTGAGGCACTTTGCGCCATTGAGATAATGTAAATGCCAAGTGCATTTTGGTCTTGATCCGCAATCGTTGTAAATGTCTCTAGTACCTCTTGAACATTGGAAGAAGGTTGCCAATGACGCGGCAGTAGCGGTCGTCTCGAGCTTAGCTCGGTTAATAAGAAAGCTTGCTTGTCTGCTTCTTGCCACTGGGCATAATCGCCAAGACCCAAATAGCGCGTTAATTCAGAAAACACTTCGGTATGTCTGGCGGAATCTTGGCGAATATCTAACTTACATAAAGACACGCCAAAACAGTCAATTCGTCTTAATACATCCAACAACAAACCATCGGCAATATTAGCTATGCGACAATCAACCAACGAGCGATAACACGCCTCTAGTGGCTCTCTTATCTGTGAGACCTGTTTAATCTTGTCCTGATAATGAGAAGGCGTGCCTTTGATTTTATATTCCAATGCTGCAATGGTTTCTTCTACCTCAGCGCGTACTTGCTTTAGCACATGCCGATAAGGTTCATTGCTGCCGTCCGCTCGCGCTATAAAGCTTGCGGATGCATTACTCATAGAAAGTTCTGCCCCCAAGATTTCTAGATCACGACGATATAAGTCAAGCGCCATCCAGCGGCCGTGATCAAGCACAGATTGCGTCACATGAGAAGTAACAAACGGGTTGCCGTCTCTATCGCCACCCATCCAAGAAGTGAGCTGGATAGGACTAAAATTGGCGGGTAGTTGTAAGTTTAATCGCGTTTTCACTTGGGCGTTGAAATACCGAACAAATTTAGGCACGGCTTCCCAAAGACTATTTTCGATAACCGCGAACCCCCACTTTGCTTCATCCAGTGGCGTAGGTCGCTTTTCTCTAATATCGCTTGTGTGCCACGCTTGTGAGATCAACTGCTCAATGCGGTCAATGACCTCATCGTAAACAGGATCCTCACCTGAGGTCACCTCAAGCACTTTTAAACATTCGCTCAGCTCAACGTGTTTATTGATGATGGTTCTGCGTGTTACTTCCGTTGGGTGAGCGGTTAGCACCAAATCGATTTTTAGTTTGCTTATTACATCTGCTACTTCATTGAGTGTCAGCGCGCCAGCATCGACTTTACTTTGCAATTCATCTAGCGCCTTATCGACTTCGATCATCACGCCGTCTGGAGAGCCTGACTTTGAAATGGTGTGGAATTGTTCTGCGACATTCGCAAGGTTTAAGAAATGATTAAATGAGCGAGCAACGGGAAGTAGCGCTTCATCGCTTAGGCTACGTAAGGTGTCAATCAGCGCTTGCCTATCTGAATCATTACCGCTTCGCGAGGATTTTGCTAGGTGCCTAATTTCTTCAACTTTGTCTAGCGTCTCTTGACCCTGCGCTTGTTGAATAATTTGTCCTAACATCTGCCCCAAAAGGCTCACATTACTACGTAGGCTTGCGTATTGCTCAGTCATACAATCTCCTTGATGAAAAGATACTTGAACTCCACTATACCGAGAATAAATTGATTTGCGAACGATCTATTTTCAAGACGTTAACGTAATAACATGACAAAGATAAGTATTATTCGAGTGAGCGAATGATTGTATTTTACGATGGTAACTGTCCGCTGTGTGTAGGGGAAATGAATGAACTTAAACGTTTCGATCAACACAATAAAATTGATTTAGTGAACATTCACGATAATCGCTTCTCTACCGAGTTTCCTGAGATAGAGCATAAAGCGGCTATGGCTAAACTCCACGGTTATGATAGCCAAGGCAAGCTCATTGTAGGACTAGATGTTACCGCAGCGGCTTGGGGTCAAGTTGGCAAACATCGCTGGATAAAATTACTGAGATTACCCATCATCCGAACAATTGCAGACGGCGTTTACTTGTTTTTTGCAAGGCACAGAATGAAAATTTCTAAACTTCTGGCCCCAAATCAGTGCAGTATACAAAATAGTGGAGATTGCAATCGTGACTAACGTCGCCATCATAGTGATTGGTGCAAGTTCAGCGATCGCTGATGCCTTTATAAAAGCGCAAACCGAACAAAACCCCGACGTAAAAATCATCACGGTGTCTAGGCAAGCTAAAACGGCTCTACATGCCAATAACCTGCATTTTCAGTGTGATTATTCTAAAAAACAAATTCAACAAGTTGCGAGCTGTATTCTCGGGCAAGAGTTAACGATTAAAAGCGTCACCATTTTTAATGGCTTACTCCATGACGAGTTTGATAAATTCCCAGAGAAAAAGCTTGAGGACATTGATCTCGAATACAGCATGGCGCTGTTTAATATCAATACCATGATCCCCATGCTTTGGTTGCAAGCTTTACTGCCAGCCTTAAAAGGTAAGCAGCCATGCGTAGTTACGGCACTCTCTGCCCGGATTGGAAGTATCAGTGACAACCGGATGGGCGGCTGGTACAGCTATCGCAGTTCAAAGGCTGCACTTAATATGATGTTTAAATCCGCGGCTGTCGAGCTTGCGCGTCGGGCAAAAAATATTAAGCTCATTTTGTTCCATCCAGGTACTACTGACACGCCACTTTCAAAACCCTTTCAAGCCAATGTCCCGGATGAAAAACTCTTCACGCCGGAATTTGTGGCACATCAACTTAGCGGCATCATCGCAAATAGCCCCCCTGATGGCACGGTGAGCTATGTTGACTGGCAAAATAAATTAATAGAATGGTGAACACATCATGAAACACTTCTCAAGTGACGATATTAAAACCTTAGACGAGCGTTATCGCGCATTGATGATAAATTCACTGTCGGGTTTCAAAAGCGCTAACTTAATTGGAACAGTTGATGAAACAGGTCAAGAAAACTTGTCTATCGTTAGCTCCGTTTTCCACCTCGGTGCCAACCCGGCACTCGTAGGTGTGATTTTTAGGCCTCATAGCGTACCTAGGCACACACTGGAAAACATCTTAGCGACTGAAAAATACACCATTAATCAAGTCAATGTTCAAATTTATATGGCAGCCCATCAAACCTCAGCCAGATATGAAAAGCACCAATCAGAATTTGAACAAACAGGATTAACCGCCGAGTATTTACATGCTTTTCCAGCTCCTTTCGTCAAGGAAAGCAGACTAAAATACGGGCTTACACTCAAAGATCACCAAACCATCAAGCTCAACGACACCGAGCTGGTAATTGGCGAAATTGAGTCGCTTCACGTTGAAGAAAGCGCTTTGCTCGAAGACGGCTATATTGATATCGAGGCACTCGATAGTATTGCTATTTCCAGTTTAGATGGTTACCACAGTACCAAACGTATTAATCGTTTGGAGTATGCAAAACCAAACAAGCCAACCAGAATTAAGCTACTTGGCTGAGCCCCTTTACAAGGATTCCAAGAGCTCAAGTAACTCTTCGAGCTCTTCTTTAAAGTTTTTCTTTTGTTTTTCGCTCATGGTGTCTTTAAGTTTAACAGCGAGACTTGCATACTCTTTTATTCGTCTTGCTTGAATATCTAGGATGCGCTCAGGCAGCGCTGTGGGTGTAGTAACTATTGCTTGTTGCAACAGCTCAGGTGAAACTTGCTCAGTGCCGCTCAGTAACATGGCTTGTTTAAACTGGCTAAATCGCCTTTGTTCATGTGCACGCCAAACCTGACGCGCAAACTCGCCTTGCTCATAATATTCGTTAATAAGCTCCTTTTGTTTATCACTCAAATCACCAAGCCAACGCTCATATCGGTTAAATTGGTCTCCTTCCTCCCAGTCATCATCCAACATTTCTTTTTCTATGTTGGCTATCAGCATTTCTCGCTGTTCACGGTTAAGCGAATTTAGGTGTGTTTCTAACTTAGGATATACGGCTTCTACGACGGAATACCAATAGTTTCTTGTGGTATACACCATATGCACCATGTCACTCTCGGTCATGGTTTGCCAGTGCTTCAACAATGATTGGATATGAGATTTGTATTTTGGTAGCTCTGACTGTCGATGCCACGCAACCAAAGATTCTACATCAGCCTCCAGCTTTTCCTCTTGCTCATCCGTCAGCTCAACATAATCGGAAATATAATAACTCGCTAACCATCCTAAGTTGTTATAGGCCAATCTTTGACTACATCCAGCCAAACATAGTAAACATAGCGCCAGTGCTATTAATCTCTTCATCCCATTGCCTCAATTTTTGTTTTTATTACCTTATATTAACGCAGTATCTGCCATTTTAGATTTGTATTTTGTAAATCTGTGTTTCTGGCATTAGAATAACTAACAACATAGTTAGCATAGCTACCTTAAGGAGGTCTATGATGTTAGGCAGGATTTCAAAAGCATGTATCGCCATTGCACTATTAAGCCAAGCACCTTTGGCAACAGCTGGATTGGAAGAAGGCATAGATGCACTCAATGCTGGCAGGTTCGAAGAAGCACTACAAGAATTCAATTATTTAGCTGAAATGAACTACGCCCCGGGCATTTATCAACTCGGTGTAATGTATGAAGGCGGCTACGGTGTCGTCAAAAATCCACGTAAAGCGGCAGAGTTATTTCAACAAGCCGTTAAACTTGGTGAAGCCGACGCAATGTTTGCGCTAGCAGTCATGTATGACGAAGGTCGCGGCGTTAAAAAGGACCGCTCTAAATATGTTGAGCTAATGACCAGAGCGGCAAACAAAAACATGCCAGCTGCGCAATTTAACGTAGCGCTGATGTATGCAAACGGTGACGGTGTACCACAAAGTTACCGCCACGCACTTAACTGGTATGAAAAAGCCGCCGCAAACAACTACACCTTAGCCATGTTTAATTTAGCACTCATGTATTTTCAGGGCTTAGGAGTCGAGAAAAGTATTGAACGCTCGTACGTATGGAATACGTTAGCGGAGTTTAATGGTTATGCTGAAGCGACAAAGAGCCGAGTGCTCGACGAGAAACAGCTTTCTCCTTCACAAATCGAACAAGCAAAAGAACTCGCTAATAGTATTTACGAGCGAATTCAAGCCGGTAAATACGTAGCAGAAACACGTACTAAATAATCTAAGCTTAGATTAAGAAAAGTGTTAAACAATAGAGGTCTCCAGCGAGGCCTTTATTATTTTTCCTTATTAAGATTGGGTCAGTATCATCACACCTAGGTAACAGTCATGCTCATTGTTATACCAATTCGCTTAATTAAGTGATCTATTTTGAAGCGAGAAAATTTTGTCGATAACCAGGCTAAAATTTTGCTATTTAGTTGTTCTAAATGAGAAATTTTTAACGCCGTTAGCGTCAGATTTGCTCCTTCAAATTGAGCAAGTATTAAGACTAATTGGTATTAACTGCGGCAATCTTTTTACATTGTTGAACCCGCTAACACTAAGGTAAACTAGCACTTCATCCATAATGAGCTGTGAAAATGAATCGCAAAAAGAAAATTTACGAAACCTTAAAGAAAAAAGACAAGCGTGCTAATGCTAAACTCCACAAAAGCAACAAACCGCGCTACATCTCAAAAGCAGAGCGTGAAAAAATCGCAGCACAGCAAAACAGTGAGGAGTTAAATAGCGAAAACAATGAACATTAATTGCCCGAGTTTTGTGTCGCCTCGTCATTAACTGCTTTAATTTCAATCACTTTTTAACTATGATTCTGCATTGTTGCCTACCTCAATTAATCTTCCAACGTTAGATGAGGATCTCTGCTCTCAAATTAAAATTGATTTGCTGGTTTGAACAGTGAAAATTCACACGTGTTAGGTGTTACTACTCCCATGACTCTGAGTCTTTGCAAACAAGGTGGATAATCGATGCAGGGCTTGACACCCAGAATGCCTGAAATCCTTCAGGTAACGGTTCGATTTCATCGCAGCGTACGACGCCAGCAGCTTTGAGGTGCTCTGACGCTGCCGCAATATCATTGGTAACAATCTCGAGCCATGTTTCGGCTTGGCTGATACCAGGTACGCTGTCGAGCCAGAGATTATTGGAGCCAAACTCAAAACCAACTGATGGAGCATGCTCTGTTATTTCTTTTAGGCCGATGACATCTCTGTAAAACTGAAGTGTTGCGTCGTACTGATGAGGCGGCAGCTTCATGGCGATATTACGACCAGCTGTGAACTTAACCTTAGTATTCATGTGAACTCCTTCCTGACTGAAACTGTAATCCTGTATCGTGTTAGCCTGAATATTGGGCTGAGCCAGCACTCTCTCTAGCATCAGCTTTTTATCTGTTGATATAGTGAAGTCCCATAAAAATAACCACTGATATTTCAAGCTAAGTCTTATCTTTAAGTATATTGGATCTCTATATGTAATGGCGCTTTGCTCAACACATTAACGCTACTTTTTCCTCAAAAAGAGCCACTCTAAAGGCTTTGTAAGCAGCTTCGAATGGCTAAGCAGCATCTTATTACGCCATTTAGTATTATTGGATTGGAGAATGGGCTTTTTATGGCTAAAGGTATAAAAGCCCTCTTCGCCATGATATTGACCCATACCAGAGTGACCTAGGCCACCAAAGGGTAAAGACTCAACAACCACGTGCACTATGGTTTCATTGATCGCTAAAGTCCCCGTTGCGAGCTCCTTTGACACTTTATTCATGGAAACTTGAGACTGTGTAAACAAATAACTCGCAAGCGGTGTGGTGTCCTCCCTAATATAGCTAATCGCATCATTTAAGTTGGCTATTTTTAGGATGGGCAAAATCGTTCCGAATAACTCCTCTTGCATCACCCTCATGCTTTTGTTGACATGGGTAATGATATGCAGAGGGAGCTGACGATTGTCGCGTGCTGGCTCAGCTTGCCACACATTCGCGCCTTTATTTTTGGCATCAATAATAATGTCGTTTAAGCGCTGAAATTGTCTGTCGTTAATAATTGAAGTTTGGTTTTTTACACCTACTTTTATTTTATATGTTTTTTCGTAGTGCTGTTTCAGCTCAGCAATAAATGCGTCGTATTTTTCTTCGTGCACTAACACATAATCTGGTGCAACACAGATTTGACCTGAATTAGAGAGCTTACCCATTAACACACTCATCGCTGCGCCGCTGATATCAGCGTCATCCAGTACTATAACAGGTGATTTCCCCCCTAACTCTAAGGTGACCGGCGTGAGATTTTTAGCCGCAGCCGCCATCACCTTTTTGCCAACTGCTGTTGAACCTGTAAATAGCAAGTGATCAAATGGCTGCTCAGTAAAAGTCGCGGCAATATCAGGTCCGCCTTCAACTACGCACACTTCATTGTCCAATCCTTTAAAAATGGCTCTTATCACCGCATTCACCTTGGGAGTGAACTCGCTCAACTTGAGCATGACTTTGTTTCCAGCAGCGAGGGCTGTAATCACGGGAACAATCGCTAGCTGAATAGGATAATTCCATGGGGCTATCACGCCCACGACTCCTTTTGGCACAATCTCAATTTTTGCCTTAGATGGTAGCCACTGTGCACCGGGTGAACGATGCTGCACTTTGCTCCATTTGCGCAGGTGCTTCGCGATATAATCAATCGAATTGATGCAAGGCATGATGTCTGCAATCACGGTATCGAATCGACTCCGAGTACCAAAATCCTGATCTGCCGCCTCGACTAATTGATCTTGCCGCTGCAACATACGTGATTTTATTTCAGTTAATAGACGTAAACGCTTTTCAAGCGCGGGGTAAGGATCTTGGTTAAAGCGACTTTTTAACTGAGTAAATGTGGCTATTAGGGTGCTGGTATTATCTTCAATCATTATCAGGTCCTGCTAATGTCTAATTTGAATATAGCAAGGAAAAAACAACGGGTCTATCTTCAAAAAACTAGGTATTACTATAGAGGCAGGCTGCGTATGACCGAGTTGCCTTTCGATGGACACAGCCTGTGGAGAATGGCAACTTTAAAACCCTAGTATGCTCCTTGCCAAAGTCAAGGTTACAATTGTAATTAACCCTATCGCGACTATATTCAAAACAAACCCTGCTCGGATCATGTCTTTAATTTTGATCTCACCCGAGCCAAATACGATGGCATTTGGTGGTGTTGCAACAGGCATCATAAAGGCGCAACTGGCCGCGATTGCAGCAGGAATAACCCAAGCTAAAGGAGAACCCGTGATTGATTCAGCGACAGGACCAAGTAAAGGTAAAAAGCCTGCGGCCGTTGCGGTATTGCTGGTAATTTCCGTTAAGAACGTAATAAGCGCAGCAACAACTAGTACTCCAAGCACTAAGCCCATGGCATCCGCGCCCGCAAGTAAGTTAGCGATGTAATCGGCAAGTCCTGAAGATTTGATCTGCGCCGCTAGTGATAAACCACCGCCAAATAATAGCAAAATACCCCAAGGCACCTTAGCTGCGCTTTCCCAATCTAAAATACGTTCGTCACTTCCCGACTTCGCTGGAAGAACAAATAGTAACAGTGCAGCGGCAATTGCAATGCCAGTATCTGACAATTTAAGACCCGTAACATCGCCAATTAGCGGTCTAAAGATCCAGCATACTGCCGCTAAAATAAATACCGCAAAAACCCCTTTCTCCGCACGAGACATTTCACCGAGTGCTTTTAATTGGGAAGTAAATAACGACTTAGTATCAACATTAATTTCTTCTTTATCGACCTTGTAAGTCACTTTGGTCAACCAGAACCAAGCAAATGCCAGCATCACCAAAGACAAAGGCACACCAATCATCATCCAAGTGGCAAAACCAATCTCAATTTGATAACTGTCGGATAAGTAAGCAGCCATTAACGCATTTGGTGGCGTACCAATTAAAGTTGCAATACCGCCAATACTGGCTCCATAAGCGATAGAAAGTAATAGCGCTTTAGCAAAGCTTTGGCTATCTCCACCCTGCTCTTTTACCAAGTGAATAACCGAAAGTGCAATCGGTAACATCATGACCGCCGTTGCCGTGTTTGACATCCACATAGATAAAAATGCTGTCACGCCCATCATCGCTAAGATCTGTATACTCGGTTTAGTGCCTGCGAACAACATGGTATTCAGCGCGATGCGTTTATGCAGCCCCCACCTTTCCATGGCGATTGAGAGCAAAAATCCACCCAGAAATAGATAAATCAAAGGATGCGCAAACGGTGCAGCGACTGCTTTAATAGATGCAATCCCGACTAGAGGCGAAATAACCAAGGGTAATAACGAAGCCGCCGGAATAGGCACAGCTTCGGTTATCCACCAAGAAGCTAGCCAAAACGCTAAGCCTGCGGTTCTCCAAGCCTCAACCGACATGCCCGATGGAGGTTCAACCAAACAGATCAGTAACATTACCAAGGGACCAAGCCACAGAAACAACTGCGTTTTTATCGTTTTTTTATTCTCTTCTGTCATTATCTTGAACCTTTAAAACTTATATTTTAAGCCAACAGCGATGCTAGTATCGTCTTGTGTTTCAAGGTCAAGCTGCGTTGCCATCACATACAAGTTAGTTTGTTTATCAAAAATATAGTCTGTACCTAGCGTCCACTGAGTCGCATCTTCACTGTGGCGTAATCCGCTTGAGTCTTTGGCAAACTGTAGCTTCGGACGCCAATTATCATCGAGTTGGTAACTTGCGCTTAGCACATAGCCATTACCTGATTTGTCTTTCGCTAGATTTTCACTGTCTTGGATGATGGCACCAAGTTGTAGCTTTTGCCACTTGTAAGCCAACGCGATACGCGTAGCAACCAAATTACCAATACTGTCGGTATGACTCAGAGCAACATAGTAATCTTTATTTTTTAATGCTCGGTCACCATAAATTGCGGTAGCTGCAAACCCAGTTTCGTCGTTGCTCGCGTCGTCTTTAGGTGTGTAGGTCAGAGAAAAAGAAAAGTCGTTCCATTTAGGTGAAGAATAGGTAATTGAATCACCAACTCTGTCTTGGCCTGCTAGCACTTGGGCAATATCACTTTGGGTTTCGTTAAATTGATCGATTTTACCTTCACTGAATTTAAAACGCGTGTCGTTTCTGCCCACTAAAACCGTACCAAATTTACCTTCAAGGCCAACATAGGTGTTTCTTGCTGAAAATGGCTCGGTGGTATCGTCGTGTTCAAAACCTTTAACTTGTACTTCATATTTGTAGACGAGTTTTAGATCGCTTGATAAGCCGTGAGTGCCTTTTACACCAATTCTTGAAAATGGTGCGTCAATTTGTGTGCCCTCTTTGGTATAACGCATCACACCTTTGTCTGTGTTGGCAATTTGAACTTCTGCTTTACCATAAATGCTGTAGTCTGCGGCTAACGCAGAGGCCGATAACGTTGCACTGGCAACTGCCAACGCCGCTAAAGATTTACTTGCTGTCATAACTTGTCTCATTTTTTGATTATTGTCGCTTAAGACAACGCAATTCTGAGACCAGAGTTTATTTTTTAATATAAATCAGATGGATAAATAAAAATCTAAGATTAACACCAGCTAAAATGTGCGGATTTCCACACACTTAAATCTATAATGTGTCACTAAATTCACCCATCATCATTGGTGAACATAGTGCGATTTAAACCATACTTGCTCATCTTGTCGTACAAGGTTTTTCTCGGCACTTTTAATAAATTCATCGCATCTTTTATACTACCTTGGCTTTGTGCCAACGCTTCTTCAATTAACGATTGCTCGTAGTAGCTCACTTTCTCAGCCAAACTCAACGTTTCATCAGACAAATTGCTTTGCATGTTGTTACTCGCAGTCATCGCACCACCGAGTAAAATATGGCGCTCGGCGTGGTTTCTCAGCTCTCGCACGTTCCCAGGCCAATCTTGCGCCAGTAGCTGTGCCTCTAATTCAGGGCTAATTGGCTGCATAGGTTTATGGAAGCGAGTTGCAGCAATGGAGCTAAAGTGTTTATATAGCAGCGGAATATCAGCTTTTCTGGAACGAAGTGATGGGATCATCACTTTGACGAGGTTAAGTCGATAAAATAAATCCGAACGGAATTTACCTTGTGCGACTAAGGTTTGTAAATCCACTTTGGTCGCCGCAACCACTCTAATGTCCAGCGCTATCGCAGTGTTGCTGCCAACAGGCGTCACACTTCTTTCTTCTAAAACGCGCAGCAGCTTCACTTGTAAAGCCGCAGACATGGCTTCGATTTCATCCAAAAAAACCGTACCACCTTGGGCAAAAGAAAATTTTCCCTCGCGAGACTCTTTAGCACCCGTAAATGCACCACTTTTGGCACCAAATAATTCACTTTCAATCAGCTCTTCAGGAATTGCACCGCAATTGATAGCGACGAAGTTATGGTTAGATCGCTCGCTATGGTCGTGTAAGTATCGTGCCACCAATTCCTTTCCTGTACCGGTTTCACCTTCAATCAATACGTCAGCTGGGGTATCAATCACAGCATCAAGCAAATGCAGCATTTGCTGCATTTGTTTTGTCTCACCTAAGATCCGCACGCCCGGCGCAGACTTTTTCTTAACTTGCGCTTTTAGCTCTCGGTTTTCCATCACCAACCGGCGTTTATCAAGCGCCCTTTCTATGCAGTCAAGTAGCGGCTCTGACACTGGCTTTTCAAAAAAGTCGTAAGCCCCTTTTTGGATAGCTTTTACCGCCACTTCAACATCCGCAAAGCCGGTTAGAAATACCACAGGTAACTCAGAATCAAACTGCATTACCTGCTCTAAAAATTGAATGCCATTGACCTCGGGCATATTGATATCGCAAAGCACAACACCGCTAAACTGACGAGAAAGCTTTTTTAATGCAGGCGTTGCACTGGAGAAACACTGCACAGAGTACCCTTCTATTTCAAATAGTTGCTTTAGTGCATCTCGTATACTTTGTTCATCATCAATGATTAATAGTGTTTTCTCTTCAGTCATGTTGAGGATTCTTTGTGTGTAAACTAATTAAAAACTCGGCACCACCTTGCGGATGATTATGGGCACTGAGTTTGCCATGAAACGATTCAATGATCTGCTTTGAAATGGATAACCCTAAGCCCAAGCCATTACCTGACTTAGTGGTGTAAAACGGTTCAAATATGTTAGATAAAGCGTGCTGTTTTATCCCTTCGCCCGAGTCAATAATCGACAGCTGGATCTTGCCTTCATGCTCCACGGCGCGAATATAAATACATTTATTATCTTGCTCAACAATGGCTTGGCACGCATTGCTAATAATATTCACCAGTACTTGCTCAAACTTAAATGGATCGACCCAGATATTGCACGCAAGTCCCTCACTTTGGATTGCTACACCGTAGCGTTTGAGTTCAGGCCCAACTATAACTAAGGCGTTATCTACTGAGTGTTTAAGGTTGGCCACCAGCATCTTGTTATCATGATGCTGACTAAATGACTTTAGCTGAGCCACGATTTTATGCACTCGAGTGATCAAAGATTGGATCAGGACCATGTTTTCGACTACTTTGCTCACTTCTCCCTTTTGAGCCAACCGTTTGGCGCTGGCAACATACGCACTCATGGCACTAAGTGGTTGATTGATTTCATGGTTAATACTGGCACTGAGCTGCCCTATGGTTGCCAACTTGGCAGCGCGAATAAGTGCATCTTGCGCCTGCTCGAGCGCTTGCTTGCGGCTGGCAACCTCAGCCTCTAAACTCCGCTGACTGAAAAGCAGTTGTCTGTATCCTGTCAGTTTACTCAACGTGTACTCGACAACAACAAAGAGTAAAATCAATACCAGTGCGGTTACCCCAAGCCGCGGCCACTGTGCCGCTTTGATAGGCGCAACTTCATGTAGCAAATAAAGTGTGTATTGCTTGTTAAGCGGCCTCTTTTGCATCAGCGCGTCGCTACCATGAGATGAAGTTTTCACTCTGGTTGGTGAAAGCAGGCGCCAATCAATAGGGAATAGAGATTCGTTTTCAAACTGCCTTGAGGATTCAATTTCTTTGCGCTTTGTTGGGGACAATTCCCCTAACGAGGCTAACCGCCACTGCTCAACATCAGATGCCAGTACAATATGATTGTCATCCACAATTAAGAAATGGCTATCAGTTCCCGTATCAAGCTGGGCTTTATCTGATTCAAATTTACTGGCGTTAACCTTCATCACCACCACGCCCACGAGCGATCCATCTTTGTAGACAGATTTAGCAAAATAGAAGCCACGGGTTTTGGAACGTAAACCGAGCGCAAAAGAGACATGCTCATTGCCCTTGATTGTTTCGTAAAAATAGGGGCGAAAGGCAAAGTTACTGCCTTTATAGCTATGCGGCAAATACCAGTTGCTACTTGCAATCACAGTTCCACTGAGGTCTAGCAGGTAAACGTCTGACGCACCACTGGATATTTGAATGTCCTGTAGATATCTGTCCAGTTCATTGGAGTTTATAGCGGTTGCTTGCTGTAAGCCTGATTGCACCAAATTGCTTAAGCTCAATTGCGTTTGGATAGCTTGATAACGAGTAAATTCAGCCTGGATATAACTATTGAGCTTTTCTAGATTGGTTTTAGTCTGACCAAGGACATTTTCCTCATCCTGTGCCACATTGAACAAGTAGCTTGCCCACAGCCCACAAAATAATAATAAAAGATAAATTAATATCTTAACTGAGAACTTATGTGACACACGCAACTCCTAATTGAACTCATTGAGTCTATCAGAAGCAGAATATCAATTAAATCAAATCTCTTTAAATCAATGTATCACTAAGCGCTAAGACCGGAGATAAACAAGGTTTTATCTCCGGTCTTGATTTTAAACGCGTATTAATTCGCGCTAATATTTAGCGTTACATTGCTTGCTGCTTGGTAACCTTGCAGGCCGATATGCCAAGTGCCAGCCTGAGGATTGGAGATTGTACATACCTCATTATTGCCATTTTTGTATGGCCGACATTGGTAGGTGCTGGTATTTGGTTGCGTGCCAAAATTAACATAAAGATCCGCATCTCCCGTGCCTCCCGACGTCGTAATTGTCAGGGTTTGGTATCCCGTGGTTAGTGCTTGACTAAAATACTGCCACTGTCCGCTGGCGACAGAAATATTATTGATAGTTTCGTCAATAGGCGTATTGCCACTTGAGGTATCGTATTGTCCTACCAAACTAACCCCCGAAATCGCGTTCCATGCCTCTACCATCACGTAATACGTGCCAGTTTGCACAGCGGAAATATTGCATTGCTCGTTACTAGACGAGTTAGTGCTCTTGCAGTCATGAGTATCCAAAGTAGGTTTGGAGCCATAGCGAACGTAGAGATCGGCGTCACCAGTGCCACCTGAGGTGGTAAAACTTAAATTAGTTGCACCTTGTGGGACTTCCATGGTGAAAAACTGTTGGCTTTTAGATGCACCAGAAATACCCGTTTTAGCCACGCCATTTTCAAGCTCATTGTTTGGCTGTGGCGGAGGTGTATCACCCGCATTTTTACCAAGCTCAGCAACAAACGCCAGCGCGAGTTTTGCAAATTTTTGTGCATGTGTTGAATCAAATTCAGTATCGTTGGTGGTATGAATTTTTCTGTTGATCTCAGACATTCTTGATTCAAATGGCATAGAAGCCGGGAACCCTTGCTGATACCAAGATGCATGGTCAGAACAACCATAACCGCATTGGTCATAGGCATAGCTTAGGTTTGGTAAATAAGTTTCAATTAATTGGCCTAAGAACTGATTCTGTGCGCTGTTTGTATAGTCTGTCATCATCACAATATCCGCACTACTGCCATTGCGGCCAGTCATATCAAATTGTGTCATACCGACTACGTTTTTTCCCTGAGAGCTGTACGACTGCGCGATAGCTTTAGAACCTCGAAGCCCAACTTCTTCTGCCGCAAAGCCCATGATTTGGATTGTCCGCTGAGGCTGATAACCATCTTCAACAATAGCGCTTAGCGCTTCGGTAAGCACAGCTATGCCAGAGGCATTATCATCCGCACCCGGCGCAAGTCCACTCGAGTTAGATTGGTTAATTGAATCAAGGTGTCCGCCGATAATAACGATTTCATCGCTCAGTTCACTACCTGGGATGGTGACAATCACTGAAGGCTGAGCCCAAGAATGGCTAAAATATTCAACACTAATATCTGAGCGACTTGCTGCAATGTCGCTCCATGTTTGCTTGACCCATGCAGCGGCATCAATACCTGTTTGTGAGGTGTAATAGCGGTTATAAAAACTGGTTAGCGAGTTGACACTGCTGTCTAAGTTCACCGTACTGACTTTTGAGATTAAGCTGTTAACCCGTGTGGGGTTATCAATGCTGTAGTTAACTAGCGTTGCACTTGGGTTTATGCTTTCTAACTGTGCAAGATAATTTTGCGCCTGCTCTAAGGAGTCATGGGCGACAAAACCACCACAGCGGTGATATTCGTCGTGCATAAATGCACTCAGGTGTGAGTGTAAGTTTGCAGGTACTTTTAACGCTTTGACTTCGCTGTTTGGTAAAGAAAGCTGCTCGAAATGAGTACCGCGAATAGAATTATGGACTTGGAAATGCTGACTAGACTTCGCATCCATCGTCACCCAAACCTCTTCAGACGCTTCAGAAAAGCTACTCAAACAGGCAATGCTCAGTAGCATAGGTGTAGTTAATTTCATTGTTGTATCCTCAACCCATTTGAATAACAACATGATTTAAGCGCTGAGCAAAATAAAAGGATTATTCAAATGAGGTAAATTTATGATTTTTTTGGGGCCTAATAAGAAGGGAGCTTGCGCTCCCTATAAACTGTTACTTAGTTCGCTTTGATATTCAGTGTTACACCGCTTGCTGCGCTATAGCCACGTAAATCAATATACCAAGTACCTTGTTGTGGATTTGCAATCGTACAAGTCTCGTTGTTACCGTTTTTATAAGGGCGACACTGATAGCTCGACGTTGTTGATTGAGAACCAAAGTTTACATATAGATCCGCATCACCTGAACCACCTGAAATGCTCACTTCAAGGCTGCTGTAGCTAGCATTTAGATCTTGCGTGAAACGTGTCCAGCTGCCAGATGCAACACTGACATTTGACTCAGTGCGGTCAATTGGTTGAGTTCCACCTGTTGAGCTGTATGTACCAGTCAAAGTTACGCCCGAAATCTGATTCCACGCTTCGACCATCACGTAGTACTTACCAGCTTGAATGTTACTAATATCGCAGCTTTCGTTGCTTGTAGACGTTGTGCTATTGCAGTCATAAGTGTTTAGTGTCGGACGAGAGCCATACTTGACATAAAGGTCCGCATCACCGCTACCACCAGAAGTGGTGAAGTTTAGGCTAGTCGCATCAGCTGGCACATCAAGGGTAAAAAACATTTGCTCTTTTGCCGCGCCACTGATCCCAGTACGAGGCTGACCGTTAGTTAACTCTTCATCGCCACCAGGAGGAGGTGGTGGGTTAGTGTCACAGCTACTACCTGTGCTTAAGTTAGAGTTAACGCCAACCGCTGCTAACGCAGCTTGTACATCACCTGGTTCATAACCTAGGTCACATGCCGCATCCATCACGCCATTACCAGCTAAGTCCCAGTCAGTATTCGCGGTCCAATACATTTGGTTAGCTTTTGCCATTACGATAAAGGCTTTTTTCGTATCCCAACCTGCCGTAGTGGCCAGATTGTAGAAGGCTTTGTTGAACACCCCTGAAGTGTGGTGAACGTCCATGCTAGACGTATAGTTAGACTGATGATCGATTGAGCGACCGTCTTGCGTTGGATCATTCATATAACGCAATGCGCCACTGCCTTTGAAGATGTCTTGGCCAACTAACCAGTCATTGCTGCCTTTCATAAAGAATTCGGCGGCTTCACCTGCCATATCAGAAAACGCTTCGTTCAAGCCACCTGACTTATAACGGTATACCAGACCTGAGTTTTGCTCAGTGAAACCATGACTTACTTCGTGAGCAGATACATCAAGACTTACCAACGGATAGAATGTATTCGCACCATCACCGAATGTCATCGCGCTGCCATCCCAAAACGCATTTTCATAATTGCTGCTGTAGTGAACACGCATTTGCAATTGGAAAGACAAAGGTGCTGCACCAAGCCAATCGTTATACATGTTAAACACAACATTACCAAAATAATGTGCGTCGTTCAGCGGTGAGTATGCACCGTTAATTTCTTTAACGGTATTTTCTGGGCATGTAAAGCTATGTGCAGTCGAACCGCTACTACCGTGATTTAAGTTAATTGTCTTAACGTTCGCATTCGTCATGGTACAAGTATTGCCCGACTGCGCTACGTCTAGATGACCATAATCAGTACCATACTGGTAACGACCGGTCTTTTGGTTACCACCAGGACCTGTCGCATTTGCATGCTGCAAGTTGTTGAAGCTTTCTAACACTTCGCCTGTGTTTGCATCAATGATCAAATATGGACGCTTAGGCTCATCACCATAAGTAACAAAAGTGACTTCATACACTAAACGTGCCGTTGAATTACCATCAAGCCAGATCGCAAGGCGAGATTTCTCGTTATGTTTTTTAAGCTTTTTGTCTACACTAAGCGACTGTTTTTCAAACTGACTCAATGCCATTTTGGCATTGAGCTTGGGTTTTACCGAACCGATGTCAGCCGCGATGTTATAAACCGCCGCACCGTGAGCTTTTTTAAGCGCACCGGCATCGTCAAACGTTAAAATGACCGAATCCCCAATCACTGGTAATCCTTGGTACATTTGTTGAAAACGCTTAGTTACTTCACCTTTTTTACTATTGAAGCTTTTAAGCTCCTTTAGTAGGCTCGCATTTTCTAAGCCAATCAGCACTTCTGGCTGTGTACTCAACACAGTTTGAGAAGCTGATTTAAGCATAGTATTAATGTCGGCTTGCTGGTTTAGGTATTGTTTTGTTGCAGCTTGAGCACTGAGCGAAGTAAACGCAATCGCACACGCCGTAGCCATAGTTACTGTAGATAATTTCACGAATTACACTCCTAGTATTGTTGTTTTATTGTCCTTTTCATCATTGCCTCACAAGAAGCATTGGATGAAATGTGACTGTTTTCTCCTTCAACTGCAGAAGACATGGCAAGCCTATTAGCACTTGCCACGCCTTATTAGACTAGGCAGCAAATCAAATAAATAAACCCCAAAGTTAACATTTTAATAATATTTAATTTACTTTAAATATTTATGCAATGCTTTCATGCATTTGTTTAAAAAATAGACCCAGGCTTAATACCTTGAATTAAGTAACAAAACACATCTTTGTAAATTTTTTGATACGATATGAGTAAATATGCCAATTTCTTCCCTAAACTAACTTTACAATCATTATGTTGTATCAAAACATGTAGTAACTACTCGGTAATTCTTTCTTGTTTGTGCTTCATTTGTTCAACCCCACAACATCTAGAGTCTAAAATTATTAATAAAATTCAATATATTAGAAATCTTACTCTCTCGGTATAACACTTGCAGTTTGAATAATTACAAGCTGCAACGAAATTAGGAGGAGTAATGGATACTTTTGAAATATTATCCTACGCAGATCATAGAGTTGGGGCCGTTCTAACAGGGAAAGCAGCCGCAGAAAAATTGCAAAATGATTTGTTAAACAGTCACCTTGTTCAACATGAGCATCTAGAACTGGTTAATCCGTATGACAAAGATGCCGACAAAAAACTTGAGCCTAAAAGCGAAAGTCGTCTTGCCAAAAACATGCTTAATTGGCATTTGTACCTTGGCAGCATGGGGGTGATATTAGGCTTTCTCATCGCTGGGCTATTGGTAAGTTATGGACCGGCTTTCACACAAGCTAATCCTTATTTAACGTTTATCGCTTTATTAAGCCCCGGCTTATTTTTAGGGCTATTTGCTTCAGGCCTTATTTCTTTGCGTCCAGACAAAGATGCGTTTAATCAGGCGGTGATGAATAAAATCGCAGAGGGCAAGTGGCTGCTTATCATTAAAACGAATAATGAGGCGCATCGAAGCAAACTCATGTCGTTTTTTAAAAACAGCACCAGAGCAGACGTTTTAAGCTAGAAAGAGGTAATCTACATGGAAATTTTTAATGCAATAAAGCAAGATCATGATCATCAACGCGCCCTATTGAATATGTTGGCAGAAACGTCTGGTGATTCAAAGGTCCGCGAAAAGTACTATAAAGAGTTGAAGGACGCGCTAGAGGCGCATGCCATCGCAGAAGAAAGGTACTTTTACGCCCCGTTAATGGAAAGCGATATGACGATCGAAGACTCTCGCCACGGTATCGCCGAGCATCATGAGATTGATGAGTTAATTGAGGCACTGGATAATACGGAGTTTTCCGATCCTAGTTGGCTAACTAAATTGAAAAAACTCAAAGACAAAGTTGAGCATCACTTGGCTGACGAAGAGCAAGCGTTTTTCCAGCGAGCGGGTAAGGTACTTGATAAAAGTGAAAAGTCGCAACTTGCAGATGAGTATCAAAAAGAGATGGAAGAACAGTTGTAAAAAACTATTCCCGTTTATCAGACGCAGAGTGCCAGATAGATGGGAAGATTATATGCGAAAGGAAAAGAGCCATTGATTTGTGCGCAGCTGAGTAAACCACCAAAAATCTTGGCTCATTTCTTCTTCCCATGTGGGTAAACAACATGAAACAACACCGACCCAGTATCAGATACTTATCATTCAAATAAAATAGTTACCTCATCCAAAGTAAAGCGTACTTAGACCCATTTGGATCACCATTTGAAAAGCATCGAGCTGAACCTAAAGATGTCGGGTTGTAGTTACCTCTTGCCACCCAACAATGTGGCGCGTAAATATCATGCTGCCACCCTATCGTACCTAAATTATTCTCTTTGGAATATGAGGGGTGTACACAGCCAATAATCGCTGCATCAGATGTACTTAAAGACTTATAACAAGTTGGAATGTCATTTCTGCTAGGCATATAGGTCACTCGATCAAGATAACCCCATGAATACCTAACGAGTTCTAATTCTGCTGCAGTTAAGTTAGTTGCATAAGCATATTTTCCGTCGCTACATAACCCTGTGGAACATGAAACTTGCTCTCTTACATCAGTAAAAATATTCAGGTTTCCTTTGTATAGCCAACGTTTAGATGGTGCATACGGGTTATGCTCAGGCTCATTACCATAGTTTTCAACGTGTTTCACTCCTCCCTGTACATTTTTTGGGTAAGTGCCAACTAAAGTCCACCCACCTCCATCGGTATCCATATCACAATAAATATTCAGCAAGCTGCCCTCAGAGCCCGTAATTGTGTAGACACCACTTCCAGAGTTCTCGCCTGAATCTAAAATGTCTTTACAATTACTATGTTGAAGAGTGTCGAGTGGATTTAACGTCCAGTCCCCCTTATTTCCATTTGTATCGTACCAAGTGCCAGAATAACCACCTTGCATTTCTTTTTGACCTACATACACGCTTTTTAAGAGATCCGTAGTGTCTGTTTTATTGAACTCGATTATCGTATCGGTTCTATCAGTTTCACCTGAAATGAAACTCTCGCTATTACCGGTCGAGACAAAATGATTAGTAGAACCAATAAATGTAACATCTTGAACAGTACGAGTGGTAAGCTGACCATCTAATTGATAATCTATAATCAATTGGTAATTTCCACCATTTGCTATTTGTGCTTCAGTGTATTGACTTAAAAATGAGGCACATAAAAACAAAGATATCTTTTTTTTCATCACATTATCCTTATAGTTCGTGAGGCAAATTGTACTCTCAAAGTAGCTTACATATAAGACTAATTCCTAAAATTAGCAGTAGTCCATTCATCACCAGCAAAAATTGCTTTTTAGGTAAGCGTTTCGCAAGGTGCACACCGAGTCTATTACCTAGCAACGCTAAAGGTGTAAAACAAATAGCAAGCAGCACATGTTGCCACTGTAACAACCCAGTTGCAGAGAAGGTCGCCAACTTAATCACATTCATTAGCGCAAATAGTACCGCAACCGTCGCGATATAAGCCGTTGGCTCCAATTTTCGAACGTTAAAATACACCATGAGTGGTGGGCCGCCTGCATGAATTAAGGTCGTGGAGATACCAGCTGCGGTAGAGGTGCTAGCGGCCAGTAACCTTAAGTGCCCAACACTTTCAGGTGTATTTTTAATCAGTAAGCTTTTAAGCGCAAATATTATGCTCATCGCTGCAATCACAACCGTCAGCCAAAACTCACTGACGCCTTGAAGAAAAAGCGTTGCTAAGGCTATCCCGACGAGTGTGCCTGGCAATAACCGCTTTAATTCCGACACATTCCATAAGCGCCAATAGCTCTTCAGGCTAAAAACATCCGCGACGATAAGTAGCGGAAGCATCAACGCAATGGCATCCCTTGGGTTCAACACCATCATCAAAATTGGAACAGAAAACGCCCCTAACGCGCCTGCAAAGCCAGACTTTGAAATACCACTTAGCAGAACGACAAGGGCAATTACTGCAAGTTGTATTGGTTCTGTCATTCGTCAATTCCTTTAATTTTAGGCGCTGAATTTAATACTTAAGTAATAAAAACCACAGCGCTTCAACATCTGTTACTGCCGTAACCTGCATGTTGTCACCAGCAATTAGGCCGATACCATCTCCTTGCTGAAATGCCTCACCATCAAGCGTCACTTCGCCGCTAACAATGTGCAAATAGGCTTTTTGCGCGTGCGCATTCAGCTCAATCTGTTGACCTTGATGTAGCTGCAAGCGGTGTATTTCAGCTTCTGCATTGATACTCAGAGTACCCTGTGCGCCTGTAGGCGTAACGATGGGCGTAAGTGCACTACTTTGTTTAATTTGAATTTGTTCATAACTCGGCGTTATGCCTTTAAGCTTTGGCTCTATCCAAATTTGTAAAAAATGTGCAGGCGCTGTCTTTGAAGCATTATATTCTGAATGAAGAATGCCACTGCCTGCGCTCATTCTCTGAACTTCACCTGCCGCCACAGTAAACTGATTACCCATACTATCTTGGTGTGCTAATTCACCGTCAATGACATAGGAAATAATTTCCATATCTCGGTGACCATGAGTATCAAAGCCATGACCACCAAGTACTGTGTCATCATTGATCACCCTAAGATTACTAAATCCCATGTGGGCGGGGTCATAATATCGACCAAATGAGAAACTATGTTGGCTTTGCAACCAGCCAAAATCTGCTTTACCTCTATCTTGTGCTTTTCGAATATATCGCATGTTTCGCTCCAAACGCATGTTGATGGCCCTAGTCTATTGCCTGTTTGAAACGAATAAAATTTGATAATTTAACATCAATCATTCTATTCAATAGAATCTTCTAGCTGCATGCACTGATATCTTAACTCACCAATAAAAGCGCGCGCGGCGGGCCCAAGCCTGTCACCATCTTTAAAAATAAGATGAAGCTGCGCCTTACGCTGACTATGTTGTGATAGTGGTAATGGTTTCAAGATGCCAGAGTTTAGTTGCGTTTTGATAGCCGGAATAGGTAACCAAGCAAATCCTAAGCCTTGCGCTATCATATCTATCGAGGTTGTCATATGGCTCACTGTCCAACGTTGATGCGCCCCCAACCAACCTTCATCTTTTTTACGTGAGATTGCAGAGTCTCTCACTACGATTTGGCGATGGGATTTTAAGTCTTCGAATGTAAGCGCGCGACCAAATTGATGTAATGCGTGATTGGGATTTGCCACTGCAACAAACTCGATTTGGCACAACTCTTCACTGAACCCGTCTTGTAAAGTAACCGGAGAAATGGCGATATCTACGTCGGTATTTTGCAAAAGTTCAGATGCACCAGTCAATACTGACTCAACCAACTCGACACGCAATAGAGGGTATTGCGCAGATGTATTTTCTAGTACCTTGTAGAGTACCTGCTGTGGGAAAATTTCATCGACCGCTATGCGCAGTTGACTCTCAACTCCCTCGCCCAGCGTCTGCCCTACCGCTTCCACTTTCGCCGCTTCTTCCAAGAGATAATTGGCACGGCGCAGCATCATTTCACCCGCTTCGGTTAACAGGGTTCTTCGCCCTTCGACTCTAAAAAGCTTAACACCAAGTCCTTCCTCAATTTTATGGACCGCAGTGTGGATACTTGACTGGCTTTTATGTACTTCTTTGGCAGCTTGATTAAAACCACCATATTCAACAACGGCTCTAAACATTCGCCACTGCTCTAGTGTTACTCTCAACATACTGATTTAACCTAATATTTATACGTTATTGTTCAATGGCTGGTGGTTTATCTTCACAATTTTCACCATGACAGGTATTAAGATCTTCTTGCGCTTTTTCGTCCGCCTGAAGTACCTGTTTGAGGTCAGCCATACGCTGACGGATCGCAATACCATAGCTTTCATCGTCTCCCCACACATCAGCAAGCATGTGCATAGATTCAACATCGTGTTTAGTAAATAGGTAGCCCGCTCGTGCAACATCTTCTTCACTATGGCCCAATAACTTAAGCGCCTGCTCACCTAGCTTCACAGCAGAGACAAAAGTTTCTCGCTCAAACGCAGTGACACCCAATTTTATCAGTTGGTAGGCATGGCGACGGTCGGTCGCACGAACTACAAGTTTTAGATCAGGAAAGTGTTGCTGCGCTAACCTGACGATTTCGAGGGTTTTATCTGGTTCATCAATCGCTACGACCAGCATTTGCGCTTCGTGAGCCCCTGCGGCTTCGAGCAAATCTAATCGTGCACCATCGCCATAAAATACTTGATTGCCAAAGCGACGGAGTAATTCAATTTGGCTTGGGCTGTGATCCAAGATCGATAAATGATAACCCTGCGCATGAAGCAAGCGCCCTATCACTTGGCCAAAACGCCCGTAGCCTACCACAATAACGTTTTGTGTCGCTTCCATCGTCTCTAAGCTATCTTGTTCTTGAGTAGTATTGGCTTGACGTTCAACTATTTTGTCGTAAAGAATAAAAATAAGGGGCGAACCGAGCATAGATACCGCAACAACCAGTGTGACTAATGCCACTTGATCTGGAGTTAAGATTGCTAAACTGCCAGTAACAGAAAGTAGTACAAACGCGAACTCTCCGCCTTGACACAGGGCTGCAGTAAATAACCATGTCGCTCGCTTATGCAGTGAAAATGCCGTTGCCAACAAATATAAAATAACTGCCTTTAACCCCATTAATAACACCACTGACGCTAAAATAAATAACCATTTTTGCGCCAATAAGGAAAAGTCGATTGATGCGCCTACTGTCATGAAAAAGAGGCCAAGTAGTAACCCTTTGAACGGTTCAATATCGGCTTCTAATTCATGGCGAAATTCACTTTCCGCGAGAACAACACCCGCGAGAAATGTTCCAAGCGCTGGGGATAAACCGATGCTTTGCATCAATAACGCGGTTGCGATAACGATAAATAGCGCCACCACGGTAAATAGCTCGCGCATTCGAGTGCTGGCAATATACCTAAATAACGGCGCGGCGACATAATGCCCAGCAGCGATAATAGCCAAAATGACAAAAACAGAGATAATCACTTGGAGATAAGTCGGAAAAGCGTGTAACAAATTGCCGTGACCATCACTCACAGCCAAATCACTAAATGCTAACAACGGCATAATCGCGAGAATGGGGATCACAGCTATATCTTGAAATAACAACACTGAAAACGCATTTTGACCGCCAGATTGTTTAATCAAGCCTTTTTCATTTAAGGTTTGCAGTGCAATGGCGGTAGAAGACAGTGCCAACATTAACGCGATGGCTAATGATTGCTGCCACAAAAAGCCAAGCGCTAAATCAATCGCGAAATAGAGTACAGCCGTTGTGATAACCACTTGTAAGCCACCGAGACCAACTATAGAGCGGCGCATCGTCCAGAGCCTTTTGGGTTGTAACTCTAGCCCAACTAAGAATAGCATCATCACTACGCCAAACTCGGCAAAATGCATGACGTCAGTTTGCTCTCCCACAAGATGAAGAAGATGAGGACCAATTAGGATCCCTGCCAATAAATATCCAAGCACAGAGCCAAGCCCTAGCCGTTTAGCGATTGGCACCGCCAATATCGCAGCAGCCAAATAGATAGTCGCGAGCAGTAACATAAAAAAGACACCTGTTGTTGTTATCGTCTTTATTATGTTCAGGGTAAGTGCATTTATCCAGTCTTCGTTCTAAAAAACAAAATATAAATGACTAAAATCCAGCAATTAATCTTGTAAATCCGAATATATTGTAGGATGGCAGATCTGCATCAAAATACTTGGATCTGGCACCGCTGCAAAGCCGAATTTTTCATATAGAGTATGCGCATCAAAAGTTGCCAGCATAAAGCGCCTTAAGCCTTGTAGCTCTGGATATTCAACCACGGCTTGAACAATCGCTTTGCCTACCCCTTTACCTCTGGCACTTTCCTCAACTATCACGTCGGCAAGATAGGCAAAGGTGGCATAGTCAGTTATCACGCGACAAAAACCCTGAAACTCACCTTCATCGTCCAAATACATGAAGCTCAGGCTATTTTGAATGGCCTTTTCCAGCAATACTTTAGGCATTTGTTTTGCCCAATAAGAATTAGAGATCAGCGCATGGATAGTATCAAGATGGCGTAAAATTAGAGGAGTATCAGTGGTTATCATTATTGTCCCAGTTAACGGCAAGAATAGAGCTAAAAATTAAGCGATTTTTAGCAAGAAGCAAAGTGAAATTTTCACAGTCATAAATCTTTCATTATTGCGTCACCCTTCCGTCAATAAAGCGGCGTAATCTCCTTTTACGAAGACTCCCCTTGATTGATTTAGAGTTGTTGGCAGTGTTGACTCAGTTAACACTGCTTTTTTTTGCTTGATACCAAAACATAAAAACGGCGCTCTAAGCGCCGTAATTAACCAAACTTTTGAATAGCTAACCTAAATTTATCTGATAGGTTGGTGGTTGGTTAAGTTTATTACCCAGTCTGGATAACCCTTTCCACCATGCAAATCCAAACAACAACATCGCTATAATCCAAAGCGAAGCACTCGTTGGCGAGGTGCTTAACTGACTAGCTTGGTAAACTAAAGTCGCCATAATATAAGCAATTGAGGTCGTCCAGCCAATAACAAGCCACATCCACTTACCGCCAGATTCACGTTTAATTGCACCTAATACCGCTACACAAGGTGTGTAAAGTAAGATAAAGACAAGATAACTAAATGCACCGATTTGACCATTAAATTTCGCGGCCATTGCAGTAAGTAGCGCAGTGCCACTTTCAGCGCCTGACTCTAATTCGTTAAGTCCTAATGGATCACCAAGGTTTGCGATAAGGTTTTTACTATTGTCTACTATGGTCATCAACGCTTCTTTTAACGAAGCCAACAATGAAAACTCTCCACCTTCTTCTTCGGCACCGGTATAAAGCGCATCTAAAGTACCGACGATGGCTTCTTTGGCAAACATACCAGTCACAACACCAACCGTAGCAGGCCAGTTTTCCTCTTTTAACCCAATTGGCTCAAAGATTGGCGTAACCACTTGTGCAGCCTTCGCCAAAAGTGACTTATCTGTATTCTCATTGCCAAACGAACCGTCGGTACCAATCGAGTTTAATGCACTGAGTAAAATAACTACCATAACAATTGTTTTGCCAGCACGTTTGATAAAGCCGCTCAGACGCTGCCAAGTGGTAATGAATATATTGCGCCAAATTGGCATATGATACGCTGGCATCTCGGTAAATGAGGGTAATTTTTGCGTTTTGAATACTTGCTTTCTAAATAAAAAGCCAGAACCTACCGCAACCAATATGCCAAGCAAATACAGACCAAAAACAACATTGGCTCCGTTCGTTGGAAAGAACGCCGCTGCAAATAACGCATATACCGTCAAACGTGCACCGCAGGACATAAATGGCGCCATAATAATCGTCAGTAATCTATCTGACTCTCGACCCATCGTTCTTGACGCCATAACCGCAGGCACATTACAGCCGAATCCAACGATCAAAGGGACAAAAGCATTGCCCGGTAGACCAATGGATGACATCAAACGGTCAATAACGAACGCGGCCCGAGAAAGATAACCACTATCTTCCAAAATGGATAAGCACAGATATAGCACCGCAATAACAGGGATGAAGGTCGCCACTAATTGAATACCCGCACCAAAACCATCAGCCAATAACACACCCAGCCATTGAGGTGCGCCAATATCTGCTAGCAAGATTTTTACACCATCGATAAGTAAGGCGCCCACGGCGATGTCAAAAAAGTCGATAAATACAGCACCAACATTAACCGCAATGGTAAACATTAAATACATCATGGCTAAGAAAATAGGTACACCAAGCCAGCGGTTGAGCACGATTTTATCAAGCGTTTCTGTCGTATCTGCACGTTTTGGCGTAATGATACTTACGCCATCAGCCAATTTTTTCACTGCTTGGTGACGGGCAACCGCTTTTTCAAGGGGGTCGCTGCTGGCGCTTTCGGTGTTTGCCGTCACAGGTGCTTTTGGAAAACGCGTGATCTGTGCGAGTTGTTCCAACAACGCTTCTTGCCCTGTACCTTTAGCACCGTGGAATGGCACTACAGGTAACCCTAACTGTTCAGAGAGTCTTTTTAAATCTAACGTTCTCCCACGCTGTGTTGCAACATCAACCATATTTGCAACAACGAGAATAGGCTTGCCTAATTCTTTCAGCTGAGAAGTTAATACTAGATTTCGCTGTAAGTTAGCGGCATCTACGATGTTAATGATGACATCGGCTTCATTTTGCTTTAGGAAGTCACACGCGATTTGCTCATCTTGGCTTGGCTCAATTTGTTCCATGCTATAGAGCCCGGGCAAATCTACCAATTCTACGTTTGTGTTTTCTAAAGCAAAATAGCCGAATTTTTTCTCGACTGTCACCCCTGGCCAATTCCCTACTTTTTGTTTAGAGCCGGTCAGGCGATTAAATAATGTGGTTTTCCCGCAGTTCGGGTTGCCCACTAACGCAATTTTCATACGTGAGCCCTTAATAACTTATAAAACTTCAATTTCAACGAACTGTGCGTCGGCCTTACGCACACTCACAAAGGTGTCACCAATTTTCACTTGCATCGGGCATCCAAGTGGGGCGACGTTAATGACTTCTATTTGCTCACCAGGAATAATTCCAAGTGCCATTATTCGACTCAGTAACGCAGTATCTGGATGGGTAAGAGAAGTGATGGTCGCTGCGCTATTTTTGGAAAGTTTATCTAATGTCATTGATTATGAGAACAATTTGCAATAAAAGTATGGCGCATCATACCTCATTGACTATTTTCTTTAAACTAGATTGCGACAATAATCTATTATTGCTTGTTATTTAAGGTGTTTACTAGTTAAGATGAGCTAAACCATTGCCATATGCCTGACTGTATTAAGGGGTCCTGCCAATGAGTAACGACAAAAAAAAATGGACGCTCAAAAGCATTGCGGCGGAATTAGGTGTGTCAAATGCAACTGTATCGAATGCTTTTAACAGACCAGATCAACTCTCTAAATCCAAACGAGAAGAAATTTTAAAAGCCTGTAAAGAATTGGGTTATTTTGGGCCTAACAAGGCAGCCCAATCGCTGCGTAAGGGCTCGTTTAACATTGTCGCGCTGGTACTACCCGATAGCGTTGAATATATGGTATCTGATCCCGTTGCAAGTAGCTTTATGCGAGGAGTTGCAAGCGTTTTAGAAGCTCAGCATATTAACCTACTCTTGTTCTCAGGCACAGCAGATAATGTCGGAGACATTGTCGATTTCGTCGACGGCTTAATTTGTTATGGCCGCCCGCGTAATCCCAAGTTAATTGAGCATCTTGCGAATGTTAGCAAACAGGTTGTGACGGTTGACTTTGATTTGCCCGCGCATGCCAGTATTAATATCGACAACCAACAAGCCGCCTTTGATGTAGCGAGTAAAGCACTAAACGACGATAGTGATGTTGCTATTTTTGGTTTGAGATTATTAGATACCGATTTGCTATGCCGCGTATACGAGCAGAGCCTAATAGACTTAGAGACTTCTATTGCGCATCAGCGCTATAGCGGATATCTCAAAGCCATTGAAGAGCGTGGGTTAACACTTGGTGAAGACAGAGTGTGGAATATTCCTGAAAGCAGCGAAAGGTTTGCAAATATCGCCGCAAAAGAACTACTTAACCTCTCACCAAGGCCTAATACCGTACTGTGTATGAGTGATTTAATTGCACTACCGCTGTTAAGAGAAGCCAAAAAACTTGGTGTAAAGATACCGCAGGATCTTAAAGTCGTTGGTTTTGATGGCATTGATGAAGCGCTACGCTTTAGCCCTAGCCTAACTACCATTCATCAAAATAGTGAAGAAAAAGGCCGAGAAGCAGCCAAACTCTTCTTAGATAAAAGCGATGATAAAGTTATGCTTGGCTATACCTTAAAAATGGGGCAGAGCTGTTAATTGCCCCCTATCAATTAGACGCGCCTGGGTAATCGGCAGGAAATGATCCCTGCCAACAACAACATCACACTTGATACCACTAAACAAGCCACCAAGCCATACTCCAAAAAGATCCAACCTGATAGCACGGTACCGAGTAATCGCCCGATAGCGTTCGCCATATAATAGAAGCCCACATCAAGTGACACTCCATCACTATCGGCCAAACTTACAATAAGATAGCTGTGAAGAGATGAATTGATAGCAAACACAAAACCAAAGAGCAAAAGTCCACCTACTAAGGCTAAGCTTGTCCAGAGCTGCGCTTGAAGTGAGATAGCAATCAACAGCGGAATAGCTGCCAAATACAACGCCCATCCGCTGACTTTACTTGGTGTTGATGCAAACGTATCACGACTAATAAATCTAGGAGTTGTTGATTGCACGATGCCATAACCGATGACCCAAGTAGCCATAAAGCCACCAACCCACCAATGATCCCAACCGAACTGCTGCGATAAAAAGACAGGAAGCGCAACCACAAACCAAACATCCCGTGCGGCAAATAAAAACAATCGCGCGGCAGATAGCATATTAATTGCTCGGCTTTTTGAAAATACATCGCTAAATTTGGGTTTGCTTTTAGCCTTGCCTAAATCGCTTTTTAAGCTGATAAGGCTAAACAACCACACTAATAGCAACATGATTGCCATCGACCACATCGCGCCGGTAAAGCCAAGTAAGGTAAGCAACAACCCGCCAAGAAAAAATCCGACGCCTTTTAGCGCATTCTTTGAGCCAGTAAGTATTGCCACCCACTTAAACAAGGTCCCTTCTTCACCCGATTTTACGATGGCCTTTATTGCACTTTTGGCACTCATTTTATTGAGATCTTTGGCAATACCTGAGAGCGCCTGTGCTGCCATAACATAAGGCACGGTAAGCCAGTGCGTTGGTACTACTAACATCAATAATGCTACTATTTGTATGCCTAACCCAATATTCATGGTGCGGTTTAAGCCAATGCGTGCGCCAAGCCATCCCCCAATTAAATTGGTGACAACACCAAAAATTTCATAGAAGAGAAATAGCATGGCAATTTCAAGCGGGTTATAGCCCAATTGATGAAAGTAAAGCACCACCAACATTCTGAGCGCACCATCCGTTAAGGTAAACGCCCAATAGTTGCCTGTCACAATGAGGTACTGCTTGATATCTTGAGGTATATTGCGCAGCTGCATGATATCTTATTCGCCTAACGACAATCCGACTTTACGTACTAATTCCGCGGTACGATTTGCATAGCCCCACTCGTTGTCATACCACACGTACAACTTAACCTGAGTACCATTAACTACCATTGTAGATAACGCATCGACGATACTAGAGCGAGGATCCGTTTTATAGTCAATAGAAACTAGTGGTCTTGATTCATAACCTAAAATTCCGTTAAGCTCAGTAGCAGCAGCTTGCGCCATCCAGTGGTTAATCTCTTCCACTGTGGTTGGCCGCTCGACCTCGAAAACGCAGTCTGTTAATGAAGCATTCGCCAATGGAACACGAACAGCGTGACCATTTAGCTTACCTTTTAATTCTGGAAAGATATGGGTAATAGCGGTCGCTGAACCCGTTGTTGTCGGAATTAAACTCATGCCACAGGCCCGCGCACGGCGTAGATCCTTATGTGGCGCATCCAAAATGGTTTGCGTGTTGGTGATATCATGAATAGTCGTCATCGAACCGTGCTTTATACCGATGTTTTGTTGCAGAACTTTTACCACGGGCGCTAAGCAATTCGTGGTACAAGAAGCGGCCGTAACGATTTGATGGGGCATGTCGTCGTATAGATGGTCATTCACTCCCATCACAATATTTAATACTCCTTCTTCTTTTACCGGTGCCGTAACAACCACACGCTTAACGCCTTGATCTAAATACTGTTGCAGTAAAGCTTTGGTTTTCATTTTGCCGGATGCTTCGATCACGACGTCGCATTGAGACCAGTCGGTTTGCGCAATCTCTTTGTTTTGAGTCACCGACAACACAGTTTCACCTATTTGGATCTGTTCATCTTGAAAAGACACACTGTGATGCCATTTACCATGAACAGAATCAAACTCTAGCAAGTGTGCTAGGGTTTCTGCATTGCCCGCAGGATCGTTAATTTGAACAAACTCGATTTCAGGCCAGTCAAAGCTAGCGCGAAGCGCCAAACGCCCCATTCGACCAAAACCATTGATCCCTACTTTAATCGTCATAAGAACTCCAAAATCTAATTATTAGTTACAGCAAGTTGCCATGCGTGTTGGCCGTTCGCCCATCGCATTTAGCCTCACTAACTCAGCTTTTATATAATCTGGTTGATGCATAACCGTGGCGTTTATCACCGCCTTCATCCATAGCGGTAGTGTTGGGTTTATAGAATAAAATACCCATTGTTTTTGCTTGCGATCACATAGAATTCCAGCCTTCTTCAGCTGCGCTAAATGCCGTGAAACCTTGGGTTGGCTATCTTGTTCAAGCGCAGCCATTAGCTCGCAAACACATAGCTCACCTTCCACCATCAACATGGCAAGCGTTTTTAAGCGGATCTCATCCGCTAGGGATTTATAAAATTGCAAGGGTGTAAGTAGCGTATGTTGTGGCTTACCTTCGCGTAGTAGGGAAATAACTTGTTCATTGATGTCGAACAAGGTTTGCTCATAAGCGTTATTGCAACTTCTCTCAGCTGGACTCGCAATATCCCACGCAAGGACATGTTCTCCTTGCAGTTTACTTTCGCATTCAGATCGCACTTCAGAGCATAAAGTTACCACCACATCAAAGTGTTCGTCCTTATACTCATTGAGGTGTTTACTGTACAGATTGTCCGTATTAATCCCTAAACGGCGTAGCATTGAAAGCGTAGTCGCATTCACAGTGCTTGGCTTAGTGCCTGCACTATAGGCATGAACATCCGAACCGCCATGAAAGTTAGCTAGCGCCTGTGCTAAAATTGACCGCGTTGAGTTTCCAGAACAAAGAAAAAGTATCTTCATCATCGCATAACAAATTAATTATATAATTCTATTGTTATATAGCTAGCCCGCTATGTCAATTACGCTTTGTTGGTATTTATCTATACATAGCAGCTCACCTAAGATTGCGAGCCGCTACCAAGGATAATCGATGTTGAGGTACTTAAAGCGAGCTTTCTACGCGCAACTTTGGCTCCTAGCTATGGTTAGGAAAGCAGCGATTGAATGTTATAGCTCTGCTCTGTGGCGTTTTCAGAAGTTTTAATCATGGCTTCATCTTTTGCGAGATCAACTCGCAACTCCGCTTTGGCATTATTGCCCTCCCAAGTTATAACCAGATTTGAGCCTTGGCATGTTAATGCAAAATTGCCATCAAATGCGCAGCAAGTATTACGCAGTTTAATTAGAGTTTGCAGACCCTTCACCACAGGTTTATCGAGTGCGGCTTCCACCATCGCGACATCCAAATAAGGGCGGTTGATATCGCGTCCAACATTACTTTTTTCTAGGAGCGCCATGTCATTTTCCATCGCCAATAGACCACCGTAATAAACTTGTGGTACTCCAGGGCAAAAGAACTGAATTGCTCTTGCTACCAAATAATAAAAATCATACTTCCCTAAGGCTTCATAATAACTGCAATTGACTTGATACAAGTCGACATTGCTCGCTGCAGCGCCGGTTGCCTTGCGACTTTGGCCTTTACTGTTGCTATGGATCTGCTCAACCAAAGCATCAATTTGATTGGCATCGAGTAACCCTGGTTTATCCCCTTCAGGCCCCGCGTCAATAATGCCGATTCCGTCATGAGTATCCAGCACGGTTAGACAATTACGTGGCGCAATGTCCAACCACTTGGCTAAAGCCGAGAAATCTTTATTGAATAAACTGTGTAAAATAAGCGGAGGGAGCGCAAAGTCATAAACACGGTCGACTTTGCTGGCAACCTCTACTTGAGTTTTGTAATAACTGTGAATTTCGGCAATGGTTTCCATACCAAGCTCATTGGCGCGCTTAGATAATTGATTGATAAAAGCAAAGGCCTCATCAGTCATAAAACAGCTGGTATTTGCGCGTTTGATTGCATATCCTGCGGCATCTAGTCGAATAATTTTCACTCCACTGTCTGCAAACAATGTTAAGACTTTTTCTAAATAAGCGCGCCCCGCTTCTGACTCAACATTAATATCAATTTGGTTATCAGTAAAAGTGGTCCAAAAATCCACAACTTCGCCACTCGCTAACGCCTTTTTAGAAAAGCAACTTCCCGGCCTCGGACGATAAATTGCTTGCGCTTGTGCTTGCGTAATGCCATTAGGAAAGACATCTTCTTCTTTTAAAAACATCGACCAAAACTGTGACTCTTGGCCATGAGCCAACACATCTGCAAATTCTGCTGACTCTCCTGATACATGGTTAACGATAAGATCTGCCATTACCTCACAGTGCTCGGCAATCAACTTAATATGTTGCCAATCACCCAATCGTTCGTCGACCTTGGCATGATCAATCGGGTCAAAACCTGCGTCACTACCATCAATTGGATAGTAAAAAGGCAAAATGTGGACACCACCAAATAGTCCAGCTAACGGGCCCGTTAGTAACGTATTTAATTGTCCAAGGCCGCCGCCAGACAGGCGATCAGCATACGTGATCAACTGAACTTGGTTTTTCATAATTTACTCATTAAAAAAGTTGAGACTTAATCGATTAAGCTATATCTTTAATCATGAACAAACAATAATCAAGTTTTATCGTAGCGTTCTACTAAAAATAATTCGCTTAATGCAGATTAGTATTACACTCAGTCTTATGTAAAGAAGTAGACCAGCTACATAACAAAGCCCTTCAAGAGGTGAACAATGAGCAGCAAGTCGAATCACACTCAGCTCAACACGTTGCGCTGGTTAACTTATATGATGTTTTTGATGTTTGCGATGACATCAGACGCCGTTGGCGTGATCATTCCAACACTGATCAGCGAATATCAACTTAGCATGACCCAGGCCAGCGCCTTTCACTATGCACCAATGATTTTAATTGCCTTTAGCGGCTTATGTTTAGGATTTCTGGCAGATAAAATAGGCCGTAAGCTCACGGTGTTAATTGGCCTCATACTATTTTCATCCGCATGTTTTCTGTTCGCACTGGGTGAAACTTTCACCATGTTTTTAATGCTTTTATGTGTCATTGGATTAGCCATTGGCCTATTTAAAACAGGGGCCCTCGCCCTTCTAGGTGACATTTCTGACGGCGCACAAGAACATACTCAAACCATGAATAAAGTCGAAGGCTTCTTTGCCATCGGCGCGATAATTGGCCCTGCAATTGTCAGTTATCTATTGATACAGGGGGTGAGTTGGACCTATCTTTATGTGCTTGCTGGTGGGCTATGCTTAATACTCAGTATCGTGACTTTAAGCACTGAGTTTCCCAAGTTTAATACCGCTCATGCACAAAACAATGCAGGCCTATCTCACACGGCAGCGATGCTCAAGAACAAATATGCACTTGGCTTTTCCCTCGCCATAGCACTCTACGTTGCAACTGAAGTCGCAATTTATGTCTGGATGCCCACTTTATTACAGGATTACCAAGGTGATTTAACTTGGCTTGCAACTTATGCGCTCACCATCTTTTTTATTTTACGTGCAATAGGTCGCTTTATGGCTGTATGGTTACTCGCTAAGTATCGTTGGCAAAGCGTAATGCTAACGCTGAGCTTTGCTATATTTGTATGCTATTTTTTAACTTATCTTTATGGTGTTAATGCCGCTATCTATACGCTCCCGCTAAGTGGTTTATTTATGTCTATGATTTACCCAACATTAAACTCAAAAGGGATCTCTTGTTTTGACAAAGCTCAGCATGGCTCTGTTGCTGGTGTGATGTTGTTCTTCACCGCGCTTTCTGCTGCGCTAGCACCACTTCTGATGGGCATGGTGAGCGATTACTTTGGCCATGTTAGCCATGGCTTTGTACTTGCGACTGGGTTTGCATTTTTACTCTTTGCGGCCATGTTGTACAACTGGTTAAAGGACCCTGCCCGCTTACCATTGAGCAAAAACGCTAAGTTGCAGCGAGTGTAACTCCTCCGACCAAAAATTTTTCGCGGGTTAAAATTCATAAAAACCAAAGCATTAAAATTTTGTTTGAATTATTGATTAATTTTTAATTGCAACCAAATTAAATTGTGCTAAAAATAAACTTAATCGATTAAGTTTATTTTTAATAGACCGCACGAGTTTGACAACGATAACAAGAGGCAAATGATGACAACAATCAAAACCACCCTATTTACACTCAGCGCACTCACGCTTGCAATCTCTCACTCGGCGGCCGCTGAAGAAAAAGCACACACAAAACCTGCCGATGGCTTCGAGAAAATAGTCGTGACGGGTGTGCCAAAGCGAACAACCATTATGGAATCGAGTGTTTCTGTTAGCAGCATAGGGCTGGAGCAAATCTCTGTTGCAACCCCCAGAACTACCGCTGAAGCATTCAAACTAATTCCTGGTGTAAGGTCAGAATCAACCGGTGGTGAAGGTAATGCAAATATCGCTGTACGTGGTCTTCCTGTCGCATCCGGTGGCGCTAAATTTTTGCAGCTACAAGAAGATGGCTTGCCTATTTTGCAGTTTGGTGACATTGCTTTTGGTAACGCCGATATTTTTATGCGCCTTGATAATACCGTGGAGTCAATCGAGTCTATTCGTGGTGGCTCGGCTTCGACTGCCGCCAGCGACGCTCCCGGAGGCATTATTAACTTGATTTCAAAAACGGGTGAAAATGAGTCAGGCAGTGTTGCCACCACGTTTGGTTTAGATTATGACGAGTTTAGAACTGATTTTGAGTATGGGAGTTATTTAACTGACGACATAAAATTTCATATTGGTGGCTTTGTGCGCCAAGGTGAAGGCCCACGTGACACCGGCTATACCGCAAATAAAGGCGGCCAACTCAAAGCCAATATCACCAAGGAATTTGAAAGTGGCTACGTTCGTTTGTATGTAAAACACCTTGATGATAAAACAGCAGGCTACCTTCCTATGCCTATGTATTCTAATGGCGACTCCATCAGCGGCTTTGATGTACTGTCAGATACACCCCACTCTGTTTATTTCACCGCCACGCAAGGCTTAGGTGGTAACAATCAAATTCGTCGAGGGGATATGCGAGACGGAATGCACCCTGTTGTTGATAGTATCGGCTTTGAAGCAAATTTCAAACTAGGTAATGACTGGCAAATCGAAAACAGGTCCAGAAAGTCGAGTATCTCAGGCTCATTTATGTCGCCTTTCCCTGCTGAGGTCGCTAATAGCCAAGCAATTGCCGAGAGCATAGCCGGTACAGGTGCGACACTCACCTTTGCCAACGGACCAAAAGCGGATCAAGCGTTCAATCAAGCACTACTAATGCGCGTTCATACCTTCGAAGTGGAAATGAATGATTTCGACAACATCATGAATGACCTAAAGCTCACCAAATCATTTGGTACTGACACGTCACTCACCTTCGGTTATTTCATGTCATCGCAAAATATCAATATGTCTTGGTTATGGAATTCATACTTGCTCGAGGTTAAAGGAGATAACGCAGCGCTTGTCAACGTGGCCGCTGCGGATGGCACAGCATATTCTGAAAACGGATTATATGCCTATGGTACGCCCTATTGGGGAAATTGCTGTCAGCGCAACTACGATACTCAATACGATACTCGTGCCCCATATATCGCCTTTTCAACAAAGCTCGGCGATATTTCAGTTGATGCGAGTGTGCGTCATGATTCAGGTAAAGCGACAGGTACATTTGCAGGTGCTGTAACATCTCGTGTAGATATCAACCGTGATGGCACTATATCAAAGCCGGAGGAGCAAGTTGCAGCCATCGATCTCGCTAACCCCAATGTAGTTAATTACGATTGGAGCTACACAAGCTACTCTGTCGGCGCAAACTACCAAATGACCTCAAGCAGCGCCATATTCGGCAGATTCAGTGAGGGCGGTCGTGCAAATGCAGACAGACTATTGTTCGGTAAAGTGAATATTGATGGCAGTGTTGCTGATGAAGATGCTGTGGATGAAGTGACACAATATGAATTTGGTATCAAACAAAAGTTTGAACAAGGCCGTCTATTTGCAACTTTATTTTACGCCGAAACAGAAGAGCAAAACTTTGAGGCAACCAGCCAAAAGTTCTTTGACAGGCAATACGAAGCACAAGGTATTGAACTTGAAGGTGTCTATTTTATTGGCTCCTTCGACTTACGAGGTAGCTTAACTTGGACCGATGCTGAAATCGCAAAAGATGCACTCACTCCCGAAGTCGAGGGTAACACGCCAAGACGGCAAGCTGACTTTGTTTATTCCTTATTGGGTAAATATAACTTCGATCAAGGTGCTATCGGTTTAAGCCTCATCGGCACCACTGACGCGTACGCACAAGACAACAACGAGTTAAAATTTGACGGTTACACTCAGGTCAACGCGTTTGCAAGTTATGATCTGACTGAACGCTTCAATATCGCGTTAAACGTAAACAATCTCTTTGATACCACTGGATTAACAGAAGCCGAGGAAGGCGTAATTCCAACTAACAATATTATTCGCGCTCGCAGTATTAACGGCAGAACTACGTCTGTCACTTTAAAATACCGTTTCTAATTAGGGGTAGTAGTTATGCAATTAACATGTTTTGGCGAGATGCTTATCGATTTGTTACCTACCGGCGACGGTAGCCTTAACCCTATTGCTGGCGGCGCTCCGGCGAATGTGGCTGTAGGCTTTGCTAAACTTGGTGGCAGTGCTCGGTTTGTAGGAGGTTTTGCTGAAGATCCCTTTTCGCTGCAATTAAAATCAACCTTGGCGTTATATGCTGTAGGAACAGAATATTGTGTATCCATAAGTGGAGCGCAAACCGCCTTGGCCATCGTCCACCTAGACGCTCAAGGAGAACGAAGCTTTTCGTTTTACCGCGACAATACCGCTGATATCGCAATCCGCCCAAAAGACTTTGAGCATTTGCAATGGCCAGATCACGGGATATTTCATTTTTGCTCAAACACGCTTACCGATGCAGAAGTGACAAGTACCACCATGGCGTTATTAAAGTCTGCTGCGGCTCATAATCAATTTATTTCATTTGATGTTAACTTGCGCTTGAATCTATGGCGGGACTTATCTTGCTTATCCGAACGTATAGAGGCTTGCTACCCCTATGTCGACATATTAAAAATGAGTAAAGATGAGCTGAGATATCTCGCTGAAGAAAAGAACATGAGAGAAGCTAGCTATTTAGATTGGTTACTTAGTGTCGGCGTACAAGCGGTGATCTCAAGCGATGGGCCAAATCCTTGCAGTGTATTAACAGCTAAAGACTTTTATTCCGTCGCCTCTCCTACTATTGATGCGGTTGATACAACCGGCGCTGGGGATAGCTTAATGGCAGGGTTTCTATTTCAACTCAGTCAAAACGGGGTCTCAAAAGATACACTCGTGCAAAACTTCCCAACCGTAAAAAAGGCACTTAGCTTTGCTGTGAAATGCGGTGCATTTACTTGTGAACACAAAGGTGTCATGCCCTTTATGCCAACGTTTATAGATGTGTCTGAACGGTTTTCTTCCCTCAACCCTGAGGCTTTATTAGGTTAATACCTAAAGCGGGAAAAGGCTTTCCCGCTATTTTATTATAAAAGTCGAGGCTTAAAACCCTGTTTCATAGTCAATATGAGCAGAGTTTGTCGTCTCGTATGTACCATCAGTATAAAGAATAGTTGCAGTCGCATTGTACTGACGATAAGCACGAATGGTCATGTTACACGTCGTACCACCGCTGCAGCTCGCATCACCATTCCAAATTACTTTACTAATCGCTTTAGTGGCATTTGCGATATAGAACTTACCAGAAGTTGAATTATCGAAAGAAAAATCAATTCCAGAACAATAGCTAGTATTGTTACCCCACACATTACCGCCTGATTTCACGTTCAAAGAGCATTTTAAATCTGCCGCTTGCGAACTAAAAGACAGACCACCTAGTACAACCAATACTGAAGCAATTAATGTTGATTTCATTATTATTTCCTTTAATTAAGAATAAGTTAAGTAATTTTTAGTGACCAGTTTCATACGAGATACGTGATACATTCGTTTCTTCGTATGTGCCATCTTTGTATAAGATAGTCGCCGTTGCTGTATGTGTTTGATACGCATAAACAGTAAGTGCACATTCGACACCACCAGAGCAGCTGGCATCACCATTCCAAATCACTTTATTAATCGGTTTGCTGATATTCGTTAAGTAGAACTTACCTGTAGTTGAGTTGCCAAATGAGAAGTCCATACCAAAGCAGGTTTGTCCGTTACCGGTGACGTTGCCACCTCTTTTCACTTGTAGGTCGCAATTCAACTCTGTTGCACCAGCGCTGCAGGTGCCAACTAATGCAATAGCTGCAAGTATCTTAGTTATTTTTTGTTTCACCTTGATCTCCTTATATTTATTATGTTAACAACCAAGAAATCTTGGTTAAAAATTAAACTACACAATAAAAATAAAAAATTCAATTTTTTAACCCATAAAAACATAAAATTCACAAGAGTGTTCAGAACGCATTAAATCGAGCAAGTTCATGGAAATTGGTATAAACGGTGAAGGGACAAGCTATAGAGAGTATCGAAATAATAGACTAAATAAAAAAGGCCGCAGCGGCGGCCAAACACATCATGGGTAAAACAATGAAGGGATGTAAGTGTGAATACACGAGTCATTCTATGTGAATAATCATAAATTAAAATCACATTATAAAGATTGTTATCATCGCTTTTTTCGAATGGTCTATTTCTGCTACGCTCGTGATACAATCGCGAAATTAAAAACTACAACAAATTGTCTATGCCATTACTTTGGATTGTTACTTTACTTTGGGCGTTCTCATTTTCTTTGATTGGTGTCTATTTGGCAGGCCAAGTCGATACTTGGTTTAGCGCTTTATCTAGAACCTTGCTAGCAGCGATTGTGTTTATTCCATTTTTGAAATTGAGATCGGTGAATAAGGAGTTGATAATCAAGTTGATGGCAATCGGTGCAGTGCAGATTGGTCTGATGTATGGCTTTTACTATCATTCTTTTTTATACCTAAGCGTACCTGAAGTGTTGCTATTCACAGTGATGACACCCATCTATATTACTGCACTCAATGACTTACTAAACCGTTCGTTCAATGCCACCTTCTTGCTGTCTGCGCTTATAGCTATCGTTGGTGCAATCACCATTAGATTTACTGAGCTTACCAGCGACTACCTTTTTGGCTTACTACTAGTGCAAGGCGCAAACCTTTGCTTTGCGATAGGCCAAGTAAGTTACAAACGCTTAAGTAACCACTACCAACTGGTACACCATCAAAGTTTCGGTTTTTTCTTTATTGGTGCGTCCCTCGTGCTCGCCATTGGGTTTATGTTATTCGGCAATACCCAGCAACTCCCAAGTACAAATCTACAATGGGGAATACTGATTTATTTAGGCTTGATTGCTTCAGGCGTAGGGTATTATGTATGGAACTTGGGACTGACCCGCGTCTCGGTGGGTGAGCTCGCGGTAATGAACAATGTGTTGATCCCAGCTGGGATCATTGTCAATTTGCTGATTTGGAACCGAGAAGCTGACCTCGTTCGCCTTGGTATTGGCAGTGTCATTATTTTTGCGGCGTTGCTCTATAGTAAAAGCGGTGCAAAAGTATAACCCTTTTTTACTTATTTACCGGGTTCGACAGAGTCAAACTCCATTTGTGAATTGAAACACGCCAACGCTTCGATATCTTGATATGGCTCTGTTGACCAACATGCTTTTCTAAAACGCTCATACACTTCACGAAAAGGTGTACAAATTAGCTCAGATTCATCCATCATAATACAGCTAAAGTCTTCAGACTTTATTACAATATAGAGATACTCTCTTTCGCCTTCTTCAGTAAAAAATACGGAATCCCAAAAGTAGCCTTTCTGTCGCATCTCTTCTCTCGGAAACGCGATATTATCCTGCATATAAGCAAGTAATTCATCCACTTGAGGACGAGCATTCAAGTTTAATTTTATCTTTAGCAGTTTTGTTTCCATGGAATAAGATTAACCCCTCCAACCTTTAACCATTTTGGTACTGAGCATACCTTCCTTCATTTTTTATTCCTATTTTCTACTTATCATTTTCGTAGTAACGACTATACCTAATTCCCTCAAACGGGCCCAACTATAAAATTAGTAAAATGTAACAAGCTGTTTTACCTAAGATAACCATTAACGCCCATGAGCCAGATCTCTGGAGTTAGGTGTTTAACTAAAATTTCGTTAATATCTAAAGAAAAATAAAGTAAAAATATGATGACAAGAATCGTACAACTATTCCCTCTTTGGGCCATTATTTGCTCAGTAACCGCTTATCTTTTTCCGACTCTATTTAGCGCGTTTAAAGGCAGTATTATTCCGTTATTAATGTTGATCATGCTGACAATGGGCTTAACCCTCACTACAAAAGACTTTTTACGCGTGCTCGACAACAAAAAAGCCATTTGCGTTAGTGTGCTGCTTCAATTTACTGTGATGCCGAGTGTTGCTTACTTAATTGCAACCACAATGAGCTTAGAAACTGACCTATTAATTGGTATGATTTTAGTGGGCACGGTTGCTGGCGGCACGGCAAGTAACGTTTTGTGTTATCTCGCCAAAGGAGATGTCGCGTTATCGATTTCTATGACCGCGATTAGTACTTTACTCGGCGTGTTCTTAACGCCACTACTAACCACATTGATGATAGGCCAGGTGGTTGATATTCAGTTTTCTGATATGTTGACGAGCCTGCTAAAAATTGTGCTATTTCCTGTGGCTGTGGGCGTTGCTTTCAATACCTTGCTTGCCAAGCCACTGGCGCATTCTGTTATCAAAACAACTCCGATACTGCCTTTACTTTCAATGCTTTCAATCATTTTTATCATTGCGGTGATCGTTGCTCTTAATCAACCAAAACTTCAAAGCATCGGGCTCGTTATGCTGGTTGCCGTGATCCTGCACAATACTACAGGGCTACTTTTGGGCTATTTCATTCCGAAACGGCTCGGTTTTGACGAAAAAGTATGTCGCACCATGGCCTTTGAGGTGGGTATGCAAAACTCGGGGCTTGCTGTTGCGCTTGCCATGAAGTTTTTTACTCCTGCGGCGGCCGTAGCAGGTACCCTATTTTCTATTTGGCATAATGTCAGTGGCTCAATATTAGCAGGAATATGGAGACGAAGCGCCACCAGCTCATCTGATAACAATAAAGCCTAATATCAAAGGTTAGGCTTTATTGTAATTGCTTATAAAAGTGAATTTTGCAATCCGTTAAGCCATTGATTTGTTCACATTTTACAATCTGGTAATCGCGGCTTATTAGCATCAATAGCATGTTTTTGAATAGGTTTCTCGACTTTACTCTAATGGCGCTATAGCCTTGCGCTTTGCACCAAGTTTCTTGCATCACCAACAGCTGCTTGGCAATACCTTTGCCGCGATATTCGGGGATAACCGCGCCTAACCAGCTATAAAACTCGTTGTTTGGTAGTTCGTGACCCAGTTTATATCCTACAGGCTTGCCTTGAGCGTACGCTACCAGCAATAAATGTTGTTTATCTCGCAGTTTGTTTACGACTTCCTCACCCTTTCGTGGCGTGGCAAATTCAGGAATTTGGTTTTCTATCGCTAGGAGGTCATCTATCGAGCCGACTTTATATTCTAGGTTCATATTAATGTCTGTGTAATTGAAAAGGTATCGCCGACAGTCACTTCGGCATATGCGCCGTTAATCAGCGTCAAATTCGGCGCTTGATGGCCTATATCCACATCGTATAGCACAGGGAAATCGCAACCAATAAAGACGTTTTGCAATGCATCTACGTGCGTCCAGTCGCTATCTTTTGCCAGCGGTTCTGGATTTCGACCAATCAAAACTCCAGCGACTTTCGAAAACCAACGTCGTAATTTAATACTTTGCAGCGCACGATAATATGCCGCTGGCGGCATTTCGCCATTTTCAAAATATAAGATAATCGACTCATCAGGGTGCGCCTGTGAAAAGGCGTCCAGATCAAAATATTCCGTACCAGCCAATAACATGTGAATATCCAAACAGCCGCCTAATAATCGACCAGCAAACTGCTGCCGGTGATTGCCATTGGCCAAAATACGCCATTGAGTGCTCGCGGATAAGTTAAATCCAGCATCGGGAAAGTCAACAAAATTGAGTGGCTCAGCTTCAAAATGTGTCGAGGGAAATTGCGTGAAAGAGTCCTTAGGCGCACGCCTCAAATAGTCAAAAAGTCCAACCGTTAAAGGGTCTTGTTGATGCACATTTAATTGCATAAGGTTAGTTGCATGCACACTTGCCCAGCCTAGTTTGCAAGTCACTGCGCTCAGCAAAGTGCTGACATCAGAGAAACCAATGAGCCATTTTGGCGGAGCATGGGCCAACTTTTCCCAATTAAGTAATGTCAGTAAATCCATTGCGATTGCACCGCCCCATGGCGGCATAATCGCGTCTATTGTGTCATCGAGTAAGTATCCCATAAGCTCATTAGCACGGGTTTTGACATCTGCGCTAACGTAGTTGTGGTTATCTCGCAGGCATTCACCAACCACGAGTTCAAAACCTTGTTGCGCGAGATAATCCAAAGCGTTGTCTAATCTCGCGTGCATAGCAACAGGTACGCCCGCTGAGAATGCCGTGATCGCAATTTTACTGCCCGCTTTCAACGGTTTGGGATACTTCATCATGATTTCCGTTATTTTTTGCTTATCCTACCTGAATTTCCGCTTTTGCATACTTTAAATTCTCCCGTTTCGGGCGAGCGATCAAGTATAGAAAGGTTAACGGCCCCAAGCGTCCAATCAGCATTAAAAATATGATTACCGCTTCACCGGGTTCAGACAATGAGCTAGTGATCCCTCGAGACAGGCCAACCGTGCCTAATGCCGACACGGCTTCAAACGTGATATCCGTTAAATTTGCCTTCTCGGTGATCGTTAAAATAAGGGTTGCGAGCATCACGGTAAAAAAGTAAACCACGGTGAGACTAAGCGCCTTAAATACCGTTTCAGGCGAGATCTGTCTGTGTCCGATAGCGACTTGATCTCTGCGTCTCAAATAAGCGTAAGTTGCCATTAATAGCACCACAACCGTGGTTATTTTAAGACCACTGGCGGTACTCATAGAACCGCCCCCTATTATCATTAACCAAATGGTCAACACGGTACTTTCGTCATTCACCAGCGCAAAGTCGATACTGTTAAAGCCCGCTGTCCGTGGCGTTACCGCTTGCATCCAGGCAGAGATCACTTGCTCAGACAACGGTAAATTTCCAAGGGTCTCTGGGTTATTTGCTTCAAAAAGCCAAAATAAGCTAAATGCCAGCACATTCAACACCGCTGTTGCTATCAAGACTAGCTTAGTGGCAGATCCAAACCGGCTCCAACGGCGTCTTTTCACTACATCCATCAACACCACAAATCCAAGTCCGCCAATCACAAATAACCCTGATATCACAAGATTAACGACCCAATCACCACGAAAACTGGTGAGGCTGTCATCATGCAATGCAAATCCGGCATTGTTAAAAGCCGAAATAGTGTAGAAGAAGCTTTGCATTATCGCATCACCAAGCGGTAGCGTTTGATACCAATGGGCAAGCAAAATGGTAAACCCAATCGATTCGATGATCAGTGCATAAACTAACACGCATTTGGCTGTATCAACCAACTGATCAAATCGAGCTATGCCAAAGCTTTCTTTTGCGATAAGTTGTTTACTAATGTCCATTTGCTGCCCCATCCCCCGCAGCACCACAACCGTAATCGTCATAAACCCCAGTCCACCGATTTGAATAAGACTGGCAATAACGAGATGGCCAAAGGTCGTAAAATCATTTGGCGTACTCAATACCGCAAGTCCTGTCACCGTTACCGCGGAAGTTGCAGTAAATAACGCTTGCATCACTTTGATGTCTTGGGTGTGTGCTATCGGTAGCAACAACAAAATAGTACCTAAAGCTATCAGCCCGCAAAACCCAATAAACAGAACTGCAGGGGGGCTTAACCTCAGCGGCTTTTTGTGGGCTTTGGGCTTGCTATTTGGATAGGGATAATAGTGGGGACTCCATGTTTTCATTACGCCCCCAGTTTTAACGCGATAGAATTTAACGCTTTTAACTGACCGTTGAGGATCACTTTATCATCTTCGTTTATCAAAAATGACTCAGCCGGATTGGTATAACACGCTTTGCCGCGCTGCACTAACACAGCCTTGATTTCGCCCTTTGCACGCTTTAATAGCGTCGCCAAAGACTGTCCGCAGCTTAATTTATTCACGATGACTTCCACCATGTAAAAGCCATGCCCCAACTGCATATATTGATTCACCATAGGGTAATTCAGTGTTTGTGCAACCTTGATCCCCATTTCTTCTTCAGGGTGGATCACACGTGTTACGCCTAAACGAGATAAAATTGTATGATGCGCTTCTGAACTGGCCTTAACCCAAATTTGCTCAACGCCCAAGTTCTTTAGCGACAGTACACATAAAATGCTCGCTTCTAGGTTTTCACCAATGGCGACCAGCACCGCTTTGCTTCTCGTAATATCTAGTTGGCGTAATGCCGTTTCATCGGTCGCATCCAAAGAGGTGGCATAATCAATATGCTCAACAACTTGGTTCACCACACGTTCGCGACTATCTACCCCTATCACTTTGTTTCCAAGCCGCTTTAGTTCCAAACAAGCCGCAAAACCAAATCGACCTAAACCAATTACTACAAATTGTGCCATAACAACCTCTATATACTCCGTTATGAGAAATGCTTATTGAGCGGTAAAAGTAAAAACCGATAACCAACCCCGGGCTCAGTTTCTATGATTTTTGGTGTAGCAGCATCATCACTGAGTTTCTTACGTAACTGGCTGACCACAATCCGTAAATAGTGACTATCTTCCACATGGCTTTCGCCCCAAATTTGCTTTAATAAGGTTTGCTGACTGACTAATTCTTGTGCTCTTTGTGCAAGCATACTAAGTAGTGCAAATTCCTTTTTCGATAGTGCTAATGGTGCGTTATCCATAATGACTTGATGCTTTTGTAGATCTATCATCAACTTGCCATAGTCAATGGCGAGCAAGCGTTTGTTCGGTACTAAATCTCTTAATAGCACTTTGACGCGTACCACCAGCTCTTTGATGCTAAAAGGCTTCGTCAGGTAGTCGTTTGCGCCGCCCTCCAGCAGTTTAATCTTCTCAGCCTCTTGATCTCGTGCAGTTAAGATCAATACAGGTAGCTTGCTGGTTTCTCGGATCTTCTTCAAAATGCTATATCCATCAAAATCTGGTAGCCCGAGATCTAAGATTACTAAGTCTGGCAGCTCACCCTTTAACACCGACATGGCTTGCTTTCCGGTGCTGGCTTCCACATAATTCAGCCCTTCAGCTTTTAATGCTAAGCGGATAAAACGACGGATCTCTTCTTCATCGTCAATCAATAAAATGGTGTGAGTCATCAATGCGCCTCCTCTTTTGGCAAACTAACTTCCATTGTGCAGCCTTGCGTCGTCGGCAAAATGCGAATATCACCGCCGTGCGCACGAATAATACCTCTCGCCACACTCAGCCCTAAGCCACTGCCACCGTCTTTGCTGGCGCTTTGTCGAAACGAACTAAAGGCGGTAAAGACTTCTTTTTGCCGAGCAACGGGGATCCCAGGGCCGTTATCCTGAATAAATATCAACAACGCTTGCTGCGTTTCTCCTAAGGAAATCTCAACCCGCTCTCCATCGGGACTAAAGGTGACTGCATTTTCAATTAAGTTAAACAGGGCTTGTTCAATGAGTGCAGCTTGTATCGTGAGAATTGGACTCATATTCTGTGGCATTCTCGAGACGCATGGCGCGCCTAGCCGCAAAATCACGTTATCGATCAAGACATCAATAGACGTAGGTTGCTTCAAAAGCGAAAGCTCATCCCCTTGATGCTGTAACTTGGTGGCTTGCAAGATATTTTCGATATAGCGAAACAAACGGTGGCTTTCTGACCGTGCCGATCCCAACAGCTCATTTTGCTCATCTTGGTCTAACTTATCACGATAGGTTTCTAGCGTTTCGAGCGCGCCCATCACCGCAGCGAGCGGTGTACGTAAATCATGAGAAACCGACAACAAGATATTAGAGCGCACATTCGCAACTAAAAGCTGCTGCTTTTGCTCTTTGATATAGCTCGATAAATAGCTAGTAGCTAATGCCACCGCGATAAATACCACTAAATTGACCACGTCTTCGGTGTTATTCATATGAAGCGTGTATCTGGGCTCTGTGATGAAGAAGTTGAACACTAGACTGCTAACAACCGCCACCCCCAGTGCCATCCAACGTTTTGCGATGAGAGAAACAACAACAACGCCCAACTGTAAGACCAACAGTACACTGATCGCCGAATGTAGCAGCGAGTCTAAGGCAACGGCAAAGGCGCTGGTTAACAGCAAAACCAGAAAACTAACGAGATACTCGTTCTTGGCAATAAATCCATTCTCGGAAAACATAGTGACTCCAACTTGCGCTATGTTTTTATTCTATCCTTGTCGAAATTTCGTTGCCGTATAATTTGCGTAAAATTTACTTAATTTTAGGCTATTTAGCACAAGAGCCTGTTTATCTATCAAGTTTGTTTTTGCATGTTGATGATAAAAAGGCTAAGCGCATATCTGATAAAGCCATTGTGATACGCTGGCACAAGCTGTTTAAAAGCAACTGGGTAACTTAGAAATTCATTGAAGAATGGCCGAGAGCGAGTACTGACCACTTATTGTAAAACACTCAAAAAACGACGGCGCACAAACCTAGCAAATTGTGAACGTTTGCTGGCTGGACCAAATAAAGGCTTTAGCAATAACTCCTCAAGCTGCGCTAACCGTAGCCTCCCCCATGCCGTGCGCGATAAGCTGATTTTGACGTTGAGAAATACGTAAACGCCTATAACTAGCTTATTTTAGAAACACTTTTGATATGAGTGATAAACACTTTTTTGTAATTCTAAGTCGAAACTGCCGTAACTATGGTGAATAGATAACAGTGGGTGTCTGTATTGTTTCTTCATGGAGCGTATTAAACTTGGCTAAAATTAGCGAAGAATGAGCGCCAGCCAAGCTTTAGACGTCCCATTTATAATTGCCTTGTTAGCTACCAACACGACAACTTTTCTTATAATTAACTTTTGGCACAAAATACTTTTCTTCCATACACACCATAGTCTTGTGGCCATTAGTACCGCGAGTCTGTTGAACTAAAAAGACCAAATCCTTTCTAACTTCAGGAAGTTCTTCATTAGCTACATTTTCCAACAAAGCAATACGAGTTTCATATTCTGAAACAACGCCTAATTTCTCATTAATCAAGTTATTAATTTGAGAAATCAACTCAATTTTTTGTTGATCGAAATCTTCTTTTTCTTTTACTAAAATATTGACTCGTTCATTTAAACTACCAATAAAGTAAACCGATGCAGCCACAGTAATCGCTATAGTTATTGCCGAAAATGTTAATGTTAGTTTTTCAAATCTAGTCATTTAATACTCCATTCTATACTGGGTAGCTAACTTTAAGCTAACGGGCAAAAAACATGATGCCACACTATGTGAAGCATGGCATTGTGTTTTTATCCCAGTGACCGAAGAGAAGGTGTTACGCGCCTTGTTATACACATCACTACTCGGTGGTTGGTAAGAGGATCTTTAAACCTTCATACCATGCTAAGAATGCAACTGTTCCATGAGTTTCGTTTTCAAAATATTGTTGTTTACCTATTTTTTCCTGAATATTGTTGATAACAGAAGAGGCAAAGGACGTTCCCCACTTATAGTTTGTGAGTCCAATTTCTCCAAGGTGCGAATTATTCGCAAAAGCAAAATACACATTAAAACCATACTTCTGAGGCTTATTATTACTATAGGTGCGATTTGCTCAGCAAATGGCATGACATGCCTTGGTGAATCTGATTCATTGTCTTGTTATATGGCTACTTAGCTAAACCAAAACCAACAATTATTAGTAATGAAAATATTAAGCCACCTAAGAGAATGTCCCATATTTTTGATAACACTCTAATGTGAAAATGCCTGAATTTCCGTATATCAGGTGACTTTTTACGCGCCATTGCTAATTCAATATAAGGCTTCAAACGTTTGCTATATTCAACCTTATCTCTTTTAAACTGAGTAGCGGTTGTTTCATTATTTGATATGTAACGTTCAGAGTTACTAAAGTTAACCTTGATAGCCTCTACCTCTTCAAGCTCAACTTGATTGAGATATTTCTTCCATTCATCTTCCATCGACTATATTCCCTGAAAGCCATATAACACTTAAATATGGGGCACAAACAGGCAGGCGATAATGGCGAAGCCGCCTGCGTGTTTGTGTCCCAGCCCGCTTGCGGGCGCCATAATTTTTTTGTTAGCTACCATTGTTAGATACTACCTTGTAAGCACTTTCAATTGCCCAAGCAACCATACTACTGATTGAGGGTTCTTGTTTAACGTAATGGATAATCATTTGATTGAAATCTTCCTCTGACCATTCATGTAATTGCAAACGGACTACTCTTATTTTAGATGTAACGCGATGAAGAATTTCATTGAGCCATTTCATTTGAGATATTTTGGTTTTATCTGAGGTGCTTTCATCGGACCAAAAATCTCTCACAGCGATAGTTAGCCTGTGCGCGAGCAACTCATAAAACATAATCTTATTTTCCGTAGATAGTTCACCAATTAGTTGGGGGAAATCCGTGTGCTTAATGGTTTGCTCCTTGGTAGCTAACGCCCAACTATGGGGCTGATAAAGCTTGGCTAAACTGTGTAGCGAAGCGGAACCGAGCCAAGCCTTAGCAGTCCCACATAAGTTGTTTGTTAGGTGAATTAATCACCGTAGAAAACCAAAGTACTTTGTTGTTTTAAAGCTAATTTCACTGCGTGAGCTAAGTTGTCTAATGTGTTCACAAGCTCATTTTTGTTTAATGACGCCAACCCATCGTGAATTGTTTCATATCTGACGATTGTTTTAGACATCAATTTTAAAGTTTCTTTGGCAAAAGCAACCGTATTTATCAGACGGAGACAATCTTCTCTTTCGTATTCTGTCCGTCCATACTCATCAAAAGTTTGGCCACCGACGTTAATTATTGGCAATAAATACTCTTGAATTTCAAACGAAGGAAAATACCAATTAGTTGGATTTTCTTCAATTGTAGCGACTTTCCACGAAATCAAAGATTCACCTAACGCTCGATTAACGGGTTAAAAATAGTGGGCTAAAATTGAGCGAAGCGAAGAGCCCACTGTTTTTAATCCCTGTTTAATTGCTTGTTATAAGCCTTTTAATCTCCGCCTCCAGAGATATTTGAACTATCGCTTGAACCACCGCCGAAAGGCTTTGATGAACCAAGTGGTATATCTTGTGAGCGGTGGAATAGCCACAACCCAATAGAAGCAAATACTGGAATTAGCCAAACGAGAATAATTTGAGCTACTTTTTGAAAAGCTTCTAAATCGCTTCTCTTAGCCAAGTAAATAGAAACAACTAAATTTAATAGAACTATTAGAGCTAAAATGATGAACCAGTAATTGTTTCCCATGTAGCCCCCTTGGCTTATAACGCCGCAAGCAGCGGCGAGCGTTAGCGAGTCCAGCACCGCAGGTGCGATGCTGACTTGCCTTGTTATGCCTTACTTTTTGCAATCGAAGTGCTGCGTTGACCATGCACCACCACCATCAAGACACGAATCGATTAAAAGCTGCTCTCTTATGTAAGGATACAGCATACCGAAAATTACAATTGCTGTTATTAATTTGGCTAACCAACTAGAACGTAAGCTGCGCCATTTAAACCGAAAAAATATACCGAAAACCAGTAACGCTAACCCACGCCAGCCCCAAATGATGCCATTTTGATACCAAACATTTGGAAAATCAGTCGGTGGCCCGCCAGCAATCCAAAAAGAATACACACTTTGGTTCAGGCAAAGCAAACCGGCTACAACGAAAACCATCGTTAAGACGATTCTCAAAATCCCTTCTCGACGACTCACCTGACCTCCTTAGGCATAACAATTTAATATCGACCCAATGGGTCGTTTATCTACCGAGTCATGGGTCATTATTCTCATTGTACCAGTTTTATCACAATAACTAACTTGTTGCTACAGATATATTTTTCATCCTTTTCATAATGATGAAAAGGATGAAAACGACCCAGTGGGTCGTTTTCTTGACTATAGGAGAAACACGCCAATACTGTATATAAATACAGTTTATTTTTAGAGCTAATTCAATGAGAACTCGTTCACCATTTCTAAACCACATCGCAGAGTTTATGCTGACTAAGCAATATTCGCTCAGAACAGTTGATACATATCTTAAGTGGATTTCTTCCTATATTCATTTTCATGATAAGCGTCACCCAGCTTCAATGGGCGATAACGAGGTTGTCGAATATCTCGACTACCTTGTGCTTAAACGTAATGTGTCGCCTAAAACACAAGCGACAGCGTTAAATGCATTATCTTTTCTGTATAAGCAAATAATTAAACAGGATTTGTGCCCCAATCTAACGTTTATCAGAAGCAAGCGCCAATCTAAGTTGCCAATTGTTATGACCCCCGAGGAGGTTAAACGTCTCATGTCGTTTTTAAGTAAACGATATTATTTAATTTCAGGCTTAATGTATGGTAGCGGCTTACGTGTAATGGAAGCTGTTCAACTACGAGTTCAGGACATTGACTTTGACTACAAGTGCATTCGGATCTGGAATGGAAAAGGGAATAAACATCGGGTGGTTACTCTCGCCACAGAACTTATACCTTTGCTAAGAAATCAAATTGCTCAGGCTGATGAATACTTAAAATTAGATTCCCAGAATGAACGATATGCAGGTGTTTGGATGCCAAACGCACTAGCAAGAAAATATCCTAGCGCCAATAAGTCAATTGCTTGGCAGTATCTATTTCCCTCATATAAGTTAAGTGCAGATCCTGAAACTGGGGAGATCCGCCGACATCATTTTCATCAAACAGGAGTACGTAAAGCGGTTAAAGAGGCAGCCAAAAAAGCACAAATAACAAAACCTATAACGCCCCACACTTTTCGCCACTCTTTTGCTACACACCTGTTACAAAGTGGGGCAGACATTAGAACAGTACAAGCTCAGTTAGGCCATTCAGACGTTAAAACCACTCAGATTTATACCCATGTTTTACAGCAAAGCGCAAGCGGTGTTGTAAGCCCTTTGAGCAAAATTTTCTAGCTTGTTTTGGGGCATAAATAAGTTAGTGGAACGTGCGTTTTGTAGAACAAAAGTAACGTTGACGACCGTCTTTTGTTCCACAAAGCGCATGTCAGGAAAAGTCTAGCCCCGTTCTTTTTAAACGGTGAGATTCGGGTATGGGCTACTACATTTTATACTTGGTAAAAAGTGCAGATCCCAGCAAACAATAATGATCACGGCAATCAAGTCGCGCCAGTTACTGGCATATCCGAATCAAAGCCAACACTGGTAAATAGGCTATCTAATTCAAGCTCAAAATCTTTGCGATTTACATCCAACGCTTTTAATGTTGTTCCACCAAGTAACGCCTCTTGGCCCTTCTCTAGGCGTGCATGTAAACTTGCAATTACCGCACGAATGCGATCTCTATCTTGCTGTGCCAATGCTTTTTGACTTTCAGTTTCATGGTCAAGCTTTGCTAACATTTCCAGCCGCTCCGAGAGCTCCTTGTACGCTAAAAAATCTAACTCTAAATTTTTAAACAGTAATTGCTGCGCTTGGTCTTTACTACTGATATCAACCTTTACAGGCCTTGTCATCATATCAGCCAACAACGCTCGAAGCTTTTCGTAAGCAGCCTCATCATGAGAGGCGATGCTTGTAAGGTCGAATAGAACTTCGTGATCCGCAAATTGGAACTGCAGTAACGCTTCATTTTTGTCATGTTGCGACGTTTCGCTAGCCGAGCCACTGCTCATGGCATTCATAAAGTTTTGTTTAAAGGTGTGAGCAAGACCGCCGCCAGCAGCAAGGTGATTATCATTTGCTGTAAGCTGATTATGAGCGCTCGGGATCACTAATTTCTCTCGCTCTACAGGTGAAAAGTTCAGCGAAGTAGGCTCAATCAGCGATACTTGATGTCCAGTTAAAAACGTTGGCATTGGGCAAGTCTAAAAAACAATCTCGGTGCTAGACCTTTGCAAGCATTATTCCAAATAAATATTTTCAACAATCAGCCGATGAATTGATATCAATAGCCACTGAACACGGAAATATTTCATTTTCTTAAATAACTCATACAGCTTCATGGGCAATTCATTGCCGCTTAGGTACGTTAGGTTGCCCTATTTGAAGGCTAAATGGCAACGAGTCTACTGCTGACCAGATTGCAAAGCCCGTACTTAAAAAAGAAACGCCGCAATAGCAACAAAAGCGGAATTTGGTATAAACCTTGCTGTGTAAATATCAACCACCCAATGGATGTGCTTAATCATGAAATTGACGAAGGAAGAATTACAATTCATTAACCGAACCCTAGCCGGTAATCGCGTTACAGGCTCGCTATTGCCGGAAGCTAGGGATCAAAAACAGCAAACGCACAGTGAGATTAAAAAGTTACTTGCGGGTATTTCAAATAGTTCTCAGTTTAGTCTCGTTGCCAAAAATGCCAACGAGCAGGTCGAGTTTCCACTTAGCGACCTATCGGCATTGATGGAGATTTTAGACAACAACTTAGAAGCACCTAATATTGTGGAAGCCGCTAACTCTAGTGCACCGCGAAGCTGGCGTACCTGCCCATCAACGCCGGTCAGATTTAGATTGTCCCCTCAAATGATGCCGTTTAACATGGTCTCCATATCCCAATCAGGTGGACTGATTAATACTTTTCCCTACCAAGCAAATGCAATCCAAATTAATGTGATCAGTCGGATAGCTAAATTATATCTTGCCGACCCTATTCCACTGTTCGCAAACGTTCATTCGATAAAAGTGGCAAGCCCACTGGAGCTCGCCGTATCCTTTGCAATGAATAAAACCGATAACGAAAAACTCAAAGCATTTATTCTTCATAACTACATACAGCGCAAAGGGTTAGATTAGGGCCTGTTGACCTTTGCTGTTTGACTTTTGTTCCTCTGAGTGGATTTTGGTCGCGGCGCTCTACTTGCCGCCTAGCAATCTAAGCAAAAGTTGAGCAACAAGCTACAAGGATTGGTAAATCACTCGCATGGCGAGCAGTAAAAAGGCACAGCCCAGTATTTTATCAATCACAGCACGCTTGGCCGTTAAATCGAATTTATCTCTTGCTGAAGCACTCAAAATTGAGACAATAAAATACCATAACGCATCTATCGTTAGCACGGTGATACACATGATAAAACCTACTGTTAAAGTCATCTTTTCTGGGTCGATAAACTGCGAAAAGAGCGCAACGAAGAAAATAGCTAACTTTGGATTCAAAAACGCAATTGCAAAACCATCCTGTGCCGCTTTGCCATACGACGTTGCTGCTTGAGACTGTGATACCGCCAACCCTTGGCTCTTACTCATTAAGATTTTTATCCCCATCCATGCCAAGTAGGCTGCACCACCGTAAACCAAAAATTGGTATACAATCGGAAATTGATGAATAAGCCCTGACAACCCTAAGATTGCTAGGCAGGCATAAATTCCAACTCCCAAACCATGCGCAAGGCTTGCGACAATACCGTGTTTGGCACTATGAAATAGGCTGTAACGCAAGACAACCGCTAAACTTGGACCTGGTGACATCGCACCAAAAGCACAAATAGCAGCAAGACTTAACCAGGCTGTAAGCTCCATAATTTTTCCGTAGAGAATTGCAAAACGAGTAGGATAACAGATTTGAAAAAATAGATGACACTTTGTAAGTAAAAAGGAGCTACCTGCCCCTTTCTACGTGTTTTTTATACAGACTGCGTTTGTAATTCACATTCGCTTTGATGCTGGCCAATAAACCAAATGCTATTGGCTTCGCCATAGTAAGCTCTATGCTTTGTCTTATATGCCATTCGCCAAAAAATAACACCTAAGATCATAGCGGTTAACTCCAAACCAATAGAAGACCAAGCTGTCGCTGGCCAAATGCCAAGACTTGGGATTGCAAACGCAATGACTGAAGTCAGTGGCAACGAGAAGCACAAAATGGCAATCGCCCTTTGTGACCAAATTGCTGTTTTACTCATGCCGATAACGAATGCCGCAATCAAGGTAAACCCAAAACACAGATAATAGACCCACATATACACAACATTGATGTTCATTGTGGTCAACGCAGTCCATTTTGTTACGGCAAACGCCGCGGCTACACCCAATAATGAGCCCATTGCCACGCCAATAGTCAATTTACCCATCACTCGGCTTGATTTTGATTGCTCTGGCTGTTTTTGCTTACGGCGCTTCTCAAGCCACAATAAGTTACCGGTATAAAACAGCACTGCACCTAAAATCCCCATAATAAAATAAGCCCAGCGTCCAAATTCACCACCGTAACTCCCAAAGTGAAGACCGAATAACGTGGTAACCACCGCCCCCCAGATACCTTGATCGCCGTTCATAACACTGCTTGTAGAAATCTCAAACGTATAAGGATTCATAAACAAAAAGTCTGTGTTAGGTCCGCGCATTAAGTGCTCATCACTTACGAGTTGTATAGAAGCTGAAGGTCCTTTGCTATTTAAGCGACTGAGGGTAATTTCTTTAATTTGATGTTCAGGTGCATAAGCATGTGCCTTTTCCATGATTTCTTCAATGCTGGGTAAGCTCTCAACTTTAAACTCAACCGCTGACGGCGCTTCACGCCCAAATAGTGGTTTATCACCGTAAAGTTTGCCTAGACCATCGTATAAGAAATCATGAAATGCGAATACGATCACCGTAATCGCGATAATAATATGAAACGGTAGGCTGGTGATCCCAATTAAGTTATGCGTATCTAACCAAAAACGGCTAGCCCCTTTTTTGTCTCTTAATGCAAAGAAGCTCTTCACTAGGGTTGGCAATAAGAAGATCACCCCTGATACCAATGCTACGAAATACAAGATTGCAGCTATTCCAAGTACATAAACTCCAGCTTGGTCGTGACCGATTTCACCTACAATACCTGCGCTGCGGTGAAGGTAATCAACCAATGACGACAACTCATTGATATAGCTGGTATGGGCTTCAAGCTCACCGGACTCATTCAATGTGCCATGCCAAAGCTGCTTATCTAAGCTTAACCCTCTCGCATTACCTTGTTGGTACCACGTAATGGGAGATTGTCCTTCCTCAAAACTGACTTTAATCCCGTTCTGTGACTCTGGATATTGTACGAAAGCAAGTTGGAGCAACTCATCATACTGGGTAGTTTCTACTTGCGACAATTGATGAGATGGGGGAGTCGCCCATTTATCGATACTGCTCGCAAACATCGTAATAGCACCGGCAAAGAATCCGATAAACAGCAGCAATCCTGTGGTGATCCCCGTCCAAGTATGAACGCTCTGGTAAATCCTTAAAATATCAGCGCGGATCTTCATGCCATCCCTCTTACAAAATACAATAAAACATACACAACGATATTCGCCCCACCCAACCAAAGTACTGCTTGCTTATAATTTTTAAACATAAATACAAAGCTTAAAATTAACAGCCAAATAGGTGAAACCATCCACATATTGAACTGGGTGCGCCAACTGTGCTTCTCGACACTTATAGTTTGGATTAGGCCGTCGCTACCAAGCCAAGCGAAAAGGCCAACTAGACCAAAACTCAACGCTAGGCCTAAAATAATGCCTGCCAGCGTTTTACCTAGCCAATCGGGTTGAACCTTTTCAGCTTGTGACAACCGGCTCATTGTGATTTCCTAAAAAGTATTAAAATGGTGAAGGGAATAAGCGCAGTAAGCACCATGACACTGATAAGCCAACTAAATACGACCGCTGCACCTGAAAAAAGCTGCAATGCTAAAATCACGCCGCTCGCTAATAAAGCATATCCGCCGATTCTGGCACTATTCGGCAAACGTTGCTTCAGCAAGCGCTGATTTTTATTGGTGCTATAAATCAGAATAATTGCAACACTTAAAAGAACAACAAAAGACACACTTAGCAAAGTAAAACTCCGTTTCACATAAAAACATAAAATTAAGGGCTAGTTAAGATTATAACGAACGTTGAAATTTCAGCAACACAAAAAATAACTCATATGATAATCATTTCTATTAGATAGAGGTAGTTCGAATTGTTTTCTTAGGTCATGGCAATGACCCGACAAGCCAATCATTGATGCGTCTGAGCTTTGGGGTTACGGTTACATAAAAATATACAAGTATTAATAACAATTTGTCTTAATACATGCTCAATTTGAAGGAGCAAATCTGACACTAATGGCATTAGAAATTTCTTTTTTTATAGCAACTAAATAGCTCTCTTAATTAAGCGCCTAATTATCTTCAAACGCCCATAATATGTTCTTTTGTTGCGCTTTTTCCAATCTATCATTACGCTTAGAGAAGGTAATTTAGGATAAACGCACAGATGCACATTGTTCTCTTATTGCTACTCGCCCTACTTAGTACCAACGCGCTGGCAAAAACGGATAGTCGTGCGGTACATATTTGCTTTGAACGGTGGTGGCCTTATAGCTTTGTTAACGAGCAAAAACAAGTTCGAGGCATAGAGGTTGATATAATTAAATCAGCACTTATTGGCACTCCCTATCGAGTGACATTTCATGAACTTCCTTATCGTCGCTGTTTAGCAGGCGTTGCCGATGGTACATTTGATTTTACCTTACATGTAGATGAGGCCGATGGTTTTCCAATTATTGATGTGTCATTCACCACCTGGCTGCTCTCTCTTGCGGTAAAACAAGGCCGCTTCAGCAACCCTGATGACTTTTATCAACTTGCCGCCCCAAGAGTCATGATCTCAGAGGATTACAGCTACCCGGAAGCAGCTGTACAAGGGCTGAAAAAAATCAATGCAGCCATTGCCAAGCGTTCCTTTTATGAACAAAACCATGACGACGGCAAAAAGTTTTTTAGCGTACTCAATAACAACAGGGTTGACGCTGTTTTAGTCGATAAGGTGTGGGCGTTAGAGATGATCCGCCGCCACCAACTTGAAGTCACTTTTCTACCGCGTCCTTTTCATGCTGAGCAGCAATTTATGGGATACAACATCGCTAACCAAGCGATGGCGAAGCGTATCGAATCGCTCTTAGAAAAGGTTTCGGATAAAACAATTAAAACTATTGAGATTAAATACTTAGGCGATGATTTTTAATTCCTAACGCAATAATTTCATGTTCAAATAACAAACAAATAACCACACTGCGATGATCTAGTTCTACACTTATAATATCCGTTTATCCATTTGCCTCGCACTCGAAGGAGCTCATATGAAGTCCTTATTTTCTTGGCTCACCGCACTATTATTATCTTTGATTATTCTTGGCGCTTGTGGTTATTGGTTTTGGCTAACGAGTGAGCAAGAAGAAATATACAGTGTAGAAAAAATAGCAAACAGCGAAAGCAATCCTATCATTGAGTTTTATCCGCATATTTCAAAAGTTACAAGGCCCGTCGATACCTTCGTATTTCCGATTGCGATAGGAGATATTGGTCCTAATACCAACCTATACTCTGGCCCTAACCAATATCCTTTTTACTGTATGACTCAGGACTCCGGCCTTGGTCAGCCAGAGATAGATAACCACGCGGGACTCGGAGTGCCGGTGATGGATGAGCAATCAAACCAAGTACTTGGTTTTAGTAAAGATTGCATGGCAAAAACGCGGTTACGCTACTTTGCGATAACCTCTGACAATCAAATCAAGCAGTTAGACAAGGGAAGTAAAGCGATAGACACAAACTTACTGTTACGCGTTGAGCAAGGCACCATAAATCGCTTCATTTATACCATAGTAATGCCAATCACAGTTGACGAAATGGGTGATAGACAGGCAAAGTCTCAATGGAATAACCGACTTATCTACCAATTTAATGGTGGTTCTGGGATTGGCTTTAGACAAGGCAGGCAAAAACCAGAGCGTGTGATAGATAGACAGCTTGAGCAGTTAAAGCTTGGCTACGCAGTTATAAGCTCTAGTGGCAATAAAACCAGCTACACCTACAACATGTTACTAGCCGAAGACACCGCGAGACGGGTGAAAAAGCAATTCACAAGTTTGTACGGAGAGCCGCTCTATACGGTCGGAATTGGCGGCTCTGGCGGTGGACTCGCACAATATTTGATTGCACAAAATAGCCAAGGGATCTTAGACGGCCTTATCCCACTTTATAGTTACCCTGATATGATCACCCAAACCACTTACGCGTTAGATTGTGATTTACTAAATAACTACTTTACTTTTAGAGCTAATGACAGAAAAGCATGGCGTGATTGGACCCGTCGTCGGCATATTGAAGGCATGAATGCAATTAACGACTTTCCGCAAAGGGCTGGGTTTTTGCAACCACTCAACCAATTAATGTCAGGATTTGTGCCTTCCTTTCCTGATGGCAATAGTGAATGTATTAATGGCTACTTTGGATTATCTACTTTTATTAATAATCCAAGGCAAGGGTTTTTAAGGACCTTTTTTGAGGATGAGGTAGTAGAGAGAACAAACTGGAGTTACTGGCAGGACATGGCCAACGTATTTGGCACGGATCAATCAGGCTTAGGATTAAGCACTTGGGATAACGAAGGCGTTCAATATGGACTAGAAGCATTAAAGGCTCAGCAAATCACAATGGCTGAATTTATTGATCTCAACAAAAAAATAGGCGGATGGAAGCCCCAAAACCAAATGCAACAAGAAGAAATTGTATTACCATTTGGCCACAAAGTACCTATTTGGCTCACTCTTTGGGGCAATCATAATATCACCACGCCAGATGATAATGGTGTAGCACCGAGGCACAGCGGTAGCCTCGCGGCGATGGAAAAAGCGTATCGCTCTGGGCAGGTATTTATTGGCAAAGTTGATATCCCCATCATTGACGCCAGACATTATCTCGAGAATGAGCTAGATATGCATCATATGTCTGCTTCATTTTATACTCGATTGAGAATGTCCGCCGCAGATTCAAACCCAGAGAATCAAATAATTTGGGTCGCACATCAAGCGTTTAATCCTACTCAACTCGCATTTGAAAAAATGGATGAATGGTTACTCAACCTCAAAGCACAGCCAAATTTATCCGTTGCAGACGCAAAACCGAAGACACTTGCTGATACGTGTTTCGACGAACAAGGTAAAGTCATCGCCAGCGGCAAAGCGGTGTTTAATGGTATCTGGAATAACCAGCCGCAAGGGACCTGTACCGCTAGATATCCGATGTTTTCTACCAGCAGAATTCAAGCCGGTGCAAACTGGGCTGGTGATATATTTAAGTGTCATAAAATATCGATTGAAGAGGCGCTTGCCAAAGGGATCTACGGGGATGTAGATATCTCAACGCAACTCACCACACTTAAACAAATTTATCCAAAAGGCGTATGCGATTATAGTCAGTCCGATATGGGTAGACCGCAAGATCTTGATTGACCGAGAAAATGTCGCGGCTTAGACTTAGAACTAACAGGAGAACAACGGGTTAGAATTAAGTGATACAAGCACTATTTTCGTACGGCACATTGCAACAGGAGCAAGTGCAACTTGATACATTCGGCAGACGATTAGAAGGCGAGAAAGCGGTACTTTGTGGATTTAAAATTGGCCAAGTTAAAATAACGGATCCTGCTGTTATCATCAGTAGCCAAAAGGACATTCATCCCATTTTAATCGCGACAGGTAATGCAGAGGATGAAGTCAAGGGCACTGTATTTTTAATCACTGAAGCTGAATTAGCTCATGCAGATGAGTACGAAGTGGATGACTATCAACGTATTTCAGCAACACTAAGCTCGGGTAAAACCTGCTGGATTTACTCGGCAGCTCCTAATGCCCAATTAATTTAGTTCCCAACTAATCCTCGAGTTATTCGTTGTGAATAGCTCCGCTTTTCCTTTGATTGCTATTCAGAGTCACTCTCAAATGTAGATCTTACGTCCCACGAATAAAATACAAATATGCCTATGTCTTAATTCTTTAAACTTTTATTAATTGAACGTTCAATAAAAATGGCCTGAATTGTCATAAAACCTCCCCATACTTGCGCCGACTCTTTCAGCGATCACAATTAACCTAGAAGTTGGAACAATTATGAAAACGCAACGCAAGCTAAACCTGATCACTACCGCACTATTATCCACCCTAGCAATTAACGCCTACGCTAACGATGACAAGACTAAAGACGATAAAGTCATTGAAGAAGTTACGGTTGTTGGACAAAGTGTTTCCTTTGCAAATAACGCAACAAGTGACGAAATGAGCAAGCAACAGTCTGCTATGACATCGGCTTTGGCTGTTATCGATAATTTACCTGGTGTACTCATCAACGAAGGAGATACATTTGGTTCTGACGACTGGTCAACCACCGTTTCTATTCGTGGCTTTCAGCTGAGTTTAGACGAGCAGCAAATCGGTATTACGGTTGATGGCATTGCCAATGGTAATTCAAACTATGGTGGTGGTGCGAAAGCAAACCGCTACATTGATACTGAAAACTTGGGTGCAGTGCAAGTATCTCAAGGTACCGCTGATATTGCCTCACGCTCCAATGAGGCATTGGGTGGTACACTTAACTTCACTACCATTGACCCCTCTGAAAAGAAAGGTTTAACGCTTTCTATCACCAGTGGTGACTTTGAAGCGCAAAAGTACTTCGCTCGTTATGAAACTGGTGAAATAATTGAGAATACCTATGCTTGGATCAGCGTTTCTAGCTCAAGTAACTCAGACTGGATCCAACAAGTCGCGAATAATGAACGCGACCATTTAGCCGCTAAAATAAAACACCAAAAAGGCCCGCTAACGGTAAAAGCTTATGCATCTTATGACGATGTAGTTGAAGCAAACTACCAACGTGTAAGCCAAGAACAATTTGAAGCAGATCCAGCATGGGATAGACTAACAGATACTATCACCGGCATTCCACACATAGACCAAGTATACCGCAATGGCTGGCGTACGCACCGCGAAAACATTTTCGGCTACATAGAAGCAACCTATGAACAAACTAATTGGGCACTAACGAGTAATGTCTACTATCACACCAATGAAGGTCGTGGTGATTGGGTTCCTCCCTATTTAGTTGATATCAACAACGACGGATTAAATCAGCCTCATTCAGAAGTGACAGGTACTGCGCCTTATACTGGCGGTAGTCCTATCGGACGCATTTACTTCGTTGATAGCGAAGGTAAAGCACTAAAACCAAATGCAAAATGTACCTCAAGCCTGACTTTCCCATACGGTGGTGCTGACGAAGAGTATGATCCGGCATGTTATGGTGCAGGCGCAATTCCGGTAGGCTCTTATCGACATACGCACTACGGTAAAGACCGTCTCGGGATCAATGCTGATTTTACTTTCTACGGCAAAATTGCCGATATGGATAACACCATTCGCGCAGGGTTTTGGTATGAAGACTACCAACGTGAAGAATGGCGAGATTGGCACAAGCGCATTGATGCTCGAGTCTCTGCTAATTTTGACCATACGCCATATTGGATCCAATATAGCCGTGAGTTTAATGTCGATACAACCATGCTCTACATTGAGGATGAATTAGACTTTGGCCTAGCTCGATTGCGTGTTGGTGCCAAGAAATTCTTGGTCGAGTTAGAAGGTGTCGACAAGTTTAGCGGTCAAAAAGTGGCACTAGACTCAGACTCTGACGCATTACTAAGCGCAGGGTTCGTCGCCCCAATGCCAATCGAAGGCCTAGAATTATTTGCAGGTTATGCCGAAAACTTTGCAGCTATAAAAGACAACGTACTAGAACGTGAAGCCTCTGCACTTGAACAAATCGAGCCTGAAACTGCTGAAAACATTGATTTAGGTTTTAGGTATTCATCTACCGAATTTAATGCCAGCCTGACCTATTATGATGTAACGTTTGATAACCGAATTAGTTTTATAGCTCCAGATTCACCAGATGGTATTGATTATCTGATTGGCACTAATGGTTCATATGTGAATGTTGGCGGTATCGAGTCGAACGGTTTTGAAGCTTCTGCAACTTGGTATGTAACCAACAGCTGGGGTATTTATGCATCATATACACATAACGACTCCACCTACACGGGTGGTTTGAATGACTTCCCGGCGGGTAACACAGTATTTGGCTCTGCAGAAGATTTAGCCGTTATTTCTATTGATTGGGCTGAGGGGCCATATTTCGCGGGTCTTTCAACGAAATGGGTGGGTGACCGTTACATGGATGCGAAGAATACTCAAAGAATCGATAGCTATATGACTTCAGATTTTTATGCCGGTGTTGCGATTGATTCACCGCTATCTGGTGTTGAAAATATGGAGCTAAGGTTAACTATCAATAACCTAACCGATGAAAGTTATTTGGGTGGTATTGCTGGTCAATCTGCATGGATAGGTGCTCCACGCACCGCTGCTGTGAACTTTAAGCTCACTTTTTAATAATAAAGCCAAGTAAATAAGGGCACTTCGGTGCCCTTTTTAAACAGATATACCCTAATGTGGATTGGGAGATAAAATGAAGCGTGCAATGTGGTTATTCATACTCACTTTTAGTGTATTTACTCAAGCAAAACAAAATGATCCGAACCTTATTCTGGTCACAATAGATGGTGTTAGATGGCAAGAAGTGTTTTACGGATTGGATAATCAGTTAGTCAACGATAAAGAATCAACAAGCGATCCAAAAGTGCTAAAAGCTCTTTTTCAGGAACACAACTCTCAGCAAAGCCGTGAAAAGTTAATGCCATTCTTATGGCAATACGTGGTCGAAAACGGCGTCATTCTCGGCGATAGAAAACAAAACTCAACAATGCGAGTTTCCAATCCATGGTATTTTTCATACCCGGGTTACAACGAAGTAATTACTGGTATTGCCGATCCCAATATTGACTCTAATGACAAAAACCCGAACCCAAATATATCGTTTCTAGAATGGCTTCAATCTCAGCCTAGTTTCGAGCCAAACCTTGCCGTGTTTGGTAGTTGGGACGTATTCCCTGCGATTTTTAATCGTGAAAGGAGCAAATTGCACATAAACGCTGGATTTGAAATTGCAAAACATACAACTAATCCCAAGCTGCAATTTTTAAATGAATTACAGGCGCAAGTTCCGAGCCCTTGGTCCTCAGTGCGCTTAGATGCCTTTACGTATCAATATGCAAAAGCCTATCTTCAAACCCAAAAACCAAGAGTGATGATGCTAGCACTTGGCGAGCCAGACGATTATGCGCACGCTGGAAACTACGACGAGTACATCAAAGGCATCCACCGTGCTGATAAAATATTGGCCGACTTATGGCAAACCTTACAAGCAATTCCGCGATACAAAAACAACACCTACCTACTCATTACTACCGATCATGGCCGAGGTATGGATCGTGAGGATTGGAGACACCACTCATCAAAAGCAGCGATTGAAAAGAACTACCCAAGCATGCTTGAGAAGCAACCTGAAGGGATCGTAGGTTCTGACCAAGTTTGGTTTGCAGCAATCGGACCCAAGATAAAAGCCAAAGGATTAGTGATCCCAAAGCAAGAGCAAACCTTATCGCAAGTTACCGCGACTGCGCTTCAATTACTTGGACAAAACCCTTCTACTTTTAATCCCAAGATAGCACCACCGCTTGAAGGCATAGCGCAATGATCAAACTAAAACGACCTAAACTCGCTGAGCGCAAGCATTTCACTCGCCTAATGCTATTTCCTTTAATGACGTTTGTTGCAATGAACGTGTATGCCAATGAACAAGCCACTTTGTCAACAATTCGCTTTGGCTCATGTTCTCATCAAGATAAAGCTATGCCTATATTAGCGGCAATTAATAAAGAGAACCCTGAGCTATTTATCTTTCTTGGAGACAACATCTATGGTGACACCACGGATATGGATGTGCTTAAGAAGAAATATGAAAAGCTTAACGCAAACGCAGGTATACAAGAACTACGGCAACAATCTCAAGTTATCGCCATTTGGGATGACCATGACTACGGTGAAAATGACGCAGGTTTGGAATATTCTCAAAAAGAAGCCTCACGAAAGATCATGTTAGACTTTTGGCATGAACCTGCTAACTCTTTGCGACACAAGAGACTCAGGAATTTATACTTCGTATGAATATGGCCAAGGAAAGCAGCTAATTCGTGTCATTATGCCCGACTTGAGATGGAACCGACCGGCGTTAACGTCAGTATCAAAATCAGATTACGACAACAAACGTAAGCCAAAAAATAGGGGACCGTATAGCCCGGTTCTAGATGCGAGTATGCTGGGTGATCAGCAGTGGCAATGGCTTGAGTCTGAGTTAAAAAAACCTGCCGCTATTCGAATTATCGCCTCTAGTCTACAATTATTACCCGAATTTACTGGGTGGGAAGCTTGGGCCAACTACCCTACTGATAGATCACGACTTCTGAACTTCATCACTCGCGAAAAACTTGGTGGCGTTATCATGATTAGCGGTGATACACACTGGGGTGAAATTTCGAAGGTAGTACATCAGGACTACCCTTTTTGGGAAGTCACCAGCTCGGGGCTTACAGAAGAGTGGAAACAAGTCAGCCCAAATCAACACCGAGTGTCTGGATTTACTCATGATGTGAACTATGGGTTCATCGACATTGATTGGTCTCAATCAGATCCCACAATCACAATCGGCTTAAAAGATGTGGAAGGTAAAGAAGTGATGTCAAATATGCTTAAGCTATCTGATATTCAATAAACGCCGCCAGTTAAGTCGTATACCTCCATTGTTTCTTCATATTTACGCAATAATATGACAGCGTTTTTATCTAGGAACATGGAGGTTCCCTTTCTACTTTGCATCACCACAAATTGTTATAAATTGTTAAACCCTATTCTAGAAACATTAAAATAGCGCTACACTCTTTTTGCACATATTGAAGAAAAGGAAATATTCGTGAAACGAGCCAGCGTTTTATCGAGCTGCATTGCTTTAGCATCACTAATTGGTTGTTCAACTGAATCAACACAATCAGATGTCGTAAAAACAGAAGGAATCTGGGCGGATATTCGTGTTACTTCAAATGGTGAAGGCTCCCGAGTTGTTACTGAGTTTAATTTAAATAGTAGTTCTGGTGCGAACGTCATTCTTTCTGATGGTGATAGTGTTAGAGCAACACTTGGTAATGAAAGGAAGATATTGGTAAAGGATAACGACCTATTCGATGTCGATTATCAAGGTTACTTTACAGCAACTGCAAAAAATTCTGAGCTAACACTTGAGTTCATTCGTGATAAAGAGAATGAAAAATTAACCTCTAGAGTGAAACTTCCTGCACCAATAAGACTTTACTCTCCAGTCTCTGAAAGATTTAACCGTAATGATGACATTTTGGTTGAGTGGAGAGAGGAAAGCGACATCAATACCAAGCTTTTTCTCGAATTTAAATCGTTTTGTACAAAGACGACTGGCGATTCAAGCCTTATAAACTTCGAATCTGAAATATCAGAGTCTGGTGGGCAATATAAAATTCTATTGAGTGAATTAACAGGCTTTGATGATGACGCACTGGATAAAACAAAGCCCTGCGACACAACAGTAACATTGTTCCGTACCCGAAAAGGCGCTATCGATACCAAATTTAAATCTGGCAGTCGAATAAATGCCATTCAGGAAAAACAATCTGAAAAGTTCCAAATTACTCTTAACTAGTTAATTTCAATAACTTTCCCCCTCTTCTAAAAGTTATTTTAAAAAACTAATTAAGCGTAAACATAGCCCAAAGCTCTCGCAAGAGAGCTTTTTCTTTAATGTTTATCCCATCCCTCATATGTACTTTCCGATTCAAAGCAGATGAAGATTTCCAATAAGTTATTGAAGAAGCTTGCCTCGCATCAAAATGCCTCCATCATGAAACACACTGGCACCAGGTGGCGTCCAATATAAAAAGGCCTCAGCATGTAGTTGAGGCCTTTTTAATGCTAAAACTTGTAGTTAAACTTAAAAACGATAGCTCAAATTCAGTGCTAAGTCGTTTACATCATTTGCAGAAATAAAGTAGTGGCTAAAATCAACTCCTAATGTCAAAGCTTCACTGAGTTGATAATGAACACCACCTCCTATGTAACCGCTAGTACCGCTGTCTTCGTAACGAGTGGAAAATCGACCATCCCGAACGCTGTTAATCTTGTAATCCCAATTAAACGCACCCAAGAACATTTTACCAACAAACTTATCTGCAAATGATTTTGAGTAATTGAATTGTAATGCAGGACCTTCAGGCAATACCGGGGCAACTCGCGCCAAAGCCATTTGGCTTTGCTCAGGATCCGCACTCAAGCCGGTAAACTCCACGCTTCCTTGACCAAGGTCAATATAGCGAAGTCCTACCTGCCAATTAGGGACTAATTCATAAAACGCCCCTATTGACCAACTACTGCTGTCTTCATCTAAGTTGACGATGTTTAAGTCTGAAGCGTTAATTTCACTATCTGCTGTAGATTGTCCGAGCGTTGCCTCCACTTGCCAATTGCTCGCCTGTGCCTGTGTACTTAATAAACAACTCGTACTCACCAATGCAAAAGCGGGTAAAAGTGATTTTTTACGGCGCAGTACTAGCGCGCTGATTAATAGTAACAACATGCCTCCCATAGTCCCTGAGGACTTATTAGTTATGGATGTAACTTGTTTAACTGATACCGTGACGCTTACCTGGCCCTCAGCCATAGCGCCAAACTCATCTTTAACAACATAGTTAATTGTATCAACACCTTCAAACCCAACTTTTGGTGTATAACTCAGCGTACCATCAATATTAATGGCCACCGTACCTTGGCTTGCAGTTGCAGAAACAATGCTTAACATTCCACCTTCAGGGTCACTATCATTTGCAAGTACATCGATAATGATTTGCGCACCATTTGAGGTTGCGGTGTCATTCGACACTTGCGGTGGTTGATTGGCGATAATAGAAACTGTCGCCGTACTATTGCTCGACCCGCCCTGTCCATCAGTCACACTATATTGAATAGTCGCATTGCCTATAAATGCAGCTGGAGGCGTATAGTTCAATTGATTATTTTCGATACTAACAACACCGAAATCGACACTCGCACCCGTTATGGTAAGTGTATCATTGTCACTATCCGTATCGTTTTCGAGCACATCAATTATAATTGTTTGACCAGAAACAATTGTCACACTGTCAGCGTTAGCGACAGGTTGTGCGTTATTTGAGATTGGTACTGCAATTCCACCTGGGTCGACAATACTGCCATTGGCAATACCATCATCATCATTTGGACCCCCATCAACAATACGTAGTTGCACACACCAATCACCATCGCTAAGGCCTGCGCTCCACTCGTTGCTTCCTGGAGGAGGACAGAAACCTGGCTCACCTTGAGTTGAGAGCAACTCGTTACCTTCTCCAATCACAAAGTCTTGCCACTCACCACCTATTAATTTGCGATAAACCGCATTAAGTGGAATAGGTTTGCGTTGTGGTAAAACGATACTATATACATCACCGGGTTGTGGTAACCCCGTCGCAATAAAGTCGAACAAACCACCTGCATTATTGGCATTTGGATCTGAAGGCAGCTCTGTTTCCAACAGCTGTAGACCACCCGTATTATTTTGTGGCACAGTGGCGCCTTTACGTAAACATACACCTGGGTCACCTTCAACCAAGAACTGGCTAGATTCTAACGCTTGTTCTTGCACCACATTACAATCAGTGATCGCATCCATGAAATCAGGAATACCGTCTTCATCTTCATCGGCATAGCCTTCTTGATCATCCGGAATTAAATCACCGTCACTATCCTCTCCGGTCAACGGTGCTAAAGAGTCAACAATTTCTATAAAGACATTGCGAGATGTTGACAGACTTGGCGTCGCATTATCTTCAGCCGTAACCCTTACTTTATAAATACCCGCCGGGACATTGGCAGGGTTAAATTCAAAGATAAATGGATCACTCGATGTATTGACTAGCGCCGCATCCGGCTGCCAGCTGACACTCACAAGATCATTCGGGTTAGGATCAGCAACTATAGCTTCTATGGTAACCACTTCATTAGAGGCGGTAATTAAGCTACGCTCTTCACCATTTTGCTGCACAACTGCCGATAAACTTGGTGCCACATTTTGCTCAACAATTGTTACTGTTGAAGTAGATTTAGCCCCTCTGTTTACTGAGTCACTCAGGGAGATCACAATGGTTTCGTTATCTTCACTTATACCATCAGCAAATATATTAAAGCTGATGCTAGCACTAGTGCCTGAGCTTATTACCACTTCACCCGACTGTAAGTCATGATCACTGCTATCCGCTGAACCCGAAACGGTATAAGGTACGGTTACAGGGTAACTTGGTGCAGGGCCATTTAGATACACCTTAATCGAGTGACTGCGATCTTCTGCAACTCTACTATCTTTTTGCAGTGACACCAGAGGGTTGACGTTAAGATTCTGGCTCGCAGTGGCTTGTTGTCCTTGATTATCCGTTGCCTGCCAATAAACAATGTGTTTACCAGGCGCAAAGATAGGAATTCCTCTGACTAAAGATACCGGTAGTGGATTCCCTGAGCTATCTGATGCGACCGCAGTACCAAGATTCACTTTGGTGAATAAGCCTGTTGCGTTCACGGTTAAGTCACTCGGTGCAGTAATTGATGGCGCATTGCCCGTGCCCGTACCATTAATCGTGATACTAGCATTTGCCTTTGCCCTCGCTTTACTATCATCTTCAATCAAATAAGTAACGACTATTGGTGCTTGTGAGTTTTGCACAGCTTGGTAAGTCAAGGTGTTATTGGCTATGAACGCAGAACCAATTGAGGCTTTAGCGCCGATAATTCTGAGCGTTCCGCCATCTGGGTCAGTATCATTATTTAAGACAGGAAGCACATATTGATTGGAAGCCACAGCATCGAAGGTGAAACTGTCATCAACGGCAATAGGTGCATCATTTACGGAAGTTACTGTCATCGCGACTGAAGCCGTATTTGACTTAAACTCACCGTCTGACACTGTGTAAGTAAATACATCAGAGCCATTAAAGTTCGGCAATGGTGTATAGCTAAACACAGTACCTTGAATTTGAACTACACCATTTTGTGGCTGCGATACTAACTCCATTGTTAATGCATCGCCGTCTGCATCACTAACCTCTGCCGAGAAGCTCGTAGTACCATCTTCAAGCACCGTTCTTTGCATATTGTTTGCTACCGGCGCGGCGTTAACCGGCTCAACGTCAATTTCAAATGCCGGTAAGCTTGCTTGTAATGCTCCATCACTGACACTCACGATGATATTACTGTAAGTGCCCACATCATCTCTAGTCGGCGTCCCAGCCAAATTACCTGAGGACGTATCGAAGCTTGCCCAAGCTGGTAAATTGGTCACAGAGAACGTCAATGTTTGAGAGTCCACATCGGATGCTGTCGGCGTAAAACTGTATGCTTCGTCTTGTTTCACACTTGTTGATGGTGTACCTGAGATAATTGGTGCGTCATTCACAGCATTCACCACTATGCTAAACGCAGGCAAAGATGCTTCAGCTTGGCCATCCGACACCGTAATTACGATGCCGCTATAAGTACCGTCTTGTCCTTCACTTGGCGTGCCAGTAATTGCGCCTGTTGTATCGTTGAAACTTGCCCATACTGGCAGGTTCGCCACACTGAATGTTAAGCTATCACCGTCGGTATCCGATGCCGAAGGAGTAAAGTTGTATGCAACATCTTCATTGACAGATGTCGCTGGAACTCCAGAAATAACCGGCGCATCATTTACTGATGTCACTGTAATATTGACTGTCGCAGCATTCGACACTAAACCTTCGGCATCTTGTACCGTATAAGTAAAGCTGTCATTTCCGAAGAAATTCGCATTCGGCGTATAAACAATATTACCAGTCGTTAGTATTTGCAGTGAACCGCCTTGAGGCTGACTAACAATTGCAACACTTGCGGCATTGAGCTGACTATCTACGTCCGTGTCATTACCCAATACGTTGATTTCTATGTTGCCATCTTCAAGTAATTGAGCCGTGTTGTTAACAGCAACTGGCGCATCATTAACAGCTGTGATATTAACGGTAACCGTTGCAGGGTCAGAACGCAGCCCTTCACTATCTTCGATGGTGTAAGTGAAGGTCAATGTACCATTTTGATCTTGTTTTGGTGTGATCGCGAGCACACCATCAGAACCAACCGTAACGGTAGCGAGGTCGTAGTTTCCTGCACCATCGCCTTTATCTTCAAGCGCAACATCCGAACCATCAAAACCTTGATCTTCAACATCAGAGTCATTTGCAAGAATTGCCAATGTTGTTGCAGTATCTTCGTTTGTTGTTACCGTGTCATTTCCTGCCACAGGTCGGTCGTTTACAGCACCAATATTAACGGAAATCGTGGCAATATTTGACTTACCACCTTCACTGTCAAGAATCGAGTAAGTAAAGCTATCACTCCCCGTCTCATTGGCATTTGGCGTATAAGTAATGGTGCCATTATTCAAGTCTATTGCCGCTTGACCTTTACTTGGCTGAGACTCAAGTGCAATAGCCCCTGTTGGGTTGGTATCTTCGACATCCGTTGCATTTGCCCTAACCGCCAATGCTGATGTTGGCGTGTCTTCATCGATATTCGGTGTAAAGTTAGCCGCGACTGGTAAGTCATTTACCGGCGTTATAGTAATACTAACCGTTGCCTCATTTGATTCAGCCTGAGTCGAATCTTTAACCGTATAAGTAAATGAATCCGAACCATTGGCATTGGCAGTTGGTGTAAAGGTCACTACTCCATTATTAACGCTTAACTGCCCCTTAGTCGGCTGAGTTTTAATCGTAACCGATGAAGCAACCATATTGTTTTCAGGGTCACTATCATTGGTAAGCACATTCACCGAGTTAGAAGCATCTTCAAGCGTAGTCAGCGTATCGTTCACAGCCGTTGGTGCATCTTCAATTGCATTCATATTGATTGTTACGGTGTACACCGGCGAGCTGGCATTAGCGCTGTCTTCAACATGATAGGTAAAGCTATCGGTATGATTCTCACTCCCCCCATGAACATAGCTAAAGCTACCGTCGGTGTTGAGGGTTAACGTACCGTATTGCGGATCGGTATCTTTCACTATTGTTAGACTGTCGTTGGAATCAAGATCATCGTCACTCGCAAGCGACAGTAGGCCATTATTGAAGTCCCGCGTTAGTGTTGCGCCTTCATCTATAGTGAAGCTAGTACTTTGCCCAGTTGGTGCATCATTGGTATTAACAACTTCAATATTAAATGCGGTGAGTGTATCGCTATCCGTACCATCGCTCACCGAAATTTCAATATTAGAAGTCGTGCCAACATGAGAGTCATTTGGCGTACCTGAAAGTTTACCAGTTTGCGTATCAAACGTTGCCCAACTTGGCTTATTCGTAATGCTAAAGGTATGAGTATCGCCAGTGTCAGAGTCAGTCAAGGTCGGCGTGAAGTCATATTCACTATCTTCATTGACGCTCGTTGCCGGTGTACCAGAAAGCACCGGCGCAACGTTATACTTTTTAGTGACTGTGTCAGTGAACGTTGAGCTTTGATTTCCAGCAATGTCTGTCACAACAACAGATAATGTTAGCGTTCCTTCAGCAAGATTGGCCACATTGATAGAGCTGACTTGCTGAGTTGAACCCGTTATTGCAATGCTGCCCGAGCTACTCACAGAGCTTGTTCCATCAGAAATTTGATATGTAAAGCTGCCTGAGCCTTCTAACCCAGATAAAGCAAAACTTAATGCCGTTTCGTTCCCCGCATTGATCAAGCTTTGATCTATTGCAGCTGTGACTCCAGTTGGCGCTGTAGAGTCAATGGTTACTGATAGGCTAGCGCTATCTGTTGTATTACCTGCTGTATCCGTAGCACGAGCAGAAACTGAGTGTGCGCCTTCAGACATCGCAGAGCTTGTAATGCTCCATGCACCTCCGCTTACCGTTGCACTGCCAACACTACCATCCACACTGGATATAAGTGTAACTGTATCACCTGTGGTACCTGTTCCAGTAAATGTCGAAGTGGTGTCGTTAGTAATGTTATCTGCATTTGAGGAGCCAGAATCACTCGCAGAAGATAGATCTGGTGTACTTGGTGTAGAAGGAGCCGTGTTGTCAATGGTCACGCTTAATGAGCTGGAGTTACTACTTACGTTGTTGCTCGAGTCCGTTGCTGTTGCAAAAATAGAGTGGGATAATCCTGCGGTCAACGTATCCGTTGTAATTTGCCAATTGCCACCCGTTGCCGTACCTGTACCAATGACAGTCGCACCACCACCAACTTGATCACTGTAAAGCTTAACCGTCGACCCACTTTCGGCAGTACCACTGAAAGTTGGCGTGGTGTCATTGGTAATGTTGTCTGAGCTTGAAGCCCCAGAGTCTGAAGCCGCATCCAAATCTGGTGTCGACGGTGCATTTGGGGCCACGTCATCGTTGACCGTTATCGTGAATGACTCTTGGTAACTTGCGGTTCCATCACTCGTTTGAATACAAATAACATAGTCACCTGGAGATGTTGATGCTTGCGTTTGTAGCGTGCTACCTGAAAATTGGAAACTGCCGTTACCCGAATTTGCGCTACATGTACCACCATCGCTACTGCCAGCCGTAACCAAGCTATAGGTATGACTGTCGCCACTTTCCACATCTGTGGTGCTGGCTGTCGCCACGGTCGCAGCAGTTCCGGTATTCGATTGATCTATGCTTGTTGCTGTCAATGCAATATCGGTAGGGGCATCATTTACAGGAGTAATAGTAACTGCGGCCTGATTTGTACCAGTACTGTCTGCCGTGCCATCATTAAAAGTATAATTGAGTGTTACAGATGAGCTTGGATCCTCAGAGCTGTTGCTGTAGCCAATTGATTGCAGTACATTATCCACTAGCGCGGAAGTAGCGCTGCTGTTGAAAGTGAGTACGAGTGTGCCTGCAGAGTTAGTTGTTACTGTACCGACTTCTGTACTATTGTAACTTAGCGCGCCTCCCTGAGTCAGTGTGCCTAGCAGCCCTGTGTTACTAAATACATCTTCACTATTAGCACCACCTGATCGTGAGATTGTTAGCGACGCACCATCATAGTTACCGTTTCCACTATTAAGTGCGTCAAGTTCAGTATCTGCAATGGTTACATCACTATCTATAGCAATCGAAGTGCCATTTTCAGTAAAGGTATTACCACCATTGAGGCTTGTAAATACTGGCTCTTCATTAGCAGCTTCAAATGTGATCAATGTGTCACTACCAGAGTCAGCTACGGTATATGCGAGATCACTACTAGGGGAGTTTGTAAGCGATAGTGATACTTCTACGCCTGAAAAATCGGTTGCATCAGTATCAACTTCTAGTGTACTCGAACCGTTAAACCGCACGTTACTGGTAGATAGTCCCGTAACCCCTGTTATTGTTATCGTGTCACCGACTGCAAGATCGGCAATCGTATCACCATTGAGATCGCTTGCTGCGCCCTCAAAATTGTCATTGCCATCATTACCCGTCATGATATCCGTACCACCACCTGGACGCAGAGTATCCGCACCACTACCACCAGTCATGGTGTCTGAGCCATTCAAATCTGTTGCCGTTATTTCTAGCACGTCACTAGAAAAAGCAGAAGCGTCTATGACTAAGTCAGACGTGATTGCACTGCCGCTGGCATTTGTAACCGACACAGTTTGACCGTCGGCATTAAAGTTATCAGTAAGAGTGATCGTTGCTGCGTTATTTGTGCCAATTGCAATGCCTTCAACGGCAGAAACCGAGGTGGTTGAAAAGTCAAATGTTCCACCATCCATGAGTTTTAATGTCTCACTGCCCGCAGCGCCAGAAATAGCGGTCGCAAAATCGCTCAGGTTGGCAGCATCAATCGCGACAGTTGCACCACTTGATAGACTGAGATTTCCTATATTAAAGAACCCGCCTCCAGTAACGTCCGCACCATCTGATGCTAAAACCAAGTCGGCCACGTCAGAGTCGCCTGTTAAATCACCTGTATAGGTACTACCACCAATGTTAAACGTTACAGCATCATCGTTCGACGTTGCTGAAACATCTGTGGTACCGTTACTGATGGTAATAGTCCTAGTATTGCTAGAATCGTCGCCAACACTATAAACTTCAACCGAAGAGAAAGTCGTGATATCCCCGTCACCAGAAATATTGATAGTTTCTGTTCCAGCCGCTGAAATATTACCAGTAAAGCTTTCATGTTGAGTTGCAGTCATGGAAACAGATGCGCCAGAAGCCAGTGTCAAATTACTAACTGCATTAATACTTGCACCTGTTATATCTGCGCCAGAACTCAAAGATAGCGTATCTGCAGTTGTATTTTCACCCGTAATAGTACCTGTGTAGGTAAGTGAACCTAAATCGAAGGTAATTGCATCTGAAGTTGAAGTACCAGTAACAGAATGACTTGCACTGCTAACGGTCACCGTTCTTGAATTGGTTGAATCATCTGATAAGGTATAATTTTCAAGCGCAGAAACCGTTGTAATATCACCATCGCCAGAAATAGTTAGAGAATTAGTGCCATCGCCTGACACCGTGCCTGTAAACGACGACAACTGAGATACTGATATCGTGGCAGATCCATCAGTGGCTACAGAAAGGTTCTCAAAACCACTCACTGTCGCCCCTGCTATACTTCCGCCATTACTGATTGAAAGCGTATCTGTACCACTGCCTCCAGCTAGAGTACCAGTAGCTGTGAATGTACCGACATTTATTGTGTCATTACCACTGCTTCCTGTTACGCTTTGCCCAGCAGCTCCGAGCGTAAAGGTGTTAGCCGCTGAAAGTATATAAGTTTCAATCGCACTATTACCAGTTAAACCATCGGTACTATCGCTGATAGTGACACTCTCAGTTCCCGCAGCGGTCACCGTTGTAAAACTATCATGTTGTGCTTCAGTCATAGTAACCGATGCATTATCGCTTAGAGTTAATGATTCAAAGCCGCTTAGTGATGCCCCGCTAATATTAGCGCCTGAGTCAGCCTGTAACGTATCGGTGCCGGATCCACCAGAAAGCGTACCTGTAGCAGTAAACCCAGCAACATTAACTGTATCGTCGTCACTACTACCAGTGACATTCTGTGATGCTACTGCCATGATGAAGTTCATTGCAGCACCTAACACATAGGTTTCAATATCGCTATCACCGGTTAGGGTTTGATCTCCATCAGCACTAGATATTGTAAATTGGTTTGTACCTGAACCATTAATGGTAGTAAATGCGTCATGCTGTGTTTCGGTAAGCGTTAAAGATCCGTCATTATCAGGGGTTAATGTCTCGAAATTAGTTAACGACGTAAAGTTAGCTAAATTAGAGCTAGTCACTACAAATAAGGTATCAGTTCCCGCGCCCCCATCCGCAGTTGAACCAGCAATGTGGCTAGTATCAGCAATAGACAGTGTTTCATCGTCACTAGTGAAGGTAATTGCTGGAGATAAATTCGTTCCGCTCGTAGTATCAAAACTGGCTGCGGTACTGCTTGCTGCAGTGACATTACTCACGGAAATAGTAGCTGTGCGAGAGGTACTATTATCTGTGCCATCATTTATCACAACAGTGACAGTTCTTGCGGTTTCGTTGGGCGTACTGGAAGTATTGTTGTACGTGATTGCCTGTAAGAAGGTTTGCACTTCTGACGCTGAAGCCGTTGCGCCAGTTATAGAAATTGTATCTTGTAACGTAATATCTGAAGATCCCGAAACTCCCGTCAATGCATCTTGGGCAGATGCACTAATATTCAAACCTTCGGATGCACCATCTTGATCGTTCGTGAGACTTACGGTAATGGTTGTTATCGTGTCGCCATCAGTTTCTGTCACAGCCGCATTCGCTGCAATGTTTACCGCACCACCACCTTCAGAGAATGATACACTGCTATCGTCACTACCACTCGTTGAATCTAAATCAACTGCAGGTGCGGTGTTGGCCGTTGAGAAATTAAATGTCGTATCGTCACTGATCCCCGCAAAACTGTTACCCGCAGAATCATCAACCGCCGTTGAGTCAACTCGAATTGAATAATTACGGTTGCCCGTCAGATCACTAGTTGGATTTATATAAATTTTATCGTTTGTAATACCGATGCGGCCCGCACCAGGACTGGTGGTGGTACCATCACTTTCTGTTGCTACATCAAAAACTTCAAAATCACTACTACCACTGACGTCACGAATCGTAATACTACCGGTTCCCAACGCGATAGTTTCACTAAAGTCGATCACAATGTCATTGCTACTTACTACACCGGTAGCGTCATCATTTGGCGTCGAATTTGCGCTATCAAATGTTGGGAGCGTGGAATCTACAGTAAAAGAAGTAATACTTAACGCACTATTCGCATTACCTGCAGAGTCAGTGATAGTAATAGTACAATCGCTGTATGTACCATCTGCTAACGCGGTCGAGTTATCGGTTTGTGTCAGCGTGATGGTTTGATTGCCTGTTGAACTAATGGTTGTTGAGCTTGAAGTGCCACAACTCCCCCCCATGGACAATGTGCCTGTTTCTGTTGTGCTAAATGTGTAGCTAGGCGCGCTGTCATTGGTTGGAGTAGTCACTGCGGTTACTTCAGCAACTGTTGGTGCTGATGTATCTACCGTAAAACTAGAAATTGTTAATGCTGTATTTGCATTCCCAGCGGAGTCAGTGACTGTAATGGTACAGTCACTGTAACTGCCATCTGCTAGCGCCGTCGAGTTATCGGTTTGTGTCAGCGTGATGGTTTGATTGCCAGTCGAACTGATTGTGGTCGAGCTTGAAGTGCCACAACTTCCACCTACTGCCAATGTACCTGTTTCTGTAGTACTAAACGTATAGTTAGGAGTGCTATCATTCCCCGGAGTCGCTACAGCGGTAACTTCCGCAACTGTCGGCGCAGCAGTGTCTACTACAAAACTTGATATTGCCAACGCAGTATTTGCATTTCCCGCGGAGTCTGTCACGGTAATGGTACAGTTGCTGTATGTACCATCCGCTAATGCCGTTGAATTATCCGTTTGAGTCAGAGTAATTATTTGGTTGCCAGTTGAGCTAATTGTAGTTGAACTTGATGTACCACAACTTCCACCTACAGCTAACGTCCCAGTCTCTGTCGTACTAAAAGCATAGTTTGGCGTACTGTCATTAGTTGGGGTTGTTACTGCGGTAACTTCTGCAACTGTTGGTGCAGACGTATCCACCGTAAAGCTCGAGATTGTTAGTGCCGTGCTAGCATTGCCCGCAGAATCCGTCACCGTAATGGTACAGTCGCTATACGTGCCTTGGGCTAACGCTGTCGAGTTATCTGTTTGGGTCAAAGTGATGGTTTGATTGCCAGTCGAACTAATTGTTGTTGAGTTTGAAGTGCCACAACTACCACCCACAGACAATTCGCCGGTTTCTGTAGCGCTAAACGTATAACTTGGTGTTGTATCATTCGTTGGCGTAGTCACTGCGGTCACTTCTGCAACCGTTGGCGCTGTGGTATCTACTGTAAAGCCCGTAATACTCAAAGCAGTGCTAGCATTGCTAGATGAATCGGTAACAGTAACCGTACAATCGTTATAAGTGCCATCAGCTAATGCTGTCGAGTTATCTGTTTGAGTCAGGGTAATGGTTTGGTTGCCTGTGGTGCTGATTGTGGTCGAGCTAGATGTGCCACAACTGCCTCCCATCGACAACTCACCCGCCTCATCAGTCGTAAACGTATAATTGGGTGTATTATCGTTGGTTGGGGTAGTAACGGCGGTGACTTCACTTATGAGTGGAGCTGTATTATCTGAGGGTGCTAATGTAAACTCGATATTGTCAATACCTAAATTGTGCCCATTGGTACCCCCACCCACATAGCTAACTACAACACTCGATACAGAGGTCCAGTCAGATGCTGTTAATGTCGCTAATGCATCGCCCAAGTCAGAGTCATTATCAGAGATTGTAACTGCCGTTCCATTATCTGGAGTAAACGTATAGGTTCCACCGACTCCACCGCCACTAAACTGTCCAATACCAAACTGCGTTATGCTAATATTCGAGCTAAAAGACATCGTCCAAAACTCTCCAGCCTGAGAGGTAGTTGGTACCATAAACCCCGTTACCGCGCTATTATAGCTAATTATTCTACCTGCAGATTGAGTCGCCGTCAGCGTCACACCGTCATTGGTTGAAGTAAACGTTGCCGAGCCATCTCCTGTATTATTCGCGCTGTTATCAAAAGTAAATGTACTTGCAACTGCACTAGCACTAAAAACCGTAGATAAAAACAAAGCTAGTTTCGTAACGTGAAACCTTTCATTCACTAGGTGGTGTCGCCCCAAATTAGAGCTTACAAGATGCTTACTATTCATAACACAACCCCAACTTTTATATTTACACAACAAAACATACACTTAAATAATTCCACTTACAGTTTAGCCACATTAACTTATCTAACGGCACTAAATCTATTAACTTTTCAAACCTGAAACTAATAAAGGACCAGCCCCTTTGAAGAACTAGTCCTTTGACACGCAACTATGCACGAGATGGGTAAAGCCCCTGCATGGCAATTAACCAGTTGAGCGGTAATACTGGGTTAACAATATCCACTGGTAAACTAGAACCAGCATCAAGGTTTGTAACCGTTCCTCCACCAGAGCCACCGCCTGTAACATTTAGCCCTTTGATCTCAACTAAATCGGCTCCACCTAAACCTGGTTTAAAGAAACCTGGACTAGTATTTGCGCCTATATACGTGTCTGATGTTGGTGTTCCTGTCGACGCAGGGTTAGTCGCCACCTGCAAAGTACCACTCGCAGCAGTACCGCCATTAGGTGTAAAAACAGCGGTGTGGGTATGTGTTGGCATTTGTGAAACTGTCAAAGTGACAAGTTCGCGACCCATTTTAAAACCTTGCCTATACTCTTGCCCGCCAGGCATTATCCCATGTCCAACCGGACTACGCCCACGCAAGTCGGGTAAGCCAAATGTGCTGCGAGCGTCGCCACCGTACAGGGCTCCAAGTAATGAGAACAGCGCCGTGTTTTGGCTAATCGCTTGGATTTGGCCAAAACACATTGCCCAGTTTTCAATCGTGAATGTGCCGCCAAAAGTTGTCATAGTGCCAATAAAGGGTTCAGTAGCCATGTTTATTCCTCTAAATTATTTACATACCTTGTTGTGATTGTGTTGTTACTAAATTAGCGGCAACACAAGCCTTATAGTTACTCTTTTTACTTTTACTGCTTACTACTCATTACTTAAAATTTTATACGGATCAATTTATTCAGGATCGGCGTTTGTTGTTCCTGGTAACCCAGCATTAAACACGGGGGGAATAAAAAACTCTGGTAACGAAACCTTAAGCGCCTCACCGGTAAGCACTTTATCTAAACAAACCGTACCTAGTTCATTAACACTTAGTTGCAACTGCGCATCGTCTTCACTCGTTGGAAATCGCCAATACAATTCCGTTGTTTTATATCGCAACAATGCCATTTGCTCGTACTTGTCAAAGTCGCGTGGATTTTCACAAAACCGATCGTGAATGCTTTCTAGCCTTTGCTCACCTAAAAACTGTATCAACAGTGAACCCATGCCGGGTATATCAACAACGCCACACTCACCGCTTTTAACCACAATCTCCCCTTCACCCTCTTTTTGGGCAACTTTCTGTGCATCATTTGCACTTGGATAATTGCCCCCATTAAATGGGTAAATGAGCAACTCAAAATCATAACGATTAATTAGATTGATCTTTATATTCATACCTATCTCGCTTCTGGGGTTAATGTCAGCGCATAGTTAGAATGCAGAATTGATAAATACACCAGACAAGCCACTATCAGTTCTCTCTTAACTAAGCCTCTAAAAATTAGCTTATATTTATCAATACGTTTTGATCTTAAACAACTCTACTTTCATAATTAGCACCGCAACTCAGTTCCATTCCTGGTTCAAGCGCAAATAGCAATGCGAAACGATAGCCATCAAACATACCTTGTTGCGCGCCTATGATATCTAGGCGCACGGCACAATCATCGGTTTTAACAACAAGACCTGCGCTTTTATCTAATTGCACAATCGTTCCGGCTTTGATACCAAGCAAATCACATTTAACAGGCGTCGCTTGCAGTAACTGAAATACACTTTGGCGATATTGAAACAATGCACACGCGACATCTGTATTACCCGCTCGTGCCATATTGGCTATTTCTCTTGCACTATGTTGTCGCCAATCTACCAATAAGTCTGAGTGTATAATTTGTGGTGCAGTCTTAAGACTTGCTCCTTGCTCTTGTGGTCGCCATACGACCCCAGCACTTTGCTCTGTTTGGACAAACTGAGAAACTAAATACGGTAAGGCTTGAGCCATTTTTTGGTGAAGACACTTATTAGTATCAAAAGGGTGAATATCTATCTCGACTTCGCAACCAATATCCCCACAGTCTAATTCTTCATTTACTTTATGAAGAGTCAGTTTCGTACTACTTTCACCATTGCGGAGCTGCCAATATATCGGTTGGGGTCCTCTATAATCCGGCAGTGGACTTGGATGAATATTGACTAAGTGTTCTTGGAAATACTGGATGAGTGTTGTCTTAATTCTATGTCTAAACAAATAAATGACACCGCACTCCACGCCCATGCGATCTAGTTGCGTAATGAGAGGCTTGTCATCTTTTTTGTTATATTTCAGCATGGTTATTTGCTTTTGCTCTAACCACTGTTGTAATTGTAATAGGTCTGGGTTTACATCGGAATCTGGCAACACAACACATGCTAGTAGTCCAGCTTGGTCTAAATACTCAATCGCAGGAGCGCTAAGGCAACTCCCCGTAAACACCGCATACTTATTCATCAGCATATCCCTATAATTTTACCGGCACAAAACCCGGTAACCCAGTCAATTGATAGTAGAACTGAACCGTATCCCCGCTACTAGCAACAAAGTGAGTGTGCTCTATGTCTTTTGGTTTAAGGTCGATATACACGCTTGTGTCAGGCCGGGGGTGCGTTATCCCAGAATCATATTGGCCAACCTCTTCTTGCGCGAATGTCTCTATATGGGCATATACCGCAAAGATACGTTTGCCCATATCTTCAATGCCCGTAGGTAGTACAATTTGATTCGCAGGGATCACTTTAATGCCATCTTCAAGTTCAAGCTCTTGCATCTCTAACAAAGTAGACTTATTGATCTTAAGGATTTCGCCTAATTCCACTCGATCTTGTTGCGCCTCATTACCCACATTGCTTGAATGACTATATTCTTGAGTTTTCCATTGTTGGTTAAACTCCGTTTCCCCAACAACCATCATGCCTTTTACCGACACATTTTGCGGGATCATCCAACCGTCTAGGGATAAGTATTTCACTAAATGTTTGGCAATACTTAATTGGCCCTCTTTGGTAAAGCCATGTTGCATCGCTTCTAACACTAAAAGATCAATGGCATTTTGGGGCTCAAATACGGTCGCATCAGCCTCTTCAATAAGCGATACGTACTCTTCAAGCTGCAAGTCACTGACGAGCTGTTTAAGTGTTAATATTGCACCGGGTTGAATATCAACAAGCGCCACTTGAATTTGGCTCGGTTTGATGGTTTGAGTCTCTTTGTAGTAGCTAAGTAAAGGCAGTAACAAAGGTGCGAAAGGACCACAGGCAGGGTACAGTACATTAATTGAGGGTTTATTTTTTAACTGACCTTGAATCGCTTTGTCGAGTCCGCGAGCATATCCCTTGATCCGGTAAACATCCTTTATTGTGTGCTTACAGTTATAGGGTGACATAATCAACCCTGTCGCGGAAATATACTGATGAGTGAGCACCTCTTGGCTTAATTCTGCCATCGCCATAGATTGCACTGCATTATCGTACATTGTCTCAAAAGCGCTGACCAACTCTTGGTGTGTAACAGTATTAAGATCTGTTAACACCAATGTTATTGCGTCAACAAAGCTCTTTTGCAACAGCTTTTGACGTTCACATACGGAAAGTTTTGCTTTTAAAAGTGATTGAAGCTGAGTTCTAATTGAGTGCTTTAATAAATCATCAACCTGAGGGTCAATGAAACCTACCTTTGTATTGTTTGCTAACTGCTGCTTTTCCATAGATATTATTAGCTCCACAGATCCTTAAATGTCGGCTTGACTGATGCTTTTTTAAGCGCTCAGCCGGTGTCTCCTAACTGTTTCTCTAATGAGTGTAGTCAAGCACAAGTAATCTGCTAATTTTTTGATAAAACTTCGGCTTACAAAGATATGTCGATGTAAAAATCGTAAAAAATAGGTCATCACTTCGATTTAGTAGTAATGAAGTGAGATCTGTTGAACACAAAAAACGGTACGTTGCACATCTCATTTAATAAAACCAAAGACAATTAAAAATCTGAAATATTAAGTAGTTACCATAACACTTCTGTTACTACACACTGATTATGCCAAAAACATGAAGAATAAAGAATTACACAACATTACAGCAAGATGTAATAGCGTTTTCACAAAAAATTCTTGCTTCTGAAAACCATAGATTTGCTCACACCTGTTACAGTGTTCAAAAAAAGCGCATAGCTATTTGATTTTTTTAAATAATTGAAATCTTGATGGTAGACATGTATTTACATTCCAATTACCCTATACCATTAACAAAAAATAAGAATTAGTAATCATATGTCTCTGACACAATTTTCGGATAGCCATATTGTCGATGTTTTCCAGTCTGACAAATACCAACTACTTGAAAAAATTGGAGAAGGTGGATTCGGTAAAGTTTTCAAAGCACGCCAAATAAACACAGGGCAAATCGTTGCTCTAAAATTTTTGGCGTTAGAACCACAACTGGAAGCGACGAAAAAACATAGATATGCGGAACGTTTCAATCGCGAAACCTTACTTTGTAGTCAATTAAACCACCCAAATATCGTACGATTATTAGATAAAGGACAATTAAATGAAAATTTAATGTTCGGGGTATTCGAGTATGTGGAAGGGCAAACACTACGGGACTATCTAAGTCAAAATGGTGCAATTGATTCAGTGTATGCAACTGACATCATGTTGCAAGTGTTAGACGCGCTCATTCACGCTCATCAACAAGGCATTATCCACAGAGACATAAAGCCAACCAATATTATGCTTAGCCAGTCTGGTGCAAAGACTTATGCCAAAATACTTGATTTTGGTATTGGTACGCTGGCACAAGAAACTCGCCAACATGACTTTGAAACAATCACACTTACGCAAGAAACATTAGGCACACCTTCTTACAGCGCACCAGAACAATTACGTGGTGAGCCAGCCTCGGCAAAATCGGATCTCTATGTATGGGGTCTAGTATTCTTAGAATGTTTAACTGGCGTACCTGCGGTCACGGGTACTAGCGTCGCATCGATTTATCACAAGCAATTAAGCGATGTACATATTCCAATTCCAAGCGCACTACTTGGCCACCCTCTTGCAGGGCTTCTCAGACGTGTACTCAATAAAAGTGCGTTGGAGCGCGTGATCACCGCAACCGAGGCATTCTCTGAACTTGCACGAATGAACGTATCGAACCTTGTTGGTGTGCTAAAAGATGTTAAAGCTCAACATGGTTACGACGAAACCACAGTAATGATCCGTGATGACGATCCTAACCATCGTGCCATTCAAGAATATACGGCGCTTACTGAGCGCAAACAGCTCACCGTTCTTGCGGTAAGGTTAAGTGTTAAAGCACTCGACAATCAAGATAAAGACTTCGATGTCATCGACACGGTTTATAAATCTCAACGCAATCACTTTATTGATATCGCGACTCGTTACGGCGCTTATCACGTGGGTAACCTCGCCGATACCAGCTTGTTTTATTTTGGCTACCCAGTTAGTAGCGATAACGACGCGCGATTGTCTGCCCGTACCGCACTTGAGATGATAAGCGAACTTGGCAAACGTAACGCACTAATGCAAGAAGCCCACAGAGTCGCCCTTAACGCTCACATTGGTATTCATACTGGTGTATTTATTACCTACGCCAATGCGGTACCTGAAGGTCATCACGCAAATATTGCAGCAGCACTCTCCCGTGAAGCTGGCGAGCGCCAAGTCTTATGTAGTGCAGAGTCACGCTCACTCCTCGATGCTTTTTCAGAATTTAATCTGTACAGTCAAGTACAAATAGGCCCGTTATTTGAACTAACGCCGGTTTATAACTTGCAAGGAGAACGTCGCATCGAAGCGTTTGGCTTTATGCGTGGTACAAAGAACCATCATGAACTTGTAGGTCGTCACCTTGAGCTTGAACAGACACTTTCACTCATTAATAACGAAGTCGAAGGTGCAACCCGCATCGCCCACATTCATGGTGAAGCTGGTATAGGTAAATCTCGGCTGCTGCAAGAAATTCGTGCTAATGCACCGCAATATCAGCATTTAGTCGCCCAGTGTTTACCAGAGCACCAAAATAATGCTTTGTATCCAATTTTAACGTTGGTCAAATACCTCTTTAACACCGAACAGCTTGACGCTCATTCAGCCAATACCGTGTTTAGTTATGTATTATCAAACGTGGATAGTAAGCTCGATTTAGTGCAAGCTATCCCTGTGTTGCTAGTTTGGCTCAATATCTCACTTGATGATGAAATTACGCCTTCTACACTTTCTCCCGATGAGCAGAAGCAAGTGTTGTTTAAAGGGCTTTGCGCATTGTTACTGTCAAACCGTCACGGGCTCAGTAAGTTTAAACTTTACATTATTGAAGACATTCATTGGGCAGATAGCACCACCTTAGAGTTTTTACATCACTTTGTCGGTGCGCTAGCTTCAGGTGATGTTTTACTAAGCACTTCAAGACAAGCGGTGCCAACTCAGTTGAAAGACCTTACCTTAGTGGATGTTTGCCTGAGAAAACTAACCGAGAAGGCCACTGAAGATTTTATCATTAACTTGTTTGATGGCCGCCGAGTGTCAGAGCGAGTTCTCAAATTACTTACCAGTCGCACAGACGGGATCCCGCTATTTATTGAAGAACTCGTCAACATGCTTAAACAAAAGGCATTAGTTGGAGATAAAGGGGGAGAGATTGACTTCCTCGCACCAGATAAACTTGACCAAGTACCTACGAGTTTAAGAGAGTCATTACAACAAAAACTAGATAGCCTTAGTCATGCCAAAGAAACAGCGCAACTTGCGGCAACGATAGGCCGAGAGTTTGAATATGATTTACTCGTTGCGGCATCTTCTTTAAGCGAAAACCAGATCCAAAACGACTTAAATGAGCTGATAGCAAACGACCTTATCGTGCACCAGCGCCGCGTTGATTACGATAGCTATATCTTTAAGCATGCGCTAGTGAGGGATGCGGCTATAGCTAGCATTCCTAGCTTTCTACACACACAGCTTTATAAAAAGTTAGCAAACGTTCTTTTGTGCAATGATAGTACTCGCTTTAATAGCCGTGTTTCTTTACAGCTCCAAGCTGAATATTACATTGGCGCAGAACTCATTGAACTTGGAATAGGCTCCCTGATCGCCGCTGGTAATGAACAGAATCAAAAAGGTGCCTATAAAGAGGCAATGAACCTATTATCAGATGCTGAAAGCTTATATCAAAGTAAAGCGCTTGATAAGGTAGAAATTGCGTTGAGAATTTACCTTGGGATTGCGCACAGCCTCTCAGCAACCCTTGGTTTTTCTGATCCTCATGTCGAACTTTATTATAATAAAATTAACGAACTGGAGTTATCAGCAGCTGATCCCGAGCTAGTGTTGGCTGCTCACTTTGTGTCTTCAGTCTTTGGTATTGTTACCTGCCAACATCACATGACAAAAAGAGCGCTTGATAGCCTCTCAGAAATAGCAAATGAAAAAAATGGTCAGCATTTAAAAGTACCAGTTTTGTTTCAGCTAGGGCAATTTGCTACTGTAAGTGGAAAGCCAGAAGAAGGTTTTTCATACTTAAAGCAGAGTTTAGCTGTATATGACCCCACGCACCGTAAGTTTTATAGCGAGCTAATAGCATACGATATAGAAGTTGCGATTCGAGTTTATGGCGCGCTAAATGCGGCACAGATTGGTGATCGTAAAATCGCTTTAGACTGGCTTGAAAAAGCCTTAAATCAGGCAAAATCTATAAACAACCCCCACACTATAGCCCATAGCTATGTGAGAGCATCTCAGCTTTATATAATACTTAGGCAACCACAAAAAGTACTTGAATATGCTGATTTAGCACTAACAGTATCCAATTTACACGGCTATCAATTATGGACAGCTTTTGCGAAATGCTTTAAAGCATGGGCATTAGCAACACTTAACGGCAACCGTTTGGAGGAAAGCCCTGTTTCACTGTTTGAACAAGGAACACAGTTTCTAGACGCTGTAGGACTAAAATCTCATGCACTCTGGCTAGCTGCGTTAAAATCCCAAGTTTTATATAAACTTGGTCACAAACCTCAGGCTTTAACACTTATTTCAACTACAATCAAAGATCTGAAGACTAGCGATGAAAAGCTATATCAACAAGAGATTATCGACACGATAAGGATGATTGAAAATAATGAATAAGTTATTAACTAAACTAACTGTTAATTTATCCTTTGTATTCTCTATTGCTTCCTCATGGGCAGCTGATCCGCTGACGGTGTTAAAGAATGAAATAAATGAAAGTATAAATTCCAAAAACTCTAGATTCCTAAAATATGACAATACGAATAAAAAGTCTGAATTCCCTAGAGTGCCAAATCAGTTTATATGTACTTTCCCTGATGGAAATGAAATTTATAACATAATCAAAAAAAACAATGAAATTATTGAAAATATTACCGATAAATCAGTGCAACTTGCAATGGTTCAGGAGCTAAGGACATTTGAAGAAAAAATAATGAACATTTCCGCTTGGGATTTGTTTCTCTCGGTAAACAGTAACATAAACAGTAAAGACAGTGCTTTTCCAGGCTCCGTGAGTTTTACCTCTGACTACATCCCTCGCTGGGGAGCTTGGCTTCATGACACAACATCGTCCCCCAAATTAGTTGATGCGAATACATTTGAGATGAACGCAAAATCAGTGAGCGATGGTAATTGGAAGTGCCAAAGTGATTGTCTGAAGAATACACTCGACTTGGAACTGTTTTCTAAAGAGCAAGGAGTAGATGGCGGTGGCATCCTAATCGACCAAGCAGGAAATCCTATCTACTACGAAAGCCGTGCAAACGGACTGTTATATCAAGATCTTGCTGAAGGGTTTCAATATAGTGTTCCTATGTCCTTTCCTCTTGGGCAATGTACTGAATACATAGATATTGGTCTTGAAGTAGGTGGAGAGGCCGGTAAAAGGCAAAATATTTTACCTGTTGTTTCTGTGAAACTTGGATGGAAAATTCTTACAAAGCAAGACGATCCAAACAAATATTTTTCAATGGAAAACATTACATTAAATCAAAATGGCAAGACAGTTCAGTCCAAATTGGGACTAGTCGCAATGCATGTTGCTATAAAAGAGCAGCGCCAATATCAGTGGCGTTGGGTAACGTTCGAACATATTGATAACCTCGACGAGCCAGAACAACATAGCGCTGAGACGCCAACTTTCAATAACCCTAATTGTCATGATTGCTGTGACAATTTACTACCAAAGAAAAGTGATAGTCCAGCCCAGCTAACACGACTTGAGCCCCTTTCAACTGATACAATTTTGCTAAATAATAAAATGCGCTCATTATTGAAAAGCAATAATTCCGTTTTTCAGCACTATAAGCTAGTAAGAACTCAATATACGAGTCTTGTCACCCCTAATTTGAAACAATTTTTTATCGAGCGAACACCTAGTGATGCAAGAAATGCTGTTTTAGAGCCCTTTGTATTGCCAGAAATAAGCAATTGCTCAAATAAAGAAAAATACATCGTACCTACACATACATTCAAAACAGGCTGTATGGGGTGCCATAAGTACGCAGAATATAAAACTAAAAATGGTAAATCTGAAACCGCAGATTTTACTTTTATCTCTCCATTAAATATACAAAAGGAAAATACAAATGAGTAATAATAATATAGATTTCGCTTATGCAGTGATCCATAATATTGATAATGCAACGGAAGATTTCAAAGCAAAACCAGAGATCCTTATGGCAAAGTTTGAACTAGAAGAAAACGCTAAAGAAAAGCTAAGAGAAATAGGCAAGGCTTGGAGTAATGGACAAACCACAGACGTAGAAAAAGGCTGGGCAGAATTTGCAGAGCAATTCATAGGCCCTGAGCTATTCGCAGCAATGCGCTGGTAGTCATAATTATGCAGGTTGTTATGTCAAACTATATCAAACTAGTCGAAAAAAGTCTTATCGCTCTGCGAGTAGATAACCGTGCGATAAGTAAGGTGCTGGATAAAGTCAATCTTATTGAAGCTTCTACTTCTAGCATATTTATCGAAACAAGACCTTTAGATCAAAGTAAGCTGGATATAACAACCTGTCACCACTTTACAAGAGATTGGGAATGCGCGGGTTTAGACAGCTTAAAATTTGACCGAATAAAGAAACTGGATTTCAAATATAGACCAAAGACAGTCTGGTTGGAATACGATGACATCGCTGAAAGTGAGACTTCACCCGGCTTGCACCTCAGTATAAACCAACAAACTATGATCAATATATCTAAACTATGCGATATCCTATTTAATAGCGGCGCACCTATCGACAATGAGTATTTTGAACGGTTATTACAATTAGCTGAAATACAGCATATTTCTAATCTTCCCAGAGACCATGGTGAAACGCTGAAACTACACCTCAAACCCAATAACTTAAGCAGCATCAAGCTTATAGAGGAGTTTTCTACATTCATCACTGACAACTCTTGTATAGAAATGATTGAAAGTGTTTGCCAACTAGATGAAAGTTATTTTGACTATATATTTCTAGACTTAAGCTTTTATAACAACGACCCTCTTCCCATAATTGGGATATATCTTTCTAATAAGAATAAAAAAAGTAAAAATTATTTAAGTGACTTTAAGCGGATATTAGCCTTCTTAGAGCTGGAAATTGAAGCTATGGAAGCAATATTTTCGCTCATTAATAATGAAGAAGATGTCTGTCTAGACATAAAAATCGTCATCACAGCAGAAACTATTTACACTAAGCTTTACACCGGAGTCATAAATAGCCGAGCAGTTGATGTGGAAGAAATGGCAAAAAAACTGAAATTGGTTTTTAGTTAATGTAAAAACCAATGTGGGCGTATACTAGTTTTAAAGGGCCACTTTCGTATTTGTTAGGCACATTAGTGAATAATACTTACATTAGAAAAGATCCATGTTAACTCTATAAGCAGTGTTAATAAAAGTGCTGAAATCTCAGCACCTTTAAGTTTAATTTAGGCGAATTTCCCTCTTGCTGCATGAAGCTTCTTATAGCTCTCGATAAGACGCAGGTGCTTGTCTAGACCTTCTAACTTCATATTAGTTGGCGTTAAACCATAGAATTTCACATCGCCATTAATTGAGCCAATAACTGCATCCATCACGTCTTTAGAGAACATGCGAGTAAAGTTATGAATGTAATCTTCAATTTCTAGCTCTTCATCCAATGCAATTTCGAGTGTGGCATGCATTGCTTGATAGAATAAGCCACGCTCAACCGTGTTGTCATTAAACTGCAAGAAGGTTTCAACTAGTTCAATGGCCGCTTCGATATCGCCAAGCGCTAGATAGATTAAAATCTTAAGCTCAAGAATTGTAAGCTGACCCCACACCGTATTTTCGTCAAACTCAACGCCAATTAGGGTGATAATGTCGATATAATTATCAAGCTGGCTGTCTTCTAAGCGCTCAACCAAGTTAGCTAATGCTTGGTCATCTAGAGAGTGGATGTTGAGAATATCTTCGCGATATTGCAGTGCTTTATTGGTGTTGTCCCAAATCAGATCTTCAGCAGGATAAACTTCAGAAAAACCTGGTACCAAAATACGACAAGCGATCCCTAAGTCTGTAAATTCCGCAATATAGGCTTCTTTACCTAACCCTTCCAAAATGCCAAATAACTTATCGCATTCTTCTTCATTAGTACCTGTAAAATCCCACTCAACAAAATCGTAGTCATGTTTCGCACTAAAGAAGCGCCAAGAGATCACACCCGTTGAATCGATAAAGTGTTCAACAAAGTTCTCCGGCTCAGATACCGCCATGCTGTTAAACGTAGGTTTTGGTACATCGTTTAAGCCTTCAAAACTACGACCTTGTAACAACTCAGTTAAACTGCGCTCAAGTGCCACTTCGAAGCTTGGATGCGCTCCAAAAGAAGCAAACACACCGCCTGTTTTAGGATTCATCAGGGTTACGCACATTACAGGGAATTGACCGCCAAGAGACGCGTCTTTCACCACCACAGGAAACCCCTGCTCTTCAAGCCCTTTGATCCCTTCAACAATACCTGGGTATTTAGCAAGTACAGATTCTGGCACGTCAGGCAACACAATTTCCTGTTCGATGATTTGCTTTTTCACCGCGCGTTCAAAGATCTCAGATAAACACTGCACTTTCGCTTCAAACAGGTTGTTACCAGCACTCATACCGTTACTTAGGAATAAGTTTTCTATTAGATTTGACGGAAAATACACGGTTTCACCATCAGAATGGCGAGTATACGGAATAGAACAAATGCCGCGCGCTACATTACCTGAATTTGTGTCGATTAGATGTGAACCTCGTAGTTCACCTTCTGGGTCGTAAATTTCACGAGTGTAGTCGTCTAAAATCTCAGTAGGAAGCGCATCATCAGCTTCAGGTTTAAACCACTTTTCGTTCGGGTAGTGAACAAATTCAGCATTTGCGATTTCTTCACCAAAAAACTGATCATTATAAAAGAAGTTACAGTTTAAACGCTCAATAAACTCACCGAGTGCTGAGCACAGCGCGCTTTCTTTGGTTGCCCCTTTACCATTGGTGAAACACATTGGTGAAGCAGCATCACGAATATGCAAAGACCAGACGTGTGGCACGATATTACGCCATGACGCAACTTCAATCTTCATGCCTAAATCCGAGAGGATCTTGGTCATATTTGCAATCGTCTGTTCAAGCGGAAGATCTTTACCTAGGATAAAAGTGCTGTCGCTTTCGCTGGTATCAACCATCAGCATAGCCTGAGAATCATCTTCAAGGCTTTCAACCGCTTCCACTTGGAATTCCGGTCCTGTTTGGATCACTTTTTTAACGGTACAACGGTCAATTGAGCGCAGAATACCTTGGCGATCTTTTTCAGAAATACTTTCTGGGAGCTCCACCTGTATTTTAAAAATTTGGTTATAACGATTTTCAGGATCAACGATGTTGTTTTGCGCCACACGAATTCCATCCGTTGGAATGTCACGCGCATTACAATACACCTTCACAAAGTAAGCAGCACAAAGCGCTGAAGAAGCTAAAAAGTAGTCAAATGGACTTGGTGCTGAACCATCGCCTTTATAGCGAATTGGCTGATCCGCAATGACAGAAAAGTCGTCAAATCTGGCATCAATTCTGAGATTGTCGAGGTAATTTACTTTGATTTCCATTGGAAGGTTCCGGTGTGTTGCAAACGAAAACGCTAATTGTACTTGAGGATGGGTGACCACGCCAATGGTAGTTTCAAGCTTGTGGTTTAAAACGTAAATAGTGAAAGAATGCCAGTGGAGAATCCAGACAAAAACATTTACATTTGATAGCAAATGGTTAAAATACCAACTCTAAAAAGTAAGGATAATTAAATAT
>NZ_MBQA01000068.1:0-223 GCF_001709235.1 Pseudoalteromonas sp. BMB
AAGCTTGCTGGAAAGAGAGACCCTCAATTGGAAGCCGAGGTCCTGCAATGGATTGAAGGAATCCTGGGGCAGAAACTGCCCGCTGGTCCATATGAAGAAGTTCTGAGAGATGGAACTGTCCTTTGCACCTTAATGAATAAACTGATGCCCGGATGCATCCAAAAGATTAACACATCCGGAGGTCAGTTCAAGATGATGGAGAACATCAATCGATTCCAAGGGG
>NZ_MBQA01000069.1:0-558 GCF_001709235.1 Pseudoalteromonas sp. BMB
GAGCATAACCTTCATAGATGGGTCCAATTCGGTGAAACATGGCGGATGAGGCGAAGCAGAAGGCTATGGATGAGAAGGAGAGGAAGAAGGCAGAGGTCAGGGCTCGGCTGGAAGCCGCAGCCGCTGGCAAGAAGGCTAAGAAGGGTTTCATGACCCCAGCCCGTAAGAAGAAGTTGAGGACCTTGTTGAGGAAAAAGGCCGCTGAGGAATTGAAGAAGGAACAGGAGAGAAAAGCAGAGGAGAGGAAGAGAACTATTAGCCAAAGGTGCGGACCTGCAAAGAACTTGGACGGAATTAATGAAGCTGCCTTACTGGCCATCTGCAAAGAATACCACAACAGGATCTCTCAGCTGGAAGACGCCAAGTATGATTTGGAATACGCTGTTAGGCAGAAGGACTATGTGATCAGCGAGCTGAACATGCAAGTCAACGACCTGCGTGGCAAATTCATTAAACCACCACTGAAGAAGATCTCCAAATTCGAGATGGGCAAGTTTGAGAAACTCATGAGAGCAGCCAAGAAGACTAGCAACGAGTTCCGCGCCAACCTGAAATCTG
>NZ_MBQA01000070.1:0-424 GCF_001709235.1 Pseudoalteromonas sp. BMB
ACCTACGACTTCACAGCTAGAGCTGATTCAGTTCCCCAAGCGGAAAAACTTCTTTTAGTGCTCGCGGTCAAAAGAGAGAAACAAGAAAGCCATCACCATGCCCTTCAAGCCCGTTGAACAGGCCAAGTGTCCGAAATGTGGCAAGTCAGTCTACGCCGCTGAGGAGATGTTGGCGGCAGGCGCCAAGTGGCACAAAACATGCTTCAAATGCGGTCTCTGCCACAAGAGGTTAGACAGCACAAACGCCACAGAACACGCAGGAGATCTATTCTGCAAACAGTGTTACGGAAGGAAGTTCGGACCTAAGGGATACGGATTTGGTGGTGGTGCTGGATGCCTTAGCATGGACAAAGGTGAACAGTTTGGAAACACAGAATGTGCAAGCAACAAGCCAAGCTTGGACCCAACTTATGGTTAAACCATC
>NZ_MBQA01000071.1:0-263 GCF_001709235.1 Pseudoalteromonas sp. BMB
GTCCATCATCGCCCGCTCGGCGGCGGTGTCCACGAGGTGCGCCAGGTCCGCACCGGTCAGCCCGTCGGTGCCCTTCACCAGGCGGCGCAGGTCCACCCCCTCCACCGGGCGCCGGGAGAGGTAGCCGCGCAGGATCTGCTCGCGCGCGGCGTCGTCCGGCGGCAGCACCAGCAGCGTGCGGTCCAGGCGGCCCGGGCGGCGCAGCGCGGGGTCGATGTCCCACGGCGCGTTGGTGGCCGCCAGCACGTACACGCCGTCGTTGT
>NZ_MBQA01000072.1:0-439 GCF_001709235.1 Pseudoalteromonas sp. BMB
GGAGTTCAAACATGTGCTCTTCCGATCTTTTACTCAGCTTTGCTGCTCCTTGTCATAGGAGTATCCCATGTATCATCTCAGCAGTGTCATGGAAAGGAACTGGATTTGTGCATGGCGACATTGATGTTTCACTTCCAGAGTAACGGAATTCCAGATAATGACGAAAAAGTAACGGAGTGGTGCGAAGTTGGTGACGAAGTGAGAGAATGTGGAGGAAATTACACCACCAAGTGTCTGACACCCCTGCAGAGAGAATTTCTGCAACTTTTTGTCGGAGGAGGAGCGTCAGCAGAAAAAGAGTTTTGCACTCCAGGATCAGAACTTAGAACCAAGTACTTGAAACATGGCGGATGTCTTGCCGAAGCTGCTGAGAGCGACGTCTTTAAGGGTATTGTCAAAGATGCTCAGGTAGCTCTTGAAACAACTTTTGATGCAGAAT
>NZ_MBQA01000073.1:0-794 GCF_001709235.1 Pseudoalteromonas sp. BMB
AAAATCTTCTGGTGCATTTTTTAGAAGATACCATTACCCAAGATAAGTTTTGGGGATTGGCATAAGTGTATTACCTAGCTGAACAAGTGAATCCGAGGAGGAGGACGAAGATTCCGGAAGGAAAAAGAGTTCAAGCGGACAGAAAGCCAGAGAAGAATCACAACCGAAAATGACTGAAGCCGAGATCGCCATGGAGGAGAAGCTGAGGAAGAAGAAGGAAGAGGATGAGGCAATGTGGCAGGAGTACATTGATCAATGGAGGAAGCAGCGCGCCAAGGAAGAGGAAGAACTTAGGAAGCTGAAGGAACGCCAAGCGAAACGAAAAGTGACAAGAGCTGAACAGGAGAAGCGTCTTATGGAACTGAAGAAGAAACAGGAAGAGCTAAGACAACGAGAAATAGAAGAGAAGAAGCAGAGGGAAGCTGAAGCAAAAAGGAAACGTCTAGAAGACGCCGAAAAGAAGAGGCAAGCCATGCTTGAGGAGCAGAAGAAGCAGAAGGAGGGAGTGAAACCCAACTTCGTCATCCAGAAGAAGTCCGAATCTGGCGGTCCTGTCATGCCCGTTGGCGGATTCGATAAGCTAAGCAATGTGGAACAGGCAAGGCTCGAGATGATGAAATCCAAGGAACAGCTTGCTGAAGACAAAACCATTGCCCTCACTTACAGAGTGAAACCTTTGAACATTGAAGGACTTGGCTCTGGAAAACTCAAAGAGATCGCCGAGGAATTGTGGAACAAAATCGTTACACTTGAGAGCGAGAAGTACGATTTAGAAGAGAGGATGAAGAGACAGG
>NZ_MBQA01000074.1:0-317 GCF_001709235.1 Pseudoalteromonas sp. BMB
CTCTCTTCATCAGCCATCCTCTTTGTGTCATCCAACTGTGTCTGGAGGGATGTTTTGAGTTTGCTAAGTTGGCTGATCTGCGATTCGGCATCTTCAAGTTGCCTTGTGAGCTCTGTGTTTTCGACGGTTAACCTCTTCTTAGCAGCATCAAAGTCACCCAAAGATCGGTGGGCCTCGTCCATCTTTCCTTGAACCTCTGTGAGCTGCATCTCCAACTGCTTGGCCTGTTTTTCTGCGTTTGCCTTTTCCTTATTTACATGGTCCACGCTGGATCTGACATCGTCAAGTTCACCCTTCATTTGAGCCTTCTCTTTTTC
>NZ_MBQA01000075.1:0-270 GCF_001709235.1 Pseudoalteromonas sp. BMB
AGAGACACGCACCGATCCTGAAGAAGTTTTACTACCAAAGAGGAGTCGCCCTCAAAAACAGGATTTTGGAAGCCCAAATCTCTGGAAAACATCACTGCACGCCGAGCAGCCAGGATCTCCACTAATTCTGCAGAATGAGGTTTCAAAATCTTTTCAGAGAGGGCAGCCAGAACCTTGCCATTTGAGTTTCGAATCGCCACACCCAGCCCCGCAAAATCAGATTCCCCAAACAGAGCACCATCATAGTTTATCTTCATAGAATTCGCAATT